>JANMLS010000331.1:0-11011 GCA_031372675.1 Verrucomicrobiaceae bacterium
GTAGTGCAGAGCGGCCTTTATATTGGGAGCAATACGGTCGCCTTGCCGGCGAAGTCGCGGTGAAGGAAGCGGCTGCGCAGTCGGGGTCGGGGAAGGAATCGATCCGAAGCACCACGTTCTCATCAATGTCCACCACCACTCCAGCGCGCAAAGCGCTTCAAGGCTGGGCGGAGGTTGCGCCGCTGGTAGCAGCGAAGTGGATTGAAGATCGCAATGTCCCGATTGCATCCGATGTGATGATGCTGCGACCGCTCGTGCTCGGCTGGGCAGTGAGTGATCTGAACGCGGCGACGAAGCATCTTATCGAGCGAACAAAACCCGCGACGCCGGAGTTTCTCGATGCCCTGAACGGCCTTCGCGACTTCGTGCTGATTCGCGGATTTATCCCCGGACTCACCGACTGGTACAACTCCCTGCCTGATGACGAGAATGAGCCGAATGCAAAAGCCGCAGCCTTCACCTTTGTCTTTCAGCGAGTGGAAGGCGCGGGAATGGATGAAGGCATTCGCTTTCTCGAAGGGGTCAAAAACCGCAAGCTGATTACCGAAACCGTGGTGTCGCGCTTTGCTACTCAGTGGGCCGCCAAAGGCAAATCGCTGGAGGTGATGAAATGGCTGCTCTCGCGGCCAAAGGATGAAAAAGGAAACCGCGCAGGCATCTCCGCCGTCGCCCAAGTGTGGGCCGGCAAAGACGCAAAGGGCTTCAGCCAATGGCTGCTCGAAAACCGCGAGCATGAAAGCCTCGATCAAGTCCTTCTCGGCTTTGTGAAATACCTCGCCGGGCGCGACATCACGGAGGCGCGGCGGTGGATTAAGGAAATAAAATCACCTACGCTTCGCAAGGAAGCGGAAGATTCGCTGTAATTCACCTGACGCGCCCGATTTCTGCTAACTCAGCAGTCCCACTACATGCCACATCTTCGCGTCATTCTTGGCGACCAGTTTGGTCACGCTTTCTCACTCAAACCGGGCACAAATTTAATCGGACGCGACCCGTGGAGTGACATCATCCTCCCGCTCGAAAGCCCGGCATCGCGACGCCATGCCGAGATTTTCTGCCGCGAGGGAGAATGGATGCTCCGCGACCTCCAAAGCATCAACGGCACCTTCCTGAATACGGTGCGCATTCTCGACGCGAGCCTCAACCACGGCGATGAAATCAGCATCGGCGACACCGTGCTCATCTTTGAGTACGGCGACCGCAAAACATCCGAGACAGAGGAAGCCGCGAGCAGCGCGATTCCGCAGGCACCAAAAGGGCTGCAAAGCGACTCGGAGATCATCGCTCTCGTGCATTCAGTCCCCGCCAAAATCGCCAAGCTCGAACACGCTTTCGTCGTGGACAGCGCGGCGCGGGCTGCGCTCATTCGTCAGCTCGTCATGGCGATGCTCGTCGGCGGCACGGTCGTGATTTTCGGTATCGAAGACTCCGCGCTTCCGCCGGGAGTCCGCCAATTTGCAAGCGCACGCCCTTCGACCAGTTCGGAAAACGATGATGCCTCCAATAAGCGCATCCATTTTGGCATCAACGCAGCAGGCGCACTCCGCGACGGTGAGGTGCTGCCGGAGCTGGAGGAATTTCTACCGCCAAATGAAATCAAAGCCCTGCGAAGTGCTGTGCATGATTTCCCTGCCGAAGAATCGTTGATCCATGCAGCCGTCCAGATCGTCTGCGCCACGCGGCCCGAATTCCAGCAAGCGCCTACGCTCTCGAAACGCTACATCGAAAGCGGAGCAACGCCCACCGCCGCCAAATACATCCTCCTCGGTGCCAAAGCGCGCGCCATTCTCAAAGGCCGCACGCATGTGACTATCGAGGATATGGAAAAAACTGCGGCCTCCGCGATCCGTCACCACATCAAGCTCAACGAGCGTGCGCAGAAGGATAGCGTGAATCTCGAAACCGTTCTCTCGCGAATCGTGGACTCCGCTTTCGAGCCTGCGTAATCACAAGGACTCCACTAAAACCTCCACCGTCATCACACGGTCCTTCGTGCCTTTGTAGTGCCCGCGCAGCGGCGGCACATCGGCGTAGTCGCCACCGACGGCCAGCTTGATGTAGCGCTCGTCGGTGAGCTGGTTGTTCGTCGGGTCCAGCCCGCGCCAGCCCGTGCCCGGCAGGAAAATCTCGCACCAAGCGTGGCTGGCTTGCGCACCGATGAGCTGATCGCGTGGTCCATTGTAGAGATACCCGCTCACATACAGCGCCGGGATGCCGATTGCCCTGCAAAGCCCGATCATCACATGCGCAAGGTCCTGGCACACTCCGCGCCGATCCCGCAGCACATCGCGCATGTGCGTATTCACCGAAGTCGTGAGCGGCGCGTAGGTGAAATTCGCGTGGACATGCCGCATGATCGCAATCGCCGCCTGCCACATGTCATCAATCCCCGCCGTAATATCCAGCGCCAGCCTCCACGCCTCCGGGCTTTTTTCGATGTAAGTGCTATCCTGCAAAAAATCGAAGCACCGCTCCATCCGCTGACACTGCGGGCGAAGCTCCATCGAGGCCGGCGTTGCGTCGAGTGACGTCAAAATGGGCATCGTGCTCACTTTGGAAAACCCCTCCACCACGAGCGTCGAGTGCGGCTCGAACAGCTCGAAGTAGTGCAGCAAATTCGCGTGGAAGTCGCTGTAAGAGGAAACTTTTGCGTTCGGAAAAACCTTCAGCTCAAAGCTCTCGCAATCTTGCTGTGCATTGCTGATCGGCTGGAGACGCGCTTCGTTGAAGCTCTCCTTCACCGGGCTGGCGTATTCGTATTGGGTGCGGTGAAAGACCGACAGTTTCATTCGTGCGCGGACACTGCACAGCAAGCCGCGAGCAGCGCAAGCGCACTTGTCATTTTAGTTCGACGCGAAACTTCCACTGGGTTTCCACGCGCTTTTGGTCTGCGATGCAGGTCACAGTCGCGGTGTATTCGCCGGGTTCGAGGGGCTTGGGGACTTTTGCGGAGATGGTCGTTTTCGCGCCATCGGCCCATGAAAAAGGAATCATCCCCGCGCCGCTGAGACGGATCGAAACGGTGTTCGCGGTGATATTTCCAAGGCCGGAAAGATCGGCTCGAAGAACCGGCTGCGCGTCGCGAATGGTTTCGCCGTCGAGCGGCTGCGTGAGAATCTGCACGGTCGCAACTCCAGTCGGCAGGATCGCACTTGGCTGTTGCGCGACTTCTGCGGACTGCACGCGACCATTCCACGCAAAGACGGGCGCGAAATCCTGCGGTCGCGCATCGAGCCAGCTAAAGCGAGCGAGTCGATCCGATGGCGCGGTGAAAGAAATATGGCTGGCTCCGAGAGTGAACGCCGCTTCAAAACCGGCTGCATTGACATGCTCCAGCACACGCGCCGAGTAGCTGCCAAAAGGATATGCGTAAGTCGCGCAGCGGATGCCGAGTCGCTTTTCCAGCGTTTGTTTTGCGCCTGAGATTTCCTGCTTCAGCCATTCTTCATAAAGCTCCGGCGGCCTGCCCTGCGTGTCGCGGAGGTTTGCGTGGGAATGGCTGTGGCAGCCGATTTCCACGCCCTCGTCGCGCAACTGCGCAAGCTGCTCCCAAGTCAGCGCACTGCCACGACTGATGAAGTTTGTGTAAACAAAGCACGTCCACGGATAGCCGTATTTCTTGAGGATTGGGCGGGCGACATCGAACGTGGATGAAAAGCCGTCATCAATCGTGATGAGCGCACTTCGGGCAGGGATGGATTTTTCGCCGCGCTTCCATGCGAGGAAATCCTGCATCGAAATCACGGTGATGCCTGCGTCTTTCAACTTCTGCATGTGCTCCTCGAAAACAGCGGGTGAGATGCGGAGCGCGGGCGAAGCATTTGCCTCCACGCGGTGATAAAGCAACACGGCCACTTGCGCGTTTTTGTCGATGCTGCCGGATGGATTCGCTCCGGTCGTCGGCGTGGGCGTGGTTTCTGGCAGCGCTTTTTTAGGCGCAGCTTCAGTAGCTTTCGGAGCTGGTTCCACGGGGATTTCTGGCACGACGCCCTGCGCCGCATTGTCCGTCGTCACCCAAATTCGCAGTCGCTCCAGCGTGCGTGGCGACCATTTTTCCAGCCCAAAATACACGCCGACGAGCAGGAGCACGACGACCAGAATCGGGCGCAGGGGCGAACGCTTTGGCTCTTCGTTGAGATAATACATGGCGAAGTCCGATAGAACCCCGCGACGGAAAAATGGCGAGCAGGAAAGCGCGACGTTGTCACTGGCGTGTGTCGCATCTAATGTCCGCACTGTGAAACTTCCCGCGACCGATCTTCTTTTGTCCCGCACTGCAACGCGGTTCCGGCTTGCTGCGATGGGTGCGCGGTTTTCCCGCTCGGTGATTTTGCTCGCGGCGATTGCGATAGTCGCGCTGCTCACTTCGAGGCTGGGCGGGCTGCTGCCCGGCGAGTGGTTTCGCTGGGAATGGATCGCCGCAGTTCCGCTCACAGGATTTTTGATCGCGCTCGCGATGTCGCGGCGTCCGGCGGTGGAAGAAATAGCGCATCTCGCCGACCACGAAGCAGGCACCAAAGACATCTTTCTCACCACGCTGATGATGCGCGATAACCCGCCGGAATTTGCCCCGGTTCTCTGCGAACAAGCGGAGGCTGCGGCGGCAAAAATCCAGCCGTCGGCGCTAGTCCCCTTTCGCTGGCAGCGCAGCGCGGGAAATATCCTACTGTCTCTCGCAGTGCTCGCGGCGGGCATCGCGTGGCTTCCGCAACTGGACCCGCTCCGCATGAATCAAGCACGCGAGGAAAAGGCAAAGTTAGAGGAGAAGCTGATTGATTCTAAAAAGCTCACCGAGCTTCGCACTACGGAGCTGAAAGAGAAAGGCGCAGCGATGCAGGAGCAAGTCGAGCAAGCCCTCGCAAAGCTGGACCGCTCGCTCAAGGAAATGAAACCGCGCGAGACTGCGGAGAACGCAAAGAAGCTGAAAGAGAGCACGCAGGAAATCTCCGAGCTTTGGAAAAAGAACACCGCCGACCTTCCGAAGATGGCCGAGAACTTGGAGCGTACAGCGCAGGAATTCGGCGAGCGCGAGCAGGCCCAAGAGATGAAGAAGATGCTCGATAAACTGAAAAAAGGCGACGCATCCGCGCTGAAGCAGGCAATCGAAGAGGCGAAGAAAAAGATGGAGCAAATCGCCGCAATGCCCGAGGGCGCGGAAAAAAAACAGCAGGCTGAAAAGCTCGCGAAGGAGCTGGCAAAAATGTCGAACCAGATGCGCCAGCAACTCGGAGCAAATGGCGCGAATGAAGCGTTGCAGCGCGCGCTGGAGCAGCTCGGCATGGCGAAGGACAAAGCCGCAGCGAAAGAAGCGCTGCAAGCTGCGGCGGATTCGCTGAATCTTTCCAAGGAAGAACTCGAAGCCCTCGCGCAAAAATTTGGCGACGCAAACAACTTGGAGGAAGCGCTTCAAAATCTCGCGAAAGCAAAGCAGCTCAACGAAGCCGGAAAGCTCGACGGCAAGGACGCAGCAGGCGCGGACTCGATGAAGGATTACGAAAAGCTCTACAAGGAATTGATGGCGAAAAACGGGATGGGACAGGGCGAAGGAGAGGGTGAAGAACAAGGCAAGGGCGAAGGCGAAGGACAGGGGAAATCCGGCAACAATCCCGGCATCGGGCAAGGTGGCACCGTGGGCGAAGACCTCACCGCGAAGACCGCCACCAAGGACGAGAAAGACAAGGCCAAGCTCGGCGCAGGAAAGCTGCTCATGCAGTGGAAGGAAGAAGGCGTCGGCGAGACGGGCAACAAGGCTGCGGATTATCAGGAAGCAGTCCGCGCGGTAAAAGAAGGCGTCGCCGAAGCCATCCGCAACGAGCGCATCCCGCCCGGCTACCACGGCGCGATCCAGAAGTATTTCGACCGTCTCCCGGACAACGCGAAGTAATGCCGTGAAACGATTCCTTTTCGCACTCATCGCCCTCCCCTGCTCCGCCGCCGCCGAAATCACAATCGAAGCCGTCGCCGGGCAATCGGAACTCGCCGTGGAGTGGGACGGCGGGACGGACCTCAGCGCGATCACATGGATTCGCGACAACCGCTTTTTCGTCGTCTCCAACCGGCAGAAAAACCTCATCCCGCTCCTGCTCAATGTGGACGCAAAGAGCGGGCGCATTTCCGATGCTGAGTTTGGAAAAAAGATCGCGCTGGCGACCGATGAATCCGACTTCGAGGGCCTCATCTACATGCCCGGCAAGGACCGCTTTTTCATCAGCACCGAAAAGCGCAACGCAATCATCGGATTCGACCTCGCGGGCGGCGCGAAGTTTCGCGTCGAAGTGCCGCGAATTTTCCACGAGGCACGCGGCAACAAGAGCCTCGAATCCCTCGCGTGGGACGACACCCGCCGCGAACTCTGGACCGCCAACGAAGACGCGCTGAAATGCGATGGCCCCGTGAGCAACCGGGAAAGCGGCGCACTCATCCGCTTGCAGCGCTTCAATGCGAAGCTCGCGCCATCCGGCCAGTTCGCATACCGCACCGAGCCATCGCTCGCCCGCGAAGGCACCGGAGTCACGGAAATGGTGCTGCTGCCCGACGGCGAACTCATCGTGCTGGAGCGCGTCGTCACGCTGGGCCTCGGCATCCGCATTTTCCAAGTGGGCTACACGGAAGCCACCGACATTTCAGAAATCAAATCCCTCGCCGACGCCGGAAGCATCAAGCTCGCAAAGAAACATCTGCTCTACGAACGCCTCACCGGAACCATCAACTACGAAGGTATGACCCTCGGCCCCAAGCTCACCGACGGCACCCGCAGCCTCATCCTAGTCGCCGACAACGGCGGCGGAAAAACTCACCACTTCATCCCGCTGAAAATAAAGCGCGAAGCTGGGGACAGTCCTTTGAAAAGAGAAAAGCCAGCACTATGAACGCGCCGGAAATTTCAATCGGATTACCGATGTAAAATGGCAACCAACTTCTAAGAGGTGTGGTTCTACAAGTCGAGGCACGCGTGCCTCGCTCGTGTTCATGGTTCGCCCACCTCAGTCAAACATCACACGATCCGAATTTCCATCACAGGTCCCATGCTACGGCTGCGGTGAGATTTTGATTCTTAAAAAGCGACGTGAAACTCCACTGGCGCTGAGCGGGTCGGTGGCTTGCAGGTGCTGAATTTGGGGGCCGTTGATGAGGAGTGTTTGCGTCGGTGTGAAGGGCGTCCACGTCGTGAGGTCGTCGCTGCGCTCGAAGGTGTAAGTCAGCGTGCCGTCGGTGAAGCGGTAGCAGCTCGCGCCGAAGACTCCCGAGGACAGCGATGGGAGTGGGAACACATCTGCTTCGCCGAAGACGTGGAAGCTCACGGGCGTGGAAAGCGTGGCCGCGCCGGTGCTGTCGCTCACACGCGCCGTGGCGGTGTAGGCGCCGGGTGCGAGGTGGCCGAGGGTGGTGTTGTAGGGCGGTTTGCTGTCCCATGCGATGGGTTGGCCGTTGAGGAAATACTCGACGCTCGCGATGGTCGCGCCGCCGTTCGCGGTGGCGGTGGTTTGCAGGCTGAGGTCGCCGGTGCGGGCATACATGAAGGCATCGGTGGGGGCAGTGATGGTGATGCTCGGCGGTGTCGCGCTCGCGGTGTTCGCGGGCGTGACGATGACGTTTGCGATGATGCTCGCGGTGCCGCCGTGGTCGTCGCGCACGCTGAGGCAGAGCGGGTAGATGCCGGGCAGCGCGTAGGTGTGGCTGGCGCTGAGGCCGGCGTAGCCTTCGTCGTCGCCGGTGGACCATGCGTATTTGGTCACGGTGCCGTCGGGATCAAAAGAGGCGCTGGCTTCAAAGTTCACGGTGAGCGGCGCGGTGCCGCTGAGCGTGCTGGCGGTGAAGGCGGCGACGGGGAGCGCGTTCGTGGTGATGCCTTTGAGATGCCGGTCGAGGAAGACTTTCATCAAGGTGATAACCTCCTGCGAATCGCTCACTCCCGGCCCGTGGCCGCCGCCTTGCACGGGCCAGAAAGTGACGGGCTGCCCGGCTTTGACGAGCGCGGCATTCAGCAGCTCGCTTTGATTGAAATTCACCAGCGCATCGGCGCTGCCGTGCGTAATCCACATCGGCGGCAGGCCGGGACGGATGAGCGTGATGGGGTTCGCGGTGCCGGTTTTTTCCGGCACGGTCTGGATGGCGAAGCCGATGAGGCCGCTCTCGGGCGAGTTCGCCGCATTGTGGTCCGCGACACCGGGCGTGGGGTAGTGGTCCATCACGAGCAGGTCGGTGGGGCCGAAGAAATCAGTCACGGCCTGCACCGCATCGCTTTGATCGAAGTTCCCGCCGACAGTGCCGACGAGGTCCACGACTTCGCTGCCGATGCGCGCGGTTTTCAAGCCGCCGGAAACGCCGACATACGCGGCGATGTGGCCGCCGCTGCTGCCGCCGCTCACGCCGATGCGCGTGGGGTCAAAGCCATACGTCGCCGCATTCGCACGCACCCAGCGCACGGCGGCTTTCGCATCCTGAATCTGCCCCGGCCATTTCACGGTGTTGCTGCTGACGTAGTCCGCGCTGACGACGGCGTAACCGCTGGCGGTGAGGTTCGTGTAGAGCGCGGTGATGGCGTCTTCGTCCTGAATGGACCAGCCGCCGCCGGGGTAATAAATGAGCACCGGCCACGGCCCCGTGCCGGTCGCGGGCCGATAAACATCGAGCTGCGTGCTGGACCCGCCACGGGTGACAAAGACGACGTTTTCCGTGACGATGGGCGCGGCGTTGTCGTTGTCATTGATGAGCACGCCGATGCTTGCCGGGATGCCCGCGAGGTAGTTCGCGCTCGGCGCGAGGCTGACGACGAGCGTCTCCGCATCCTCGATGAGTGTGTCATTGAGCGCGGCGATGGTGAGCGTGGCGGAGGCTTGGCCCGCGTTGATGGTGACGGTCGCGGGCACGTTCGCATCCGCGCCATTGGTCGCGGTGCCGCTGAAGGCGAGGGCCAGCGTGAGCGCACTCGTCGTCGCGCCGCTGCGGGTGAAAGTGATGCTCGCGTTGTTGACGCCGGTGGTCTCGGCGGTGACGCTGTCACTCGATGAAAGCGTGATGGTCGGTGCGCCGGGCACGGTGTCGTTGTCGGCCAAAGTAATCGTCGCGCTGGATGGCGAGCCGAGCGTGTAAGCCGCACTCGCGCTCAGCGTGGCGATGATGCTCTCGCTACTCTCGATGCTCGTGTCATCAAGCGGTGCGACGATGATTGTCGCGCTCACTTGCCCTGCGGGAATGCTCACGCTCGTGCCGAGGGCGGTGTAGTCCGTGCCACTTGTCGCCGTGCCGGTGATGGCAAAATTCACAGTCAGCGCCGCTGTAGTGGAGCCGCTGCGAGTGAGCGTGAAAGTGCCGCTGTTGCTTGGCTCCGCCGCCGTCGCGTCCGTCGCGGTGATGCTTACGGCGGGCAGCGTGACGACATCCTCGACATAGAAGGTCACGGGCGTCGGTGTGAGCGTCACATTGCCGCTGCTGTCGTAGCCGCGCAGGCTGACGGTGTGCGTGCCAGCGGCGAGATTTCCCCAAGTATAAAGATACGGCACCGCGCGGTCGAAGCCCATGCTTTGCCCATCGAGGATGAACTCCACGGCGACGATGGTGCCGTCCGCATCCGCCGCGCTGGCCTGCACGAGCTGATGCGCGGGGCGGGTGAGCACGAGGCCTTCCGTGGGCGCATCCACCGCAGCGGTGGGCGGCGTGCCGCTCGCGGGTGTGCTGGCGAGCACGGTGATGTGTTGCACCACGGAAGCCGACGCGCCGAGTGCATCGCGCACGGCCAGCGTCACGGGATAAATGCCGGGCGTGGTGTAGGTGAAGCTGGCGGTGGCATTATTCGCGCCGTCGTTCTCTCCAAAGCTCCACGCATACTTCGTCACGCTGCCATCGGGGTCGCTGGAGGCGCTGCCATTGAAGTTCACCGTGAGTGGCGCCGCACCGCTCAGCGCAGAGGCGGTGAAGCTCGTGATGGGCAGCGCGTTGGTCGAGTCGCCGAGGATGGTGCGCTTCAAAAATTGCTGGATGAGCAGGATGTTTTCCGTGTTCTCCCGCGTGCTGCCATCATGCCCGCCGCCGACCGTGGTCCAGAATGTAGAACTGCGCCCAGCCCTCACCAGTGCTTGGTTCAGCAGCTCGCTGGCATTGAAAGTGACGAAGGTATCCGCCGTGCCCTGTGTGATGAAAAATGGCGGCGTGCTGGCGCTGATGAAGGTCTGTGGGATGGCCGTGGTGACCAGCTCCGGCACGGTCTGCACGGGGAAGCCGACGAGCTGCGACTGCGGTGAAGTCGGCCCGTTTTTATCCGGGATGCTCGACGTGAAAAAATGGTCCGCCCACAGCAGATGAGTTGGCGGCATGATGGGCACGACGGCCTGCACGGCATCGCTCATCGTGGGATTGCTCGCGCCTTCGCCGACGAAGTCCACCGTCGTCCCGCCGACCGTCACATGGCGCACGCCGCCCGTGGTGCCGAGCATCGCGGCCAAGTGCCCGCCGCTGCTGCTGCCGCACACGGCGAAGCGTGTGACATCGAAATTATACGTCGCCGCATTTGCCCGCAGCCAGCGCACCGCCGCTTTGCAGTCTTGGATTTGCGCGGGCCATTTCAGCTCCGTGCTGTTGATGTGCCCGATGCTCACCACCGCGAAACCATCCGCCGTGAAGGCGCGGTATTGGTCGGTGATGTTCGTGTGCGTGACCGTGCTCCAGCCGCCGCCGGGGATCCAGATAAAGACCGGCAGCGGCCCGGCAGGCGGATTCTTTGGCAGATAAATATCCAGCTTCACCTGCGTGCTGCCGTGCGTGGCGTAGGTGACGGTGGGCTGCTGCACCCACGCCACGTCAGCGTCATTGTCGGTGATGTTCACCGTCGCGCTCGCTGCGCCGCCGACGATGTAGCCCGCACTCGGCGTGAGAGTGACGATGACCGTCTCCGTGCTTTCGATGGGCGCGTCATCGAGCACGCTCACATTGACGGTGGCCGTCGTTTGGCCGGTGGCGATGGTCACGCTGCCGCTCACCGCCGCATTCGATGATGACAAATTCTGCAAGCAGC
>JANMLS010000342.1:0-9077 GCA_031372675.1 Verrucomicrobiaceae bacterium
CGCCCACAAAAACCATTTCCATAGCTCGGTGCCGAAGCGTTTGCGGTGATCGAGCTGGCGGTATTCTTCGAGGGTGCGGACGACGGGCACATCGTGCGATTTCGCGAGGTCGTTGATTTCCTGCGGCGTGAGGCGGGCGAGATCGGATTCGCGGCGATCCGAGTTGAAAACAAAGTGCGTCACCAAGCCGCCCGGTGCTGTGAGCGTGTAGAGTCCGGGTTTGAAAACGGGGCCGTACTCCAGCACTCCGCGCGTTTCTTTTTTCTGAATGGGAACCTCCACAGACAGGCCATCCGGCCCGGTGATGAGCGCCTTTTTTCCCGCAGCATCCGCAGGGAGAAAGCTGATGAGCTGCTGGCCGAGTTCGAGGTTGCGGGGCGGATGGACATTGGAGGAAAGATAGACACAAAGCCGCTGGACGAGCGGGAGGTAGAATGGACGCGCGGGGAGATTACTCCAGTCGGCGTCTGCTGCGGTCGCACATGCGATGACGCGGCCTTCGCCAAACGGCTTCTCGGCCAAAAACGGATCGCCGCTATCGAGCCGCGCAAGCACCACGGGGTCGCGCGGGCCGCCGCTGGTTTCCGGCGGGCGCATACGGAACCATGCTTTCAGCGCGGCCTCGCTCATCGTGCCGTTGCGCGGGTCGTTGAAAAGTTCGAGCGCGGGATTTTCAAAACGCTGCGCGGTGATTCCCATCGAGGGCGCACTTTCGCTCAAGCCTCCTGCAATGCCGGCGAGCGGCAGCGGCGCGAGTTTTGAGAATGCAGCGTTCCACCAAGCGACATCCGTTTTATCGCCGGGAAAAACAAGCAGCCCGCCGCCGCTGCGCACGAAGTCTTCGAGCGCCTTGAGCTGTTCGTCGCGGAGTCGCGAGATGTTTGCGAGGACGACGAGCTGGCTCTCCGCGATCATTTTAGCGGTGAGGTCTGCATCTGTGACGATGCGGGTTTGCAGGAGATCGGCCTGCTCGACTTTTCCAGCCATGAACGGCGAGAGGGCGATCTGGAGATAGCCGGTTTCGCTTTTCATGTCGTCGGGCGTATCGCCGGGTGCGCCGTCCACGAGGAGGACAGGAATGCGGTCGCGCACGGGGATGCTGGCGAGGATGGAGTTATCGGCGGCGAGTGCGTCCGGCTCCGTGGAGATTTCCAAGACGTGCGAGCCTGCGGTTTCAAATGCGTGGGTAAAAAGAACCTGCGCTCTGGAGCTTGGCCCCAACCCGATTTGCGAGGTGCTCTTGTCTTTGCCGTCCACCTTGAGCGTCACGCGCAAGTCCTGAAAGTTTGCCGCGCCGAAGTTGCGCAGGTTTGCGCGAATCTCGATCTTCTGGCCGACGCCGATCATCAGCTTCGAGAAGTCGAGCGATTCGATGGCGACGTTCTCTTTCACATCCTGCCCGACATCCCAAAACGTGACGCTCGCGGGAAAGGGCTGCTTCTTTATCCGGTCGAGCGCGGCAGCGATGAGCTTGTCCTCCGCCGGGTCAAAACTCACACGCTGGAAGTCTGTCATCATCACGATCTGGCGCACCGGCTCGTGCATCGTCTCCAGCGTGCCTGCCGCGAAATCCAGCGCCTGCGGGATGCGTGCGGCTCCGTAGCCCGCCGTGGTTTTTCCCAGCGCTTGCGTGATGCGGGAGAGGTCGTAAGTCGGCGCGTCGAGCAGGCCGTGGCCGCCTTGCCCCATCAGCACGACGTGGGCTTCGCTGCGGTTTTGCATCGTCGCGATGAGTTGCTGCACGTTGTCTTTTGCGAGCGAGAAATTCACCGCGCCGGAACGCGCGGCCTGCATCGAGTAGCTGTTGTCCAGCAGCACGACGGTGCTGGCGCGTGCATCGCCGAGCAGCGGACTCGCTCCTTCCCAAATAGGCCGCGCCATTGCGAATGCGAGCAGCACGGGGATGACGCAGCGAATCGCCAGCAGAATCCATTGCTCCATGCGCACGCGGCGCTGGTTGGTGCGGATGACATTTTCCAGCAAGTGCATCGCACCCCATTTCACCACCTTGAAGCGGCTCTTGTGGAAAAGATGGATGATGACCGGGATGGAAAGCGCAGCGGCACCGGCAACGAGGGCGGCGTTTAGGAAAGTCATCGCGCGAGTCTCCTGCTGAGGTATGCGGCGAGCGCGTTGGAATAAGGCTCGTCGGTGCAAAACGGAACGAGGTCCACTTTATGCCGCCTGCATCCGAGCGTGAGTTCGTTGCGGAAGCGCTCCAAGTTTTCCATGTAAGCCTGCCGCAGCGTCACGGGATCGATCATGTGCTTCAGCCCGGCTTTTTCCAGACACTCAAACTGGGTCCAGCCTTTGAACGGGAAGTCCAACTCATCGCGGTCCCAAATTTGAAACACGATGATCTCGTGCCGTGCGTGGCGGAAATGGGCGAGCGCTTTGAGGAAATTCGCCACCTCGCCGAAACAGTCGCTGATGATCACGAGCAGCCCCCGCCGGTGCAGCATCGGCACGAGATCATGAAACACGCGCCCAAGCTCCGTATCCTCGCCCGGCTTGCTCTGCTCCAGCTCATCGAGGATGACGCGCAGATGGCTGGCCCGCGAACGCACGGGAATGTAGCGGCGGATTTTCGCATCAAAAGTCACCAGCCCCACGCCGTCGGATTGCTGGAGCATGAGATAGCTCAGACACGCAGCGAGGCGCGTCGCGTAGTCAAACTTGCTCACCTTCCCCGCAGCATCGCCGCCATACGCCATCGAGCCGGAGCGGTCCACGATGAGCGTGCTGCGCAGATTCGTCTCCTCTTCGTACTCGCGGATAAAATAGCGGTCGCTCCGCGCAAAGACGCGCCAATCAATCCGCCGGATTTCATCGCCCGGAACATACTGGCGATGCTGTTTGAACTCGACGGAGAATCCTTTGTGCGGCGAGCGATGCAGCCCCGTGGTGAATCCCTCCACGACCTGACGCGCCAGCACTTGAAGATTGCTGATTCGCCGGAGGTCGGCGGGCGCGAGGATGTCTGAAACATGCGACATAGACCTCCGTGAAACCAAGCGCACCCGCCGATGTTAGGCGCGACGATGGGAAAAACCGCACATCCCGTGAGCGCACGAAATCCGAGCGCGGCTACTTTGAGCGGCGCTCGATCACTTCCCGCGAGAAGTGCGTCTTTACCACGGAGGACTCCGGGGCGATTCCGCGCCAGACGGTGCCGGGATAAATCACCGAGTCGCGCCCGATGATGCTGCCGGGATTGAGCACGGAATTGCAGCCGACTTCGACGCGGTCGCCGATGAGAGCGCCAAATTTTTTCAGCCCGGTGGGGATAAGTCCTTCCGGGGTGGAGATGATGATTTCTGTGTGGTCGAGTTTTACGTTGCTCAAAACGGCGCCCGCGCCGAGGTGTGCGCGGTGGCCGAGGATGCTGTCGCCCACGTAGTTGAAGTGCGGGATTTGCGCTTCGTCGAACACGATGCAGTTTTTGAGTTCGCAGGAATTGCCGATGACGCAGCCGCTGCCGATGATCACATTTTCGCGAATGTATGCGCCGTTGCGTATTTCGCAGCCTTCGCCAATCCACGCCGGGCCTTTGACCATCGCGCCTTGTTCGACGACGGTGCCTTTGCCGATGAAGACGGCGCCGCTGATGAATGGCTTGCCGACGAGCCGACCGAGGATTTGCGGCTTGAGGCGGAATTGCAGGTAGCTGGGGATTTGCTTGAGCGCGTCCCACGCATTCACGGATTGATCAAAGAGCATCCGGTGCTCGGAGCGGTTTAAGTCGAGGAAGTCTGCCGGTGGAAAAGTCATGGTCTTGGCGGTAAAGTAGTTTTATTTCGGCGAGAGTTTCGCGCCATCCTTGCTGTCTTTCACGACCCAGCCAAATGCGGCGATGGCGTCGCGAAGGCGGTCGGATTCCGCCCAGTTTTTCGCGGCGCGTGCGGCCTGTCGTTGCGCGAGGAGTTCGGTGACTTCGGTGGGGATTTCCACGGCGTCGGCCTCGAATCGGAGGACGGAGTTCATGCGCTGCCATGCGGCGTGGACGGCGGCGGCACCTGCGGCATCGAGCGCACCGGAGTCGAGCGCACGGTTGGTATCGCGAAGGAGGTCGAACAACTGACCCATCGCGCCGGAGATGTTCAAATCATCGTCGAGCGCGGTGAAGAAGCCTTCCACGAGCGCGGCCATTTCCGGTGCCAGCGTAGCGGGCTGCGCGGAGGCTGCGGTTTCGGCAAGGCGGCGCGTCCATTCATCAATCCGCCCAAGTGCGGAGCGTGCGGCGGGGAGTCCTTCGTCGAGCGTGAAGTTGAGCGGAAGTCGGTAGTTCACCGTGATGAGCGCGTAGCGAATCTCGCGTCCGCTCCATCCTTTATCCACCAAATCGCGGAGCGTGAAAAAGTTCCCCTGCGACTTCGACATCTTCTGCGAGTCCACCATCAAATGCGCGCAGTGCAGCCAGTTGCGGACGAATTTTTTCCCCGTGCAGGATTCCGTCTGCGCGATCTCTGCTTCGTGGTGCGGGAAAATGTTATCCACGCCGCCGCAGTGAATATCCAGCTCATCGCCGAGCAGCGCTGTGGCCATCGCGCTGCACTCGATGTGCCAGCCGGGCCGGCCTGGTCCCCACGGCGAATCCCAGCGCACATCGCCGTCGGCCTCGTCCCATGCTTTCCAAAGCGCGAAATCGCCCACGCTTTCCTTTTCGTATTCGTCGTTTGCGATGCGACCACTTGGGCGGAGTTCTTCGAGATTCAAATGCGCGAGTTTGCCGTAGTCGGCAAACTTACTGATGCGGAAATAAAGCGACTTATCATCCGCCTGATACGCGATCCCCTTCCCTTCCAAGTCGCGGATCATTTCGATCATCCGCTCCACGTAATCCGTCGCTGCGGGAAATGCCTGCGCCTTTTTGATCCGCAGCGTCTCAAGGTCGGCGAAGAATGCGTCCTTAAATGTCTTCGTGAAATCGGCAAGCCGCACGCCGAGATTGCGGCAGCCGCGAATCGTCTTGTCGTCCACATCGGTGAGATTCATCACGCGAAACACATCGTATCCCCTCGCCTCCAAATGCCGCTGGAGCAAGTCCTCGAAGACATAAGCGCGGAAGTTTCCGATGTGCGCGTAATTATAAACCGTCGGCCCGCAAGTGTACAGCTTCACCACTTTCCCGGCGGGATCGAGCGGGACGAAGGTTTCCAACTTCCGCATATAAGTATCGAAAAACTGAACTGCCATAACGAGCACCAAGCCATGCCCGAAGCGGGCCATTCAACGCGAGAAAAATGTCCCGGACGCGCAGATTTCTGAAAATACAACCCAGCACGCAAACCTCGCCACCGCGCCCCGGCTTTAGGCAACTCCCGAAAAGTCGTGTGCAGGAACGCAAAGCGCCGTGGAGTGCGGGAACTCGTTCCCGCCGTCACTCAAGCGACTTGTCGCGCCGAGCCTCGCTTGCAAAGCTGCAAACCGTTGCCACGGCTCTTTGCGTGACAAGTCCCGCAAGCCACGGCGGGAACAAGTTCCCGCACTCCACGGCTTCGCTTCGGGGTGTTTCGGGTCTGCACTTCCGGTGTCCAGACTGCCTACCGGCTCCTTCCGGGCGGCGTGAGCTACGGCTGGCTATCGCGGAGCTATCGGCTTTTGCAGTCCGTAAAATTTCGCGGCGTTTTGGTGGAATAGTTTTGCGGAAATGGCGGGGCCTTTGGCGTCGAAGTAGGCGCGGGTGAGGCGGAGGACGGCGGCGTAGTCGGCGGTGGCTTCCGTCACCGGCCAATCGCTGCCGTAGATGATGCGGTCTTCGCCAAAGCACTCGAAGGCGAGGTCGAGCACTTCTTTGTAAAGCGCGAGGTCTTGCGGTGCGGGTTGCTTTTCCCAGCGACCAAACATTGCGGAGATTTTGCAGTGGATGTTTTTGTTGCCGGAGACGGTGCGAAATTGCGCGACCCATGCGGCATCGAGCAGCAAACCGTTCAGTTTCACGCCGCCGAAGTGGTCGAGGATGATGCGGAGGTCCGGCACGCGGCGGGCGATTTCGGCGATGTCCTCGAAGCGGTAGCCGCCGACGAGGAAATCCACCGTGCGGCCTTTCTGCGCGGTGAGGCGCAGGTCGTCGAAAAGGGCGTCGCTGAGTTTTTCCTGATAGCGCCCGGAGAGCCGGTAGCCGACATAGCGCGGGTCTTCGCAGAGTTTTTCAAAGAGCGGTTTGAAAGCAGGCGTGCCGATGATTTCGGAGAGGTTGCCGACGATGCCGCGATAGAGCTGCGGGTTGTGCGCGGTGATGTCGAGGTTCCACTGGTTATCCGGCAGACTTTGGCCCGCTTGCACGACGACGATACCGCTCACGCCATTCGCCTTTGCGACAGGCTTGTGGTCAGCAGGGAGGAAGGAGCGATTGAGGATTTTGTCGTCCTTTTTAATCCAGCCAAGGCCCGCAGGCCGCGCGATGTCCCAAAGGTGGACGTGGCAATCAATCACCTCAGCGCGGCCCAGCGCGACAAAGCCCAGCAAGCAGCAGAGCCAGCGGAAAAGATGCGCACTCACGCGAGGAACTGCTTGATTGCGCCGGTCTGCTCCAGCTTCTTGCGCGACATTTCGAGGTCGAGGTCGCCGTAGTGTTTGATGGGGTTGCCGTGGGCGTTGAGCAGCGTGGTGTAAAAGTTGCCGATGGTTTTGTGGCCTTCGGTGCCGTGCTGCGGCAGGCGGATGTAGCGGCCTGCCATGTTGAGCGAGCAGTTGTTGCCCGCGAGGATGACGAAGGGCGCTTCTATGCCGTGTCCGTGGTGCGTTTCGCCGCCTTCGGGGAAATACATAATCATCGTGTTGTCGAACATCGTCCCCTTGCCCTCCGGCTCGGCTTTCAGCCGCTCGACGATGCGGGCGACCTGGCGCATGTGGCCGATGCGGATGTTCTCGCGGATTTTGTCGGCGGGGACTCCGCCGTAGCTTTCGTTGTGGCCGATGGCGTGGATGGAGATGCGGTCGCTTTCGTTGCCGGGCAGTCCGCGCACGGGCGTGGAAAGCTCATCAATGGTGAAGGTGACGACGTTCGTGAGGCCGGTGATGAGGGCGGCGATGAGCACGTCGGTCATCGCTTCCTCTTTCTCCGGCGAGCTGGCGTTCAGCCCGCCGTCGGCGTGGATTTTCCCAATCTTCGGGATGTGCTTGGCGATGGAGCCGGCCATTTTCGAGAGCTTCAAATTGCGCGCCTGGATGCCTTCGATGGAGCTGATGTGGCTGCTGAGTTTTTGTTTTTCGTAGCCTTGCAGGATGCGCTCTTTGAACGACTCCTCCTTCTCCAAAAAATTGAGCATCGCGTTGTCGGAGTCCACTGCGCCGGGATTGGTGACGGCACGGAAGAGTTCGTTGAAAGCGGTCTGCGGGTCGGCGTAGCAATAGTTCCGCTGGTGCGGGCCGGACGCGGAGTAGCCGGACACGATGCCGCTGCGGAATTTGGAGTAGTCGCCGGTGAGCGACAGCTCGATGTGGCCGAAGGGCGACGGGAAAAGTTTCGCCATCTCGAAATCAATTGTCGCGCGCTTGATGCCGCTGAGCGAATTGCGGTTCGATTTGTAGGCACCCATGATGGATGAAAACGAGTAATGCCCGTTTTCGCTCATCGTGCAGGAGAGGCCCTGGAGGAGGCAGAGGTTGGCCTTGTGCTTGTCGAGCGCCCGCAGATAGAGCGGCAGTTCCTTGTCGCGCAGGTCCACTTCCAGCGCCTGCTTCTTTTCATCGAGCGCCTTGTCCTTCGCGGAGAAAGTGGGCAGTGCGACTTCGCTTGGCCGCTCACCGTTGGATTTGCGGATGAAGACGAATCGCTTTGGGAATCCGCTCGCTGCGGGTGCCGCGCCAAAGGCGTTGAAGTATGGCGTGAGTGAAAGTGCGCCCGCGCCGAGGATGGTGGATTTGAGAAAGTCTCTTCTGGTTTTCATAGGTTTTGTTTTGCCCGCAGATTTCGCAAATTACGCAGATTCAGGATAAATCTAATCTGCGGAATCTGCGGAATCTGCGGGCGATAAGTGAGTTATTGGTTGGTTGGTTTGCGGTAGATAAATGAGTCGGAAGTGAGCAGCGAGACGATGACCGCATCGAAGCTGCCGCCGCTTTTTACGTAGGCTTGGTCGGCGTCCATGAGCGTCTTCGAGTCGGAGAGAAATTCGTTGCGCCCCATGAAATAGCGGAAGGCGTGGCGGATGATGGACTGGCGCACCTTCGCGGACTTCGCGAGGCGTTCGGTCAAATCAATCGCGTCTTTGATTTCGCCATCCAGATTCTTGTCGTCCGTGCCAACGAGCTGGCCTTTGGTGTCCACCGGCAGGGTTTTGTAAATGTCCCGCAGGTCGTCTTGCGGAGAGCCTTTGTCGGGCATCTTTTTGACGAGGTTATCCGGGTGCTCCAGCGACTCCGCCGTGCGGAAGCGCCCGAAGTCGTCATACATCTCAAAGCTCAGTCCCAGCGGATTCATCCGCTCATGGCAGCCCCAGCAATACTCCGCTTTGGTCACTTTCTCCAAGCGACCGCGCAGCGTGCTGTGATGGTCTTCGGGAATCACCGCGTCCACGGTCACGGGCACATCCGGCACGGTACCAGCGAGCAGTTTTTCCCGCACCCATTTCCCGCGTCGGATGGGGTCGGTGGCGGTGTTTGCGGCAAAGGCGATGAGCCATGCGGGGTGCGTGAGCATTCCTTTGCGATGCTCCATTTTCGCGGGCTGCACGGCGGGGAAGTTCCAGTTCGCCATGTCGAGATTGAAGCTCTTCGCGACTTCGGGGCCGCGCATTTGCCTACCGCCACGGGTGCGCGCCTCGGTCATTTCGTGTGAGGGCAAAACGGGGAAAGGCATGGCTGATGTCTGGCCTTTGTTGAATCGTTCCGAGTAGTTGGCCAACGTCGTCTTAAAAGTCTTGAGCGTATCATTCCGGCCCGCTTTTTCGCCGAGTGCAGTCACCGGGACGCCCCGGATTGGGTTCTCCGTGAGGAAGGCCAGATGAGTCTTGAGCATTGCCGCGTCGAAGTTCTGCCAGTCCTTGTCCTTGAAGTATTCATACACTTTGCGGATGTGCTCCACGGAAGCAGCCATCTCCTTGTTGTTGCCGGAATGATAGACGTAGAACTCC
>JANMLS010000014.1:0-6164 GCA_031372675.1 Verrucomicrobiaceae bacterium
TCACCGACATCGCGCGTTTCAAAAATGCCGATGCGTCTGACGACCTCATCCGCAACTGGCTGCGCAATCGGAACACCGTCGAGTTTCTCGGCGTCTGGGAGCGGCTTCATAACCCCGGTTTTAATCCCGTCGAATTCGACGGAATTAGAATGTTGGCCGGGCTGAACAGTTTCGCCCTCACGCCGAAGCAGTGGATTGAACGCACTGGCGCGGTCGGCATCGTGTCGAAGGCCGGGCGCTATGGCGGCACTTACGCGCACAAGGACATCGCGTTCGAGTTCGCGTCGTGGATTTCCGTCGAGTTCAAGCTGTATCTCATCAAGGAATTTCAGCGGCTCAAGGAGGACGAGAGCCGGCGGCTTTCGCTGGCTTGGAATCTCAATCGCACGCTGACGAAGCTGAATTACCGCATCCACACCGACGCGATAAAAGAGCACCTCATCCCGCCCGAGGTGACGTCCGCGCAGGCGGCGATGACTTACGCGAGCGAGGCGGATTTGCTGAATGTCGCGCTCTTTGGCCGGACGGCGCGGCAGTGGCGCGATGCGAACCCGAAGCTCGACGGCAACATGCGCGACCACGCGACCATCGAGCAGCTTCTCGTGCTGGCGAATCTTGAGAGCCTGAATGCGGAATTTATCCACATGGCGCTGCCGTCGGGCGAACGGCTGACGAAGCTAAACGGCATCGCCATTCGCCAAATGCGGACGCTCACGGCGAGCGCGGCGCGGCTTTTGGAAGGAGGGGAGCGGGCATGAAACCCAAGCGCCCAACTAAATCCAAAGCCCTCCAGCCCGCAAAGCCCGGCAGCGGCGGCCCTTCGCGAACCGTGGTGGGCGGGCGTGAGGCGACGTTTCGCGAGGTGGTTGGGCTTATTCAGGATGCACGCGGGCGGGCGTTGCAGGCGGTCAATACGGAGCTGGTGGAGCTTTACTGGCGAGTCGGCGAGTTCATCAGCGGGAAAATCGAGACGGCGGCCTGGGGCGAGGGCGTGGTGGAGGAACTGGCGCGGTTCATCGCGCGGCGGCATCCCGACATCAAGGGGTTCACTCGCGCCAGCCTGTTTCGGATGCGGCAGTTTTTCGAGACTTACCGGGGCGAGCCAATTGTCGCAGCACTGCTGCGACAATTGCCGTGGACGCACAACTTGCTCATTCTCTCGAAGTGCAAGCGGGCCGAGGAGCGCGAGTTTTACCTGCGGCTCGCGGTGCGGGAAAAATGGGGCAGCCGCGAGCTGGAGCGGCAACTGAACGGGGCGTTGTTCGTGCGGACTGTGCTCGCTCCGCCAAAAGTGTCACCGCTGGTGACACTTTTGCATCCCGCCGCCGGGAGCGTGTTCAAGGACAGCTACCTGCTCGACTTTCTCGACCTGCCGGAGGGCCATTCCGAAGACGACCTCCAGCGCGGACTCGTCGCCAATTTGAAGCGGTTCCTCATCGAGCTGGGGCGGGATTTTGCCTTCGTCGGCGAGCAGTATTTGCTGCAAGTCGGCGGGCGGGATTTCCGGCTCGACCTGCTGTTTTTTCATCGTGAATTGCAGTGCCTCGTGGCCTTCGAGTTGAAGATTGAGGAGTTCCAGCCGGAGCATCTCGGCAAACTCGAATTCTATCTCGAAGCCCTCGACCGCGATGTGCGCAAGCCGCACGAGCGTCCGTCCATCGGCGTGCTGCTGTGCGCAACCAAGGACAACGAGGTCGTTGAGTATGCCCTGAGCCGCACCGCCTCACCGGCGCTCATCGCGGAGTATGAAACGCAACTCCCCGACCGGGGGCTGCTGCTGCGGAAGCTGCACGAGTTTTACGAACTGGCGCAGTCGCCGACAGAAACCGACACGCCGAAGCGCAAGCTGACAAAACCCAAACCATGAAACTCCATTTTTCTGCCCTCAATCTTTTTGCCTTCCTCCTGCTTTCCCTCTGCGCTCATCGCGCCGCTGCGGTGGAAAAACCCGCCCAGCCGAATATCGTTCTCATTCTCTCCGACGACCAAGGTGCAGCGGACTACGGCTTCATGCGGCATCCGCACATCCAGACGCCGCACCTCGATAAACTCGCGGCGCAGAGCCTTGTGTTTCCGCGCGGGTTTGTGCCCAGCAGCGTGTGCTGTCCCAGCCTTGCGAGCATCATCACCGGGCTTTATCCGCATCAGCACAAGGTCACCTCGAACGACCCGCCTTTGCCGCCGGAAGCCACGGCAAAAAGTGCGCGCGGCTCCAGCCCGGAACTCATCGCGCAGTGGAACGCCATGCTCGACCAGACGCCCACGCTGCCGCGACTGCTCGCGGGCGCGGGCTATCGCAGCTTCCAGACTGGCAAGTGGTGGCATGGCGACTTCACGCGCGGCGGCTTCACCCACGGCATGACGCAGGGCAGCCGCCACGGTGACAATGGTCTCTCGATTGGCCGAAAAAGTCTGAAGCCCATTTATGATTTCATCGCCGAATCGCGCCGCGAGCAGAAGCCGTTCTTCGTGTGGTATGCGCCCATGATGCCGCACACGCCGCACACACCGCCGGAGCGGTTGTTCAAAAAATACGCGGCCAAGACCGACTCGCCGCACATCGCGCGCTACTGGGCGATGTGCGAGTGGTTCGACGAAACCTGCGGCGAACTGCTCGGCCATCTCGACCGCGAAAAACTCGCCGAAAATACCATCGTCATTTACGTGACCGACAACGGCTGGATTCAGTCGCCGACGGAAGCGTGGTTTGCCCCGAAGAACAAAACCACGCCCTTCGACGCCGGGCATCGCACGCCCATCATGGTGCGCTGGCCCGCCCGCGTCGCGCCGGCGAAGTCCGACGCGCTGGCCTCGTCCATTGACATCGCGCCGACCGTGCTCGCCGCGCTCGGATTGCCCGCGCCGCAAGGCGCAAAGGGCATCAACCTGCTCGACAAAAAAGCCGTCGAATCGCGCCAGCATGTCTTCGGCGAGGACTACACCATCCGCTCGCAATCGCTGGACGACCCAGCGGCCAGCAGCATGTGGCGATGGGCCACCGACGGGCGCTGGCGGCTCATCCTGCCCCGCACGTTTGCGGCGGAAGGCGCGCTGAAAACCATCCCGCCCGACAAGTATTCGGTTCCCGAACTCGAAGCCGCGCAGCAAGCCGCGCAGCCGATACTCTACGATTTGCAAACCGACCCGAACGAGGAAACCAACGTCGCCACCCAGCACCCAGAAATCGTCACCACCCTCCGCGCAAAACTCGACGCGCACTGGACGCCGAAATCAAAATGAAAACCTCGCTGATTTTTGCCGGCAGAAAGATGGGCGTTAAAAAATATGGACCCGGACAAGCTCATCCTTCTCGGCAAAAACCAAACGCTTCATTTTCTACCCAACAAATCATTCAATATCTCAAATGAACTTACGCTCCTTGCTTTCAGTCCTCGTCTTTTCCGCCACCACCGCCTTCGCGCAGCAGTCGGCAGATGTCATCGTCTATGGCTCCACGCCGGGTGGGTTTTGCGCGGCGATTGCGGCGGCGAGGGAGGGGGCTTCGGTCATATTGCTGGAGCCGACGGAGCATGTCGGCGGCTTAAGCACGGGCGGGCTGAGTCACTGCGACTCGAATCAAATGCGGCGCGAAACGCTGATGGGGTTGTTCGACGAATGGCATCGGCGCGTGGTGAAAGACTACACGGATCGTGAACTTCCGGCTCCCTACGATGCGACGCTCAAAGACACGGCGAAGTGGACTTTTGAGCCGCATGTGGCGATGCGCGTGACGAACGCGATGCTCAAGGAAGCAGGCGTCACCGTGAAGACGGGGCGTTATCTTACTTCGGTAAAAAAAGACGGCCCGCGCATCACCACGCTCATCACGAAGAACGGCACTTTTTCCGCGAAGGTCTTCGTGGATGGCAGCTACGAGGGCGACCTCATGGCGGCGGCGGGCGTGGAGTGGACCATCGGCCGCGAGGGGCGCGCGGAGTTTGGCGAATCCTTCGCTGGCAAGCAGTATCCCAAAAAGAAAATGGACATCAGCGGCTTCGACGACGCGGGCAATCTCCTGCCGCTCATCACCACAGCCGATGCTGGGCCGGACGACGCGGGCGACAAGAACATCATGACCTACAGCTTCCGGCTTTGCCTCACGCGCGACGCCGCGAAGCTCGTGCCCATGCCTGCGCCAAAAAGCTACGACCCCGCACGCTTTGAACTCGCCCGCCGTATGCTCAAGGTCGGCGGCAAAGTGGGTTTCGATCCCTATCCGTTGCCCGGCGGAAAGTTCGACGGCAACAACTCCATCGGCGGCCAGCTTTCGCTCGGTCTCGTCGGCGGCTGCAACACTTGGCACAGCGCCGACGAAGCTGGCCGTGCCAAAATTTGGGAAGACCATAAACAATACACGCTGGAGTTTATCCACTTCCTGCGCACCGACCCCGCTGTGCCCAAAAAAATGCGCGACAACTTCCTCGGCTTCGGTCTTTGCAAAGACGAGTTTGCCGCGTCCGGCCACTTTCCTCCCGCGCTCTACGTGCGCGAATCGCGCCGCATGAAAGGCCAGTATGTGCTTTCGCAAAAAGACATCATCACCTCGTCGGAAAAAACTGACGCCATCGCCATTTCGTCGTTCCCAATTGATTCGCACGACTGCCAGCGCGTCGCGTTGAAAGACGGCGGCGTCGTGAATGAAGGCACTATTTTTCCCGTGCGCGTGCCCGGCGAAAAAGTCGGCTACGCCTACCACGTCCCGTATCGCTCCGTGCTGCCGCAAGCCGAGCAATGCAGCAATTTGCTCGTGCCCGTCGCGCTCGCCAGCACGCACGTCGCCATGTCGTCGCTGCGCATCGAGGGCGCGTGGATGGCCATCGGCCAAGGCGCTGGAGTCGCAGCAGCACTGGCGGCGAAACAAGGTGTCGCGGTGCAAGACCTGCCATATCCCGTCCTCCGCGAGCGACTCCTCGCGCAGGGGCAAGTTCTCGCGCTTCCTGCAAAAATGGCGGCGGAGAAGAGGTAAGAAAATTACGGGTAAGAAAATTTTTGGAACTAACTTTTAACCCAAAATTTTCTTACCTCCATGCCCATCACCAGTCCCATCGCCTTTCCTCGCCTGTCCACCGAAGAGTTTGGCTCTTTGGATTACAACATCATGCCCTTGGCCTTCGCCTGCCACAAAGAAGTCGGGCGGTTGGCGGATGAAGCCATTTACCAAGCCGACTTCGCCGCGCGTCTGGTGGAAGCTGGCTACGAAGTTCAGCGGGAAATCCCTGTCACCGCGACGTTCCGCGACTTCTCCAAAACCTACTTTCTGGATGCCGTGGTTGCGGGCAAAGCCGTTTACGAACTCAAGGTCGTGTCGAAGCTCAACGCGGAGCACGAGGCCCAACTGATGAACTACTTGCTGTTGGCGAACGCTACTCGCGGCAAGTTGATTAACTTCCGCCCAGCCTCCGTGGAGTCGCGGTTTGTGAACGCACCGGTGACGCTTGAGCAGCGCAAGGCATTTACCGTGGATGCCCAGCACTGGCAGGGCGGCACCATCGCAGTGGACTTGATGGTGGAATTACTACGCGACTGGGGCACTTGCCTTGAGATTCCGCTTTACCATCAAGCCTACGTTCACCTGCTCGGCGGGCCAGAAGCAGTCATCAAATTACTGCCCATGAAGCGCGGCGACATCCTGTTGGGAAATCAGCGATTTCATCTGCTCGAACAGGATGCAGCGTTCCGAATCACCGCGTTTAGCGAGCTTTCGACAGGCTACGAAAGTCAGCTCAAACGCCTGCTGGCGCTGAGTCCGCTGAAGGCCATCCATTGGATCAATATAGGGCACGAACGGGTGACTTTTATTACCGTTTAGGAGGAGGTAAGAATATTTGGGGTAAGAACATTTTTTGAAACCTGCTGCTTCACAAAAATTTTCTTACCCCAAATTTTCTTACCCCAACGCCCGTCCGCTTTTGAAAAGGCTTGGAGAATGCTGTTTTGCGGGCATATTCCCGCGCTTTCAATGGCCAGATTCACCGCATGTCTGCTCGCATTTTTCGTAATGATGCTTTCCGCGCAAGCATCGGATTGGGTGCTGTACAACATTGGCGGTCGGGACTATGTTTCGATGCGAAATCTGGGGGATTTTTACGGTCTCGATAGCGTGCAGCACAAAGGAAAAGAGGTCACGCTTTCCAGCAATACCCGCAGCTTGCGAGCGGCGGCAG
>JANMLS010000019.1:0-1879 GCA_031372675.1 Verrucomicrobiaceae bacterium
CATAATGCAGATTTTGATGGTGATGAAGGTAATATATTTAAGAATCAAACTGCCGATGCAAGATCAGAATCTCGACATATATCAAGTGTTGAAAATTGTATTATGAATTGTAAATCAAATAAACCTTCTATGGGTTTTGTATATAATTCTACAACTTCAGGATATCTTATTAGTAATCCAAATTCAACTATTGATCCATCATTTTGGGATGAAGCTGTATCTATGAATACAGATAAAAAATGTATGTTATCTTTATCAAGTCGTTTAACTAAATGGAATGTTAAACTTTATTCTGGACCTGCTTTGTTTAGTAGCGCATTTCCAGAAGATTTTTATTATAATTCAGGAGATGTTAAAATAAGAGAAGGTATTTTAATATCAGGAATTTTAACATCTAAACATTTAGGACCAACTGCTAATTCTATTATTCATTATATTTGGAAAGAATATGGACAGAAAAGAACTATTCAATTTTTTACTGAAATGCAACATATTCTTGATTGGTATATCGAATATCACGGTTTTGGTATTGGATTTTCGTGTTGTGTTCCGAAAGATCAATCATTAATTGATGATATTATTCAACATGAAATTATGTCTGCGCAACTTAAAATTGATTCATTAGGTAAAAAAAGAGATGATATGACAGATTTAGAAAAAGAAATTCATGAAAAGAAAATTATTAATGCATTGAATAATATAGCATCTATTGGTTCTCGTGTTAGTTCTGAAGCAATTGACGAATATAATCCTTTAAATGTAATGGCTAAATCAGGAGCTAAAGGTAAAGATACAAATATAGCTCAAATTATGGGATCACTTTGTCAACAATATGTTGAAGGAATGAGACCACAACAAAATTTGACTATGAATTCAAGATGTTCTCCTTATGCTGAACCATATTCAGATGAAATTGAAGATCACGGTTTTATTAAAGAATCTTTTATGAAAGGTTCTAAACTTATGGCTTTTATTTTTCACATGATGGCTTCTCGTATTGGAGTTATGGATACTGCACTTAAAACCGCTGATATTGGTCATATGCATCATAGAATGGTTAAAGTTTTAGAAGATTTAACTGTTCATTACGATGGAAGTGTTCGAAATGCTTCTAATATTATCTTTAGCTATTCATATTTTGATGGAATGAGTGCTGGAGAACTCATTCCAACATATTCAGATTCATTAGGATGTGTATTAAGTTTTATTGATCTAAAAAATGTTGTCAATAAATTAAATATAAAAGCGGGATATTAATGATATTTTTTTCATATTTTAATCTAATTTAAAATATGTTATTATTATTGTCAACATTAATATTAATATTATTATTTTGTAATTTTATTAAAGCGGATGCTAAAGAAGCTAAAGAAATATTACCAAATATAATAATATTTATGGTTGATGATCTTGGATATGGAGATTTACCAGCATATGGTAATCCTACTATTTCAACACCAAATATAGATAAATTTATTCAAGGTAAAGATAATATAGATAAAGCAAATGTTCTTAAACAAGTTGTAGCTGAAAATAGTGTTTGTACTCCAAGTAGATTTTCATTATTAACAGGAAGACATTCAATACGAGGAGGTATGACAGATGATTATTTACGTGTATTACCTTCACCTAGTACTTCAGGTGGTATACCTGATGATGAAATACTTATAAATGAATTACTTAAAAAAGAAAAAGGATATAAATCAGCTCATTTTGGTAAATGGCATTTAGGTATAAACAGGGAAAATAGTACAGATTCACATTATATCCCAACTAACAGAGGATTTGATTATTTTTATGGTTTACCTTTTACAAACGGTTTTCCTTGTGAAGGTGAACAAAATAATTTATTATGTTTTTTGTATGAAAATAATACTAT
>JANMLS010000063.1:0-1765 GCA_031372675.1 Verrucomicrobiaceae bacterium
CGGTCCACTTATTGCCTGTATTTTTTAAAAATAGGCACCCGCTTCACCACGTCGGTGGGCGTCACGAAACACAATATTTTCCCGAAGGGAGGTTACAGCAATGAAATTCAATACCCGCACGAAAACCGCTCCTGAACTGAAAAATCATGAAGGTGCAAAGGCTTGGAGCATGAGCCCGGAGCTGGAACTGTACACCGCTGTCGTGACGACCACACTCAGCGACAAGTTTTACGAAACTGGTGGTGAGCGACTCAAGCGCATCAAGGAATTGATCGGCAAGTGCAACCCGATCTTCGTGGCAAAACTGGCGGTGTATGCACGTGAGACCATGTACCTGCGCAGCGTGCCGCTCGTACTCACGGTCGAGCTCGCACGGATTCACCAAGGCGATGACCTGGTGAGCCGACTCACCGGCCGCGTGATCCAGCGTGCAGATGAAATCACCGAGTTGCTGGCTTTGTACCAAGATGCAAATGCCCGCACCGCCACCAAAAAGCTGGGCAAGCTCAGCAAGCAGTTGCAAAAGGGTTTGGCATTGGCATTCAACAAGTTTGACGAATACCAATTCTCCAAATACAACCGTGAGGCAGCTGTGAAATTGCGCGACGCACTTTTCTTGGTACACCCTCGACCAAAGGACACCGCGCAGCAATCGATCTTTGACAAAATCGCAGCCGACAACCTCGCCACGGCTTACACTTGGGAAACCGAGTTGAGCAAGGCAGGTCAGGAGATTCACGCCGACGAAGACACCAAAAACATGGCCTTCGCAAAGCAATGGGAAGCCTTGATCGACAGCGGCAAATTGGGTTACATGGCGTTGCTGCGCAACCTGCGCAATATGCTCCAAAAGGGCGTGTCGAGCGCACACTTGGCGAAAGTCGCGGCGATGCTCGCAGACCCCAAGCAAGTGGCACGCAGCAAGCAGTTCCCATTCCGCTTTCTCTCGGCCTACCGCGAGTTGCGCGGCGAGTCCAGCTTCAAGGCAAGTGGGTTGATGCAAGCATTGGAAAATGCGATCACCGCCTCTGTCGTGAACATGAAGGGCTTCGACGCAAGCACCCGCGTGCTCATCGCATCCGACGTGAGTGGCTCCATGAGCGTGCCCGTCTCTGCAAAGAGCGTCGTGCAAATGTATGACATCGGTTTGGTCTTGAGCATGTTGCTGAAAAGCAAGTGCAAGACGGCCATCACGAGCATCTTTGGCACGGAGTTCAAGGTTGTGAACGTCCCGAGCACCAATATCTTGGCGAATACAGATCAGATGCATCACTACAGCTCACAAGTGGGCTGGGCGACCAATGGTCACCTCGTGGTTCAGCATTTGCTCGACACCAAGATGGTCGTGGACAAGGTCATGATCTTCACAGACATGCAACTGTGGAACAGCCAAGGCACCGGCAATAGCCTCTCAAACAACTGGACGAAATACAAGCGAATCGCGCCAGGTGCCAAGTTGTATCTCTTTGACCTGCAAGGCTATGGCCAAGCGCCGATGAGTCTGCAACGCGACGATGTCTGCCTCATTGCTGGCTGGAGTGACAAGATTTTCGACATCCTCCACGCCATCGAAAACGGCTCCAACGCGCTGGAAGCAATTGAAAATATTGCGCTCTGAGCCGAGGATGCCTCTGGAAAGAAGCTGAATTGATTTAACTATTAAAATCCGCGAATGGGGTTTCGATGGTCTGGGTAATGGTGAAATGCCGCCCACGCCGAGACCATCGACCCCGATCGCAGGGCATCGCCTAGCCTCAATTTTAGG
>JANMLS010000122.1:0-1662 GCA_031372675.1 Verrucomicrobiaceae bacterium
TCCTGCAAGTCGGTGAAATCAATTTCGAGCAGCGAACGCGACGTCTGCGCGTGCGGCGACTTGAGCCGGCGGGGACGCTGCACCTTGTAACGGCCAAAGATCTCCGCATCGGTGACGACGACGAGCTCCGCGGCTTCGCAGAGGAAGCCCCGGCTGAGCGCGCCGAGGTGAATGTGGAGACGGGGAGGTGTGTCCCGCGACGAGGGCGAAGGAAGCGAAGGTTTGTCCGGGGCGGACGCAGCTATTTTCCGTCCTTCGCCACCTTCGCTTCCTTCGCGGGACGCCTCTTCGAATCCATATTCCTTCCAGATCTCGCGGAAACGTTCGCGCTCGCCGTCGTTGTTGCAGAAGACATGGACGCCGTGCCCCTGACGGATCCAGCGATGGAGTTGCGCGAAGAATTCGCGGCGCTGCGTCTCGGCCACCTGTGGCTCCGGAGCGCGCTCGGCGATGGGACGAAAGGTGTCGAGGCTGAGGAACTGCGGCAATGCGCCGGCTGAGGTCGCGCTGTCAACGGAATCTTCCTCATCCAGCACTCCTTCCTCCGAAAGAGTGACCACGGTCATGCCCGCTTCGGCCATGCGTTCCTGTATGCTGCTCCAGTCGATGAAGAATGGATCATGCTTCGGCACCATCTCGGCGTAAGTCGCCGCATGCTCGTCGAGCGCGGGCGGATCGCAGAGCACGATGAGGGTGTTCGCGGGCAGGTATTCGAGGAAGGACGCGAGCGCAGCCCCCTCACCCCTGCCCTCTTCCCCGCCGAGGGGGAGAGGGTGGGCAGCCGCGCGTTCCACCATGCGTTTGAGGAGGCCGAGTTCGCCACCGGGCGGAATGGTCACGCTCTCGATGCCTTCGCGGGAGATTTGCGTGATGGGATCAAACTCCCGCAACGACTCCAGTTCGTCGCCGTAGAATTCCAGGCGCACCGGCCAGGGGCTGGTGAGGGGAAAGATGTCCACGATGCCGCCGCGCAGGGCGATTTCGCCCTTGTGATTGACCTGCACCTCCGGCTCGTAGCCTTGATCCTCGAGCCATTCGACGAGGTCGAGCGGATCGATCCGGTCGCCCTTCTTCAACCTGCGCGTGCGCTGGCGAATCTCCTCGGCGCGAAACGTGCGTTGCAACAGAGCCGTCACGCTGGTCACGACAAGCGGCGCGTGACTCGCGGCGCGCGACGCATGATGAGACAGGGCGACGAGCGTTTCGAGTCGCTCGCTGATCACGTCGGCGTGCGGGAGCTTGGATTCGTGCGGCAACGTTTCCCAAGCGGGATTGAACAGGAGGGATGCGGAAAGAGCCGATGCAGCGCCACGCTTTTCATTCGCACTGGACACCAGCTTCAGCCACGTCTCGACATCTTGATGAAAAACTTCCTGCGTCTTCAGCCCCTCGGTGACCACGACGATGGGGCGTTCGGGGAAAAGCTGGCGCAACGCGGCGGCGAGAAAGGGCTGCGCGGAAGCGGGCGTGCCGCACAGGGACAAAGCGCCTCCCGACTCCACGCGCCGACGCAGGTGTTGCACGGCGGGAGTATTCAGGGCTGCGGCGAACCAGTCTGGCCCGGGGGCCGCCGCGGTCGTGGGATGATCGGATGCCACGCATGGAGCAAGGTGTCAGCCACCCATGGGAAGGTCAAGGAACCGCTGGTTCACTTCAGCGCCA
>JANMLS010000158.1:0-36200 GCA_031372675.1 Verrucomicrobiaceae bacterium
TGATAAGCTCTGGCAGGCGCTCGGCTGGGATGTCACGCACCAGCATCAGCGCAATCCTTACGCACAGGAGGTCAAAGTCGAAGACCCTCAGAAAGTCGCCGGCCATTCCCGCCGCGCCGACTACGCATTTCACACCGCGCCAAATTTCCGCGATGCCCGCTTTTTCTGCGAGGCGAAGAAGCCCGCCGTGCAGCTCAAGGTGGATAAAGACGCCGCATTCCAGACCATCCGCTACGGCTGGAGCGCGCGCACGCCGCTCGCCGTCCTCACCGACTTCGAGCAGTTTCACATCCTCGACTGCCGCGCAAAGTCCGACATTGATACCGCGCTCGCCCGCAGCATCCGCTACTTTCATTACAAGGACTGGCTCGATCCGCAGAAGTTCGCCGAGCTTTACTTCCTCTTCTCCCGCGAAGCCTTTCGCGATGGCGGGTTCGATGCCTATGTCTCCAAACTCCCCCGCCCGAAGAAAGTCGGCAAACAGCCCGGCCTTCTCCGCAGCGGACAGCAGCCCGTAGATGCCGCATTCCTCATCGATCTGGAGGAATACCGCGACACGCTCGCGAAGCTGCTCAAAGCCGCCGACCAATCCCTCGATGGCGATTCGCTCACCGAGCTGGTCCAGCGCACGCTCGACCGCCTCGTTTTCCTCCGTTTCTTGGAGGACAAGCTCATCGAGACCGAGATTCAGGTGCAGCACTTCTCCGGCGCAGCGGGCGGCCATGCGTGGAGTAAATTCATCGCAGCCTCCCGCAAGCTCGACACCCGCTACAACGGCATCGTCTTCAAATTTCACCCCATCCTCGACGACCCCGCCAAGCTCCCCGTGGACGATGTCCTCTTTGCCGACCTCTGCGAAAAACTCTCGCACACGAAGTCGTCCTACACATTCAGCACCATCCCCATTCACATCCTCGGCAGCATTTACGAGCGCTTCCTCGGCAGCGTCATCGTCACCACCGCGCAGTGCGCCACGGTCGAGCAAAAGCCCGAAGTCCGCAAAGCAGGCGGCGTCTATTACACGCCCGAGTACATCGTCCGCTATATCTGCGAGGAGACCGTGGGCAAACTCATCGTTGGCAAAACGCCCGCGCAAATCGCGAAGATGCGCTTTGCCGACATCGCCTGCGGCAGCGGCAGCTTCCTCCTCGGCATCTACGATCTTTTACTCACGTACCACGGCAATTGGTATAACGCGCATCCCGACGAAGCCAAAAAGGAGAACCTCGCTGCGCCGAGCAAAACCAAGAAGCGCAGCAAGGAATTCGTTCCCGCAGTCACCGAGCACGACGGTGGAATCCGCCTCTCGCTGGAGAAAAAGCGCGAAATCCTCATCAATAATGTCTTCGGCGTGGACCTCGATTCACAGGCCGTCGAAGTCGCCCAGCTTTCCCTCTACTTGAAGCTGCTCGAAGACGAAACCACCGCCAGCGCACGTCAGCACTACCTCGACTTCCACGAAGCCCTGCTCCCTTCGCTCAATAAGAACGTCGTCCGTGGCAATTCGCTCATCGAGCCGGATATTCTTTACGGCCAATTCGAGTTCTCAGCGAAGGAGGAAGTAAAACTCGCACCCATGAGTTTCCAATCAATGTTTACGCAGGTCTTTGGATACGACCGCGAGGAGACGACCGCCGTCGTGCAGGAGACTGCCGTTGGCGGGTATCTCGACCTTGGCCCCGGTGAACCGATTCGGGACAAGGCGGACTACGCCGCGAAAGCGGGCGTGGATTATCGCAAGCCTGCAAAGAAAAAAGTGCCTGCGCTGAAAGCAAATCTCGGCGGTGCTGGGTTCGACGCAATCGTCGGAAACCCGCCGTATGTGCGGCAGGAGTCGCTTTCGCCCGACGTGAAGAAATACTTTGAGAGCCGCTACGAGAGCTACGACAGCACGGCGGACCTCTACACGTATTTCATGGAGCGCTGCGTGTACGAGCTGCTCCGGCAGGGCGGGCGGTTTGCGTATATCGTTTCCAGCAGTTTTCTCCGCACTGCTTACGGCGCGGAATTGCGGTGGACGCTCAAGCTGCACGGCGCGGTGGAGCGCATCGTGGACTTTGGCGGTCTCCCGGTTTTCGCGGAAGCGAAGGACACCTACGTTTGCATTCCTATCATCAGCAAAGGGCCGCAGCCAAAGCAGGTTTCCATCGCGAAAATTCAGTCGCTCAAATTTGAAGACCTCGCCGCAGAAGTGGCGAAATGCAGCTACAATATCCCGCACGAGCGCCTCAGCCGCGACGCATGGTCGCTCGACACGAACAAAGCTGCGAAGGTGTTTGAGAAGATCATGAAAGTCGGCGTGCCGCTTGGAAAATACGTTGGTGGAGAGTTTTTCCGGGGCATCCTCACCGGCCTCAACGAAGCCTTCGAGCTATCGCGCAAGCAGCGCGATGCGCTGGCAAAAAACAAAGCATCTATCCCGCTCCTCAAAGCCTTTGTCGGCGGTGCGGAGATCAAGCGATACCGCGTCGCAAACGACGATTGCTTTCTCATCGTCATCCCTACCGGCTGGACTCGCGAGCGGATGATGGCCGACGGCACAGGTGCCCCGCGCTCCGAACGCGCCGCGTGGGAATGGTTTTCCAAAAAGCATCCCGGCATCGCTGCGCACCTCGCGCCTTTTGAAACTGCCTGCCGGAAGCGACAGGACAAAGGCGAAAACTGGTGGGAACTTCGAGCGTGCGATTACTACCAGCATCTCGACGCCCCCAAGCTCATCTTCCCCGACATCTGCAAAGGCCCGCGTTTCATGGTGGACCGTGACGGCACCTACCTCGCCAACACCGCCTACTGCCTCGGCGTGGACGACCTTTACTTGCTCGGCATTCTCAACAGCCACCTCTTTTGGTTCACCATCGCCCGGTTGAGCATCCCGTTTGGAGTCCGCGCCGGAGAGTTCCGCTACCGCCTCATTTACCAATACATGGAGAAAGTGCCCATTCGCGCTCTCAACCTCAAAAAACCAGCCGAAAAACAACAACACGACCGCATGGTGCAGCTTGTCGAAGCCATGCTTGCCACCCAGCAACAACTCACCGCCACGACCAATGAAACCGACCGCAGCTACTACGAAGCCAAAGCCGCCAACCTCGACCGGCAAATCGATGAACTCACCTACGACCTCTACGGCCTCACGCAGGAAGAAAGAGACCTCGTGCAAGCCAGTTAGCCGCCCCGCAGGGCGCTGGCTGGACCGCGATACACCGCTGCTCCCGCGCATCGTCGCCGAGAGCATCTGCGGAGAAGCAGCCACCTACCTGCGGGACGATGCGCCCATGCGCTACGCCCCGGCCCTCGCCGCCCGCGCCGTGCGCATCTACGCGCACAACGCCGCATTTGCCCGCCGGATGCACGCCCCCGGCAATACAGGACGCGAATGGCTGCGGAGCTTCATGCGCCACTGGCTCGCCGCCCACCTCGCCCGCTACCATCGCCGCCTTTTCGACCGCCTCCCATCGTCCTACTGCATGGGAATGGGACTACCGCACAGTCTTTTGAGTGTGGTTTATTGAACCGTGCTCACCTACCAAATCTACGGCCTCACGCCGAAGGAAAGAACCCTTGTCCATGATTGAACATCTCCAGCAGCCCCTCACTTTTGCGCCTCATTATATGGAGCGGGTTTGGGGTGGGCGAGGGTTGGAGACTCGGCTGGGCAGGCGGTTGGCGGCGGAGCGGCCTATCGGCGAAAGCTGGGAATTGGTGGACCGTGAGGATGTGCAGAGTGTGGTAAATAGCGGGCCGCTGGCGGGGAGGACGCTGCATGAATTGTGGACGCAAATGCGCGGGTCGGTCTTCGGTGCAGGGCTTGCGGATGCGCCGCGTTTTCCGCTGCTGGCGAAGATTCTGGATGCGCGGGATACGCTGTCGGTGCAGGTGCATCCGCCTGCGAATATGGCGGCGGAGTTGCGCGGCGAGCCGAAGACGGAGATGTGGTTCCTGCTGGATGCTGATGAGGGCGCGGCGCTTTACGCGGGATTCCGGGAGGGTGCGTCGCGGGCGGAGTTTGAGGCGGCGCTGGCGGAAGGCGGTGTGGAGGCGCTGCTGCATCGCGTGGCGGTGAAGGCGGGCGATGCGATGTTTATCCCAAGCGGTCGCTGCCACGCGATTGGCGCGGGTTGTTTCATCATCGAAATCCAGCAGAACAGCGACACGACGTATCGCGTCTTCGACTGGAATCGCACGGGCCTCGACGGGAAGCCGCGCGAGCTGCACATCGCGGAATCGCTGGCTTCGATTGATTTCGCCGACCATGAGCCACAGCTCGCGCAGCCGCATGGCGACTTGATCGTGGAGTGCCCGCTGTTTCGCGTGGAGCGATGGAGTCTCGATACGACACGCAGCGATGAGAGCGCTGGCGGCGTGATTTTTACCGTGATCGCGGGTGCGGTGGAATGCGGCGGGCGGGCTTTTCAAAAGGGGGATTTCTTCCTGCTGCCCGCAGCGTCCAGCGACCGTGTGCTCTCGCCGATGCAGCCCAGCACGGCGGTTTTGCGGACGACGATTCCGTAGCGGCGGGGGCGTCGCAGCTACGCTTGCGCGAGATGCCAGATGAGGGCGCGGGCGCAGGCTTCGGCGAACTCGGGCGCGTTGATTTCGCAGTCCACTTCCACGAGCGGGATGCCGGGTTTGAGGTGCTGGCGGATTGCGCCAAACAAGGCGGCATCGGCCTCTGGCAGATGAAATGCCTGGCCCGGTGCGCTGATGACGCTGATTGCACGCAGCGGAAGCAGGACGGTGACGGGGCCGGTGTAGGCGTTCACTTTCTCCGCGAGGATGCGGCCCAGCTCGGCGCACTCGGCGGCGTCGGTGCGCATGAGCGTCACCTGTGGGTTGTGCTGGTAGAAAATACGTCCGTCGAACTTCGCGGGCACGGTGTCGCGAGCGCCGAAGTTCACCATGTCGAGACAGCCGGGCGCGACGATTGCGGGCGTGCCCGTTTTTCCCGCCGCATCGAGCCGCGTGGGGCCAGCGCCGAGGACGCCGCCGACGAGTTCATCGGCCCACTCGGTCGTCGTGATGTCGAGGACGCCTGCGGCCATTCCTGCCTCGATGAGCGACTCCATCGCGCGTCCGCCGGTGCCGGTGGCGTGGAAGACGAGCACTTCAAAACCCGCGCCTTCGAGGATGGATTTCGCCGACTGCACGCACTGGGTCGTGTTGCCAAACATGCTGGCGACGATGATTGGGCGGTCGTCGCCGGAGGGAATCTGCGTCTCCACCATCCCGCAAATCGCGCCCGCCGCGCGTCCCAGAATGGTGCGTGAGATGCGGTTCAAGCCGGCGACATCCACGATGGCGGGCATCATCACGATGTCCTTCACGCCGACGTATTGCGCCGTGTTTCCACTCTCGAGCGTGGAGACCATGAGCTTTGGAAAACCGAGCGGCAGTGCGCGCATCGCCGCCGTGCAAATCGAAGTCCCACCGCCACCGCCGAGGGAAATGACGCCATTGATTTTCCCCGCCGTCTGCAACTGCGCGAGCACGACCGCCGCCGCTTGCCCCATCGCCGCCACACATTCCCCACGGTCGCGACGAGCGAGCAGGCCGGGGAAATCCAGCCCGCCAATCCGCGCCACTTCCTCGCGTGAAATCTGCGGCTCCAGCCGTGGCGGCTGATCCGTGCCGACATCAATCACGAGCGTCTTGTGGCCGCGCGCGCGGATGAGTTTTGCGACGTAGCCGTGCTCGTCGCCTTTTGTGTCCATAGTTCCGAGGATAGCGATGGTTGCCATGCGCTGTGCGTATGCGACGCGGGGTGCTTTGGAAAAGCGCTAAATGTGAACGGTGATTGGTGAAAAGTGATCGGTCGCAAGCGAGCGTCACCAGCACCTGCACGCTTGCGACTGCTCACTGTTTACCGTTCGCTGTTCACAGACACAAAAACACTGTTTGTTACCTCCATTCGAGAAACGACAAAGGCCGAGGAAAGAGGCAGTGACTTCCGCACTGAAAATGCTAACAAACTACGTACCCACCAAACTCCATGAAACGCGCACTTTTTACCCTGCTCACCCTCGCCACCACTGCACTCGGAGTCGAGCGACCGAAAGGCTTTATCGGTCTGCCTTGGGGCGCATCGCCGGAAGAAGCAAAACGCGCACTGGGGACACGCTCCGGCGTGGAGTTCCCCGAAAATACGGACGACTACCACATGGAGGTAACGGGCGGCTCTTTCGCCGGGCAGCCCGTCGCAAAGTGGGTGCTCGATTTCCCGGAGCGCAAGTTTGCATCCGCCTCCGTGACGCTGAAGCTCGAAGGCAATGCGAACAGCGTCTACAAGGATTTGCGCAAGGAACTCGGCCTCAAATACGGCTCGCCCAGTTCGGAAAAAAAACTGAGTAGCTCCGGCAGCAAGTCGGTGAAACGCGCGGGAGAATACCGGCAGAGCAGCTACGGCAGCATGGCAACGTGGAAGTTTTCACCGAATCTGAAAAACAAGGAATCGCTCGTCGTTACAGCAGAGCTTTCCGATGGCAAAGGCAACGCCACCAATTCCGAGGAAGCGCTCACTGTCACGATCCGCTACCACAATGAAACCTTGATGCCAAAAGCTGAGGACGGCGGCAAAGCCACAGCGCCCATCAAAAAGGAGGACCTGTAAAAGTGCCGGAGGACGAGCGCTCCTCGCCGCGCATTCAGGAGCTTCCCGAAGACGAGCGACCGCGTGAGAAGCTGGAAAAGCTGGGTGCCGCCGCGCTCGCGGACAGCGAGTTGATCGCCATCCTTCTCCGCGTTGGGATGAAGGGAAAAAGCGCCATAGACCTCGGTCGCGAACTGATTCAGCGATTTGGCAGCCTTTCGGAACTCGCCCGCGCGAGCGTCCAGGAAATCAAAAACGTGAAGGGCCTCGGTCTTGCCAAAGCCGTCCAGCTCGCCGCCGCTTTCGGACTCGCGGGCCGGCTTGCGAAAGAGACGCTTGTGCGTACGCCGATGGACCGCCCCGAACTCATCCACGAACTCCTCGGCGCGGAGCTGCGCCAGCTCGAAAAAGAAAGCCTTCGCCTCGTGCTGCTCGACACCCGGCTGCATCTCATGCGCGTGGAGGAAGTCTCGCTTGGAAGCCTCAACGAGTGCATCGCGCACCCCCGCGAAATTTTCAAAGTAGTCATCCAGTTTAATGCCTACGGCTTCATCCTCGTCCACAATCACCCCAGCGGCGATCCCTCGCCCAGCGACGCCGACCGACGCCTCACCATCCGCCTCGCCGAATGTGCGCGGCTTTTACAAATCTTGTTTTGCGACCACGTCATCCTCGGTTCGCCAGCTCCCGGCAGACAGCCCTACTTCAGCTTCAAAGAGTGCGGCATTCTCTCGTAGCGCATCTGCCAAAAATGATTTCCCGTAGCCGATTACGCGTAATGGAGCGGCGTGCCTCTGGCCGCCGACCAACAACAACGCGAAGCGGAAATATCTCCAGCGTGCCACGAGCAAAAAATGTGCGCTTCGCGGTGGCGAAGGTCGGCGAATAAATTCGCCGCTCCTTTACGCTTTTCGCCTTCAATCGAGCTATCCGGGTAGCTCGAAGCCGAATTTCTACACTTCTGCGTAGAGGATGCGTCCGCAGTTGAGGCAGTGTGTGACTTCTTTTGCGGCTTTGACGGAGTTGATGATGTGGGTCTGCGCTTTTACGTGGCAGCCTTGGCAAATCTCGTTTGCGAGTCCGGCGACGGCGAGGCCGTCCTTCTTTTCAAAAAGGCGCTGGTAGGTGTCGAGGAGGTCTTCATCAACTTCCGTGGCGAGGCGCGAGCGGTCGGTCTGCACCTCGGTGACTTGCGTCTGAATGGTCTTCACTTTTTCATCAATGCTCGCGATCTGGCGCTGAACGAGTGAGCGAGTATCTGAGGCTTCTTTTTCGGCGGTTGCGATGATGGGTTTCTGCGTATCGGCAGCTTCCATCAGCTCCATTTCCTTGTCCTCGATGTCGGAAATTTCTTTTTTCAGGCTCTCGATTGCGTGGTCGTAGGCGGCGTATTCGTCGTTCTTTTTTGTCGCGAGTTTTTGGTTTTCGTATTTCGCGATGCGGTCTTGGCGGGTGCGGACTTCGTTTTCGAGTTCCTTGCGCTTCACTTCGATTTCCTTGGCTTTGAGCTTCGATGCTTCGAGCGTTGCTGCGGCGGTGGTGAGCCGGGCATCGAGCGCTTTTTTCTCAATCGGCGCGTTTTTCAGCTCGGTGTTGAGCTGGCGCAATTTGCGGTCGCGGTCCTGGATGATGAGAAGTTGGGTAACAGCGGGCAGAGTCATGTGCGGGCAAGTTGTGTGGGAATGCGGAACCCGTCAACGCTGCGGGAAATGTTTTCAAGCGGCGTTGGCGCACTTTGCGCAGACGCCGAAGATTTCCAGCGTGTGCGTCACGTTTTGGTAGCCCTTTTGCCGAGCCATGCGCTCCAAACTGTCTGCCACGCACATGTCGAGGGTTTCCACGCTGCGGCAGGTGCGGCAGATGATGTGGTGGTGGTGGTGGTCGCCGTGGTTGAATTCGTAGCGATAAATCCCGTCGCCAAAATCGCACCGGCGGAGAATGCCGATTTCCTCCATTGCTTGCAGGGAGCGATAGACGGTGACGACATCGCATCCCGCGCTGCCGATTTTTTTATGAAGCTCGTCTGCGGAAAACGGGCCGTGTTCTTTCACGAGCACAGCAAGCATGGCCTTGCGAGGCTCGGTGACACGACCGCCGTTGGCGCGGATTTTTTCCAGCGCGGCTGAGATTGCGCCTTGTGGTTCACAACAATGGTCCGACATGGCGGAGACGGAAGCGCATTTCTCCGCGCGGTGCAAAGCTGGAAAGTAGCCCGCGAGTCCCTTCGCGGTAAAAAACAAACGGCGAAGCCGCACGAAACAGAAGTGTCGCTTCGCGAGTGGCATTCAGCCGCGAATCCCGACGCGTCGGGAGCGGGCTACTTTGCCGTTTGCGCTGTTCCACTTTTCATCGCGCCTTGGCAGACTTCCACAGTGCCATCACGCGAAGTCCCCAATAAACACACGCGGCACCAATTATCCCACACGATGAAATCACTCACACTCGCCGCGCTTCTCGCGCTCCACATTTTTGCAACAGCGGAGGAGGCCCGCCCGAAGCTCCAGATCATCAATGGCAGCAAGCAGGCGGCGGAGATTTTCTGGCTGAAGTCGGACACGGAGCGCGTGCCAAACGGTGCCGTGCGACCGGGGCGGGATACGGTGCTCACGACTACGCTGGGGCATAAATTCGCAATCGTCGGGGCGGTGGATAAAGCGGAAGCCGTGGTCACGAGCGCGGCACTGGTGCAGGGCGTGCGCTTTGATCCGCCGGACCGCGAGGGGATTCCCGCCATTTACACGCAGCGCGTGGATGCGGGCGGATTCCCGATTGTAGCGACTGCAAAAGTGAATCCGTATGCGCTGAAGGAGGCGGTCTTTTTAATAGATATGATGCTGGCCAAACGGCCCGACGTGCGGAAGGCGATGGTGGCGAGCGGGGCGCGGCTTTGCATCATGGCGCACGATGAGTTCACCACGGATTTGCCGGAGTTTGCGCGGCTGGGTTTGCCGGAGGATTCGCAATATCCCGGCGTCTCGGCGAAGGATTTTTGGGATGCGCGGGCGCGTGGTCTGGGCGGTAGCGACAGTGATCCGTTTTGCAGTTGTGGAGAGGAAAATCTGCTCGGCTTCGAGGGCGATCCGTATTCCACGGAGAACATCCTCATCCACGAATTCGCGCACAATTTGCATCTGCGCGGGATGAACAATGTGGACCCGACTTTCGACGGGCGCGTGAAGGCCGCCTACGACGCGGCGATGAAAGCGGGGCTGTGGAAAGGGAAGTATGCCAGCGTGAATCACCACGAGTATTTCGCGGAGGGCGTGCAGTCGTGGTTCGACGACAATCGCGAGAACGACCACGACCACAATCACGTAAATACCCGCGCAGAATTGCTCGCTTACGACTCCGGTCTGGCTGCGGTCTGCCGCGAGGTTTTCGGCGACACGGAGCTGAAATATACGAAGCCCGCGACGCGACTCACCGGGCACATGGAAGGCTACGACCCGAAGAAAGCACCCGTATTCAAATGGCCGGAACGGACCCAGCTCGCGAAGAAAAAAATCCGCGAATCCGCCTTGCAGCGCGGGAAGGAAAAAGCGGCCCCGTCTTCAAAGCAGTAGAAAAGAGTTTATCGCCCCGGTCCGGCCTGTGAAAAACAGGGCGAAATCCGCGTTTTTCCGTCCCGAAATCATCCCGACCTCTGAATAAGGCGTTGAGATTTCAAAAACCACGCTCATATTAACAAGCAGCCGTGGGATACGTCCCTGGAATCCACCGGCGGAAACTTTTTTATGAAATTATCATCACTCACGTTCGTTGCGCTGGCGGGCTGCCTTATTTCCTGCGGAAAACAGGATGCGACACACGTCGAGTCGCAGCCGCAAGACGCAAGTGCGCCAAAAGGCACGCCGGATTCTCCCGCGCGAACCTCGGCAGCTTCTCCGCTTTCCAATGAGGATACCGCGCAGCTCGAAGCGTGGTGGAAAAAGCACAATCTCGACCCGAACGATCCCTCGCAGTTGGTCGCAGATTCGGATGGCGATGGTTACTCGAATCGCGAGGAATTTCTGGCCGAAACCAACCCGCGTGATCCAGGTTCGCTGCCTGGCGTGATGGAAGGTGTGGCGATGAAAACGCTCAACGAAATCCCCGTCCCGCTCGTGCTCCGCGAGGTGAAATCAGGCAAAGCCCGCATCCAGCATTCAGACGGCACGGAGGAAACGCTGGCCACTGGCGCGACGCCGAAGGGCAGTGCGTTCAAGGTCAAATCCGTCCGCAACGAAGTGAAAGCCGACAAGCACGGTGTCTGGACCGATATGTCGCAAGTGATGCTCGAAAACGCGGAGACAAAAGAAACCGTCTTCCTCATGCGCGACCTCCCCGCCCGCAGCAGCCAGACGCACGCAGTCATCACAAGCGCAGACGGGCGCGAGCAGAAGGTGCATTTCGACGAGACATTCACCATCTCTTCGCAACCGGGGAAACAATTCAAAGTCATAGACCTTCGCGCCGACCAAGTCGTCGTGCAGGAAGTCGGCGGGAAAGCCGTCCTCACCATCCCGAAACGCTGATGGGCACTACCTTCCATCCCGTTGCGCTCGCTGATGTGCAGCGTTTTCTTTTCGATGTGGCCGACCATCTTCCGCTCGCTGCGACACGCGCACAGGAACTCGCTCCGGCGGAGCACGAGAAAAAGAAAGTCGCCAACATCTATCGCGAATTTCTCTGCTGGCGTGCCGAAGTCCCCCGCCGCGAATCGCTCGGCGAAATCTCATTTGCTGGGACGTATGCACGCACGATGGCGATCATCGCAGGCTTCCGGCATCCATATTGGTACGGCGGAAATGCCAGCCTCAGCGCACTCGCCGCGCGCTCCGAATCGCTCGCAAAACTTTTCAAGCCGCTGGGAAAATGCGGCATCGGTCGCCTGAACACCGTGCCGGATCGCACGAGGGGACTCATCGTAGATCGCGAAGTTGGAAGCGGAATCATCACCGACTTCTCCGCGCTGAAACGCGAGATCGAGCAACTCCGCCAGCCGCGTGTGCGCTCGAAATTCCTCGGCTTCAAAAAAGAAACACTGCCGGGGCTGCTCGACGAACTTTTTACCCCCGAAGCCCTCGACGCGCTGAACCGCGCAATCGCCTACGCGGAAGCTCGCGGGCTGGCGCTCATGGAGGCTTGCGGCATTGCAGCACCGGGCCTCAGCGGTTCCTCGCGCCATGCAAATCTCCGCTCACACGAAGAAGGTGCGCTCGATGAGGCGACGCCGCCACCGCTCATTCCCGGAGAAGAGCCACTGTCGCCGCCGATTCCGTTTGTGCAGCCGCAGGGCGCGGGAAAAATCGCGCATCTCCCGGCGGCAAATGCGGCGGGGCTTTTCGACGTGCGTGAGGGGACTTCGGAAGGCGGACTTTTTTCCGGCAAGGAAGTGTTCACGGCTCGGCTCGGCTTCGGCGCAGGCGAGGCGCCGGATGACAAAGTGGGGCGCTTTCTCACGAGGCTCTCGATTTGGAAAACCAAGCACGGCAAACGGTGCGCGGCAGTCTCCATCACCTGCTTCGCGCCGCCTGCAAATGAAGATTCGATTTTCCACTTCTTCCAGGAGCGCCTCGCAGACGACTACGGGCTGCTTCAATTCATCAACACGCTCGGCTCCGTGAAGCTCACCTTCGCGCAGCCCGATGGAAACGAGCGCCGACTCGTCTGGGCGGCGGATGAAACCGGACAAAAAACTTTCCTCGCGGAAGTCGCTGCGTGATGGGCTGGATTCGCGTCGTGATAGTGAAGTTGATCGCGCTGGCGATTCTTGCCGGTGGTTTGCTGGGGATGAGAGCCAATGAGTTCACGCGGATGTTTTTCCAGAATGCGAGTTACACGTTCTCAACGGCCAAACCGGAGACGATTGACGCGATGTTTGATGAGGCTTCGGAAGTAAATTACCGCGAATACGATGACATGATCACTCGCAAACAAAGCAACAACGCGGACACGCTAATGGTCGTTATTCAGGCAGATTCATGGAATAAAATCTCTAACGATGAGAGGGCATTTCGGACGAGGTTAGAAAAGGCTGCGAGAACCAGAAATCTTACCATCAATGGAACGACTATTTCAGGAGGCAGCCGCAAACCGGAATTTTTTCAGACACGCCGGATGGTTTTCATCGCCTTATCAGCCGTGTCCGCACTCGGAATCGCCATGCTCGTTTTATCCTTCCGCGTCTTCGGCGGAGGTCGCCGCGAGGAAGTGCCGGACTTGGGCACGCTGGATTCACAACCCGCCAAATAAACCCGAACGCGGCGATTGGAGTCAGCCAAGCGCAGGAGACGTAAAGGAGCGGCGAATTCATTCGCCGACACCCCAAAACGCGAAGCGCAAATCTCAATTCTCGCGGCACAAAGAAGGATCATGCGCTATGCGGTGGCGAAGGTCGGCGAATAAATTCGCCGCTCCTTTACGCTTCTTGTTTTTGCGTGACGCTCAACGGCGTTTTCTAGCGTTATTTCTGGAATGACTGAATCCACATCTGCACGCCAAAGACGATAATCGCGGTGGCGAAAAAACGCTTCAGCGTCGTGTCGGAAAGCGCCTTCATCCAGTCCGCCGCGAACCATCCCACGAGCGCACCTGCCGCGCCTGCGATGAGCGCGGTGCGCCAGTCAATGAGGCCGTTGACTTGGTTTTTTGCCGTCGTGCAAATCGCCGTAAGCACAATCGCCGCGAGCGATGTGGCAACTGCGGTTTTCTGCCCCATTTTCAGCAGCATGACGAATGCGGGCACCATCACCACGCCGCCGCCCACGCCGCAAAGCGCGGCCATCACGCCGCCAAGTGCTCCGATGAGCAGGGTAATCAAAATTGGATTCATGCCGCATTTCTGCATCCCGCAGTGCGGCGGCGAAAGCGCAAACTGCATTGCCACTCCGCAGCAGTTCCGGCAACACGTTCGCATGTTGCAAAAATCCATCGCCAGCCGCGACCGCCTTATTTTCGCACTCGACGTGCCCACCATCGAAGACGCCCGCGCTTGGGTGGATCGACTGGGCGACTCGGTGACGTTTTACAAACTCGGCTTGGAGTTCTGCATGGGCGGACGCTACTTCGAGCTTCTCGAAGAGCTGCGCTCGCGTGGAAAAAAGGTTTTTGCAGACATCAAGTTTTACGATGTCCCCGCCACCGTGCGCGGTGCAGTGGCAAATCTCGCCCGCAGCGGCGCGACGTGCTGCACGCTGCACGGCGTCTCATCAATTTACGCCGGAGCCGTACCGGTGAAGGGCGATATGAAGCTCCTCGCCGTCACCGTCCTCACCAGCATGGATAAAGAGGACATCGCCGAACTCGGCTGGAGCGGCCCTGTGGAGGAACTTGTCTCGCTCCGCGCACGGAAGGCGATTGCAGCGGGGATTGACGGCCTCATTTGCTCCGGCCTCGAAGCAAAGCGGCTGCGCGCAGAACTCGGCGACGCACCCATCATCATCACGCCCGGAATCCGCGCCGCTGGCGAACGCGGCGGCGATGATCAAAAGCGCACGATGACCCACATCGAGGCATTTGAAGCCGGAGCGGATCACATCGTCGTAGGCCGCCCCATCCGCAATGCCGCAGACCCACGCAAAGCCGCAGAAGCGATGCAGGCAGACATCGCGGCGATGTTTGGAAAATAGCGCTTATCATGTCCGCCCGCGCTCTCTGCCTGAAACTTCTCGTCGCATGGGAAAAGAAACGTCCATTCGCGGACGAACTTCTCCACGATGCGCTGGATGACTCCAAGCTGGAGCCGCGTGATCGCGGATTTGTGACGGAGTGTTTTTATGGAATCGTTCGCAATCTTTCGTCGCTCGATTTTCTGATCAGCCGACTGCGCGACGGCGAGCTGGATTTGGAGACGCGGCAGGTTCTCCGTCTCGGGCTTTACCAGCTTTTTCACATGCGAGTTCCAGCTCACGCGGTGGTGAATGAAACCGTCTCGCTCTCACGTCGCGCTGGAGGTTTGATCAATGCGCTGCTGCGCCGTGCGATGCGCGAAAAAGATGCGCTCACCGCCGCGCTCGCTGCCGCGCCAGAGGATGTGCGGATGAGCCAGCCAGCGTTTCTTTTGGAAAAATGGAGAGCCGCTTTTGGCGATGAAGCTGCAAGTGCGCTGGCGGAATGGAATCAACGCCCAGCCGAAGTTTTTGTGCGGGTGAATACGCTCAAAACCAGCGTGGACGCGCTGTGTGCGGAGCATCCCGAAGCGGAGCCGCATCCATTTCATCCGCTCATCCTGAGGATGCCCCGTGTGCCGCGTGAGTGGATTGATGCGGGGCTTTGCTACGTGCAAGACCCCAGCACGCTCGCCGCCTGTGATCTACTCGCGCCGCAGCCCGGCGAACTCGTGCTCGACGCCTGTGCTGCTCCCGGCGGAAAGACGACGGCCATCGCCGCGCTCATGCGCAACGAAGGCCGCATCATCGCCTGCGATTTGTGGGAAAGCCGCGTCGTGCGTCTGCGGCAAAATCTGGAGCGCATGGGCGTGACGAACGCGCAGGCACTCGCGCTCGATACGATGAAAGAATCGCCGGAGCTGCCCTCATCGGGCTTCGACCGCATTTTAATAGACGCACCGTGCAGCAATACGGGCGTCATCCGCCGCAGAGTAGATGTGCGCTGGCGGCTCACGGATGAGGATTTTCTCCGAATGCCCGCCCAGCAACTCGCGCTCATCCGCCGCTGCGCTGCGCTGCTAAAACCGGGCGGCGCACTCGTCTATTCCACCTGCTCACTAGAGCCGGAGGAAAACGACGGCGTCTGCGAGAGTGCGGTCCAGAGCATCCCCGGCCTTGTGCTGGAGCAGAAGCGCCACGTTCGTCCTTGGGTGGATGGAGTGGATGGCGCGTTCTGCGCACGCTTCACGCTACGGTAAGCCAAGTGCCTTCCGGCGGGCTTCATATTCCGCAGCGGGCATGAGCACGTAGCGCGGCTTCGCATCAGCACGCAGCCAGCGAATGAGCGTGATGAGATCGGCCTCCGCCATCGTCGTGCAGCCCGCGCTGGGCTTCTCCGGCCCACGGCGGATGTGAAAGAAAATCGCGCTGCCATTTCCGGCAATCGGTGGGTCGGAGTTATGGCGGATTTCAACGAGCCACCGATAAGCAAAATCTCCAAGCCGCATCCGCTGCTTTTCATACCACGGCGGCGGATTTTTCGGATCGACGGTGATGTGCCGATTGTAGTCCGGGTGGTTCACATCGTCCGGCCACACATCGGCGGCGGTGACTGTGTGGAAGGGAAAATCCGCGCCTTCTGGCAAAGCGCGATCATACGTGAAAATCCTGCCGATTTTGAAAATCCCCGCAGGCGCACAACCATCCTTCTCCCGCTTGTGCAGCCCCTTTTCATCCTGCCCATAAAGCCCGCGTCCCCACGCAAGCCCGTTGCGCCCGTAGAGAACCGGCCAAGGTTTGCCGACCGCCTTCCACGCGCCGCCCTGCTTCTCAAACCGCTGGAGCGTCCCCTGCGTGGAATCCCACTCCGGCGCGATGCTCACGATGAGCTGCTCCGCTGCGAGTGTGGAAAACGGAAGCAGCAAAAGGATGCAGATCAGCAGCCTAGCGGTCGTGTTTAGTCGTTCGATTTTTTCGGTTGTTGTTCTCATTGAGGCTGTGTTCCTCGCCTACTGAATGGCGATGCGCAACAGCTTCGTTTGGCACGACACGGTGTTGCGGGAATGGCGTGCGGTGCTTATCAACTCTTCGCTGAACTGTTCATGCGACTGCTTTTTATCTCCAATCTTTTCCCGGATGCTGCCGAGCCTTATCGCGGGCTGGATAATGCGACGGTGCTTCATGCGCTTGTGGAAAAGGGATGGAAGGTGGATGCGCTGGCGCTGCGGCCTTCGCTTCTGTTTTCGCGCAGCTCGTACGAAGCGCGGGCTGTGGATGCGGTGCTTTCGCCGCGTTTTTTGCGCGTGCCGTACGTTCCGCGAATTGGCAGTCGGGTGAACCACATCCTTTATGCACGCGCGATTCGCCGTGAGTTGGAGGCGATTCGCGGGACTTTCGATGTCGCGCTCACGTCGTGGATTTATCCTGATTCGTGTGCGGTTTCGCGGGTGGCGGATTTCCCGTTTGTCTCCATCGCGCAGGGTTCGGATGTGCATCAGTATCTCCGCGATTCTGTGCGGCGGAAAATCATCCAGACACACATGCCGCGTGCGGCTTCCATCATCACGCGCAGCGCGGATTTGGCAAAGCAGCTCGCGGCGGCGGGTCTGGACGCGGCGAAGATTCATCCCGTTCACAATGGGATCGATCTCGATACTTTTCGCCCGGCAGCGGAGGGCGAGCGTGAGACGCTGCGACGGGAATTTGGAATCGTCGGCGATGGGCCGCTGCTTCTTTTTGTGGGCAATTTTTTGCTGATTAAAAATCCGCTGGTTCTGCTCGAAGGGCATCGTCTGTTGCGGCAGATGGTGCCGTCTGCGCGGCTGGTTTTGATTGGTGGTGGCCCGATGGAAGCGGAGATGCGTGCGCAGGCCGGGCAGAACATTATTTTTGCAGGACGCAAATCCGCCGCCGATGTCGCCCGCTGGATGCGCGCTGCGGACTGTCTTGTTTTGCCGAGCGCAAACGAAGGCGTGCCCAATGTTATTCTCGAAGCCTTTGCCAGCGGGCTTCCCGTGGTCGCAAGCAATGTCGGCGGCATTTCGGAAGTGCTCGATGAGCGATACGGTCGCTTGATTCAGCCCGCTGCGAAATCGCTCGCGGATGCCGTGGCGGAGTTGCTCTCAAATAAGCCGGACGCCGAGATTCTCGCAGCGCACGGACGCTCGTTCACTTGGGAGAAAACGGCAATTCGCTACGCGGAACTGCTGCGGGCCGCCGTGTAATCTTCATGCAATTTATGGCGGAAAAAGCTGTGGCGGCGGCGCGTCTCCTGCTTTTTCGTTAAGGTGAATTTTTCCACTATTTTATCCGCAATGAGTCCAGCATCCGCTTCAACCCCCGAAAAAATTACATCTGAAAAACTTGTAGCGATTGAAATCGAACTCAAGGCCGAGGCTGCTGCGATTGAGAGGCTACGGAAGCAGTTGAGCGAAGCCGGAGCGGGCGCATCGAAAGATTTGATGGCTGATTTTGCGAAGCGGCAGAAAGCGTTTTTGGACAGGAAGATCGTCTTTGAAAAACAGAAGCGCACTTTGGGCGAAGCGCCGCCGCCGCAGCCGAAAGCTCCTGAAAAAACACCGACTCCGCCGCCTCAGAAAGTTGCGCCGAGAACTCCAGCGCCGGTGAAGCCGCCGACAAAACCGGCAGAGGCTCCGAAGCCAAAAGCACCTGCGGAAAAGGCTCCAGAAATCAAGAAGCCGGAAATCAAAAAGCCTGAGGAAAAGAAGGTCGTGAAAAAACCGGTGGAGCCTGCGGTAAAAAGAACACCCGTGCCGCCAAAACCTGCGCCACAAAGGAAACGCGAGGTGCCTTTGCTCGACGACGAGGACGACGACGCATCCGATGAAGGCGGTGGAATTACTCCGCTGGGCTGGCTCTTGATTGCGGCGATTGTCTCGGCGGTGATTTGGTATTTTGTGAGCCGCTGAGTTCGCTCAAATCACAGCGCGGGAGACGTAACGGAGCGGCTGCGTCTCGCTGCCGACCTTCACCACCGCGCAAGCGCACATTTTCTCCCGTAGCACACTGGAATAATTTCCGCTTCGCGTTTGGTGGACGGCGGCCAGAGGCACGCCAAGACTTGAATACGTCCTTCGTGATCAAATCACAGCGCGGGTGAGCGCTTCGCAAAGGGCGGAGATTTGCTCCGGCGTGTGGCTTGCGGAGACGGTGATGCGCAGGCGTGCGGCGTCTTTTGCTACGGTGGGATAGCGGATCGCGGGGACTACGAACCCGGCTTCCAGCAGACGCTCGGCGGCGTCGAGCGCACGGGCGGATTCGCCGAGCACGATGGGGACGATGGCGCTTTGTATCCGCCTGCCCTGCATGAGCGCGGGCGGCATGGAATCGCCGAGGCGTGCGAGATTTCGCCAAAGCAATTCGCGGCGCTGTTCGCCGGCATCGCTCATCAGCCATTCGACTGCGGTGTTTGCGGCGGCGGCCATCGCGGGTGAGGGCGCGGTGGAGTAGATGAAGCTGCGGGCGCGGTTCACAAGAAGCTCGATCAGTTTTCGCGAGCCAGCGATGTAGCCGCCGGAGACGCCGAGCGCTTTGCTGAGTGTGCCCATCTGGATTTCCGCTTCGCTTTGCAAGCCGAGCACCTCTGCAAGACCGCGTCCGTTACGACCGAGGACGCCCACGGAGTGAGCTTCGTCGAGGAGCAACAGTGCGCCGTATTTTTTCTTGATGGCGACGATTTCCTCCAGCGGAGCGCGGTCGCCGTCCATGCTGAAAACGGCTTCTGTCGCCACGATGATGCGTCCCTCCGGTGCATGTTCGCGTGCCCAGGCAAGGTGGCTTTCGAGTTTGCCGAGGTGGTTGTGAGGGAACACGCGGATGGTCGCGCCACTGAGTTTTGCGCCATCAATGAGCGAGGCGTGGCAGAGCTTGTCGAGGACGATGACATCGCCCTCGCGGGCAAGCGCAGTAAGCGTTCCCACAGCAGTCGCGTAGCCGCTGGAAAAGGTGAGCGCGGCCTCCGTGCTCTTGAACTTTGCCAGCGTTTCCTCCAGCCGTGCGTGCGGCGCGAGCGAGCCGCAGACGAGGCGCGAAGCACCGCTGCCTACGCCAAATTCATCAATCGCCGCCTTCGCCGCCGCGCCGAGCAGCGGGTCTGTGGCGAGGCCGAGGTAATCGTTGGAGGAAAAATTCACCAGACTCCTGCCTGCGTGCGCGATGATCGGTTTCTGCGCGGTATCAAAAGTGCGCAGCCTTCGCAAAAGCGTGCGCTCGCGGAGATCGCGAAGTTCTTCATCGAAACTATCAGCCATGATGGGCGCGAGTGATAAACCCCGCCGCGCTGAGAGACGAGACTTGTCTGCCGCCGCGTCCGTGGAATCCTGCGCCGCATGTCATCTCCGCTCAAACTCGGCATCCTCGGCTCCGGCAAAGGGTCAAACTTCCGCGCCATCGCCGACGCCATCGCCGCAGGCACGCTGCACGCCGAAGTGCGCATCGTGATTTCCGACATTGAAGACGCGGGGATTCTCGCACTTGCCCGCGAGCGCGGCATTCGTGCGGAGTTTGTCGCGCCCGGTCGCTTTAAGACAAAAATGGAGCCGGAAAACGAAGCGCACCTCGCGGCGATGCTGCGCGATGCGGGCGTGGAGCTGGTCGTGCTCGCTGGCTACATGCGGATGATCAAAGCGCCGCTGCTCGAAGTTTTTCCGCGACGGATCATCAACATCCACCCGTCGCTGCTCCCCGTATTTCCCGGCCTCGAAGCATGGAAACAAGCCGTCGAAGCGAAAGCCACGCGCACCGGCTGCACCGTGCATTTTGTGGATGGCGGTATGGATACCGGCGAACAAATAGCCCAAGCAGAAGTGCCCGTTTTCCCCGAAGACACCGCAGCTATTTTGCACGCCCGCATCCAAGTCGCGGAACACCAGCTCTACCCCGAAGTCCTCCGGCAAATCGCCGATGGCCGGGTGAAAATCGGCGAGCCAGCCGCGTAAGTATTTCTACTCCGGGTAGAGTTCGCGGTAGCGGATGGCTTGGAGGCCAATGGTGGCGGCGACGCCGAGGACTTCTTCGTCGGTGGCTCCGCGCGAAAGATCGGCGCAGGGCTTGGAGAGGCCGAGGAGGATTTGGCCGTAGGCTTCGGCACCAGCGAGGTATTTCACAAGCTTGCTGGCGATGTTGGCGCTGTTGAGGTCGGGGAAAATGAGGACGTTGGCTTTTCCCGCGACGAGGCTGTCCGTGGCTTTGAGCGTGGCGAGATCGGGGACGAGAGCGGTGTCGGCTTGCATCTCGCCGTCGATCTCGACTTCGAGCGCGGCGTCGAGCGCCATTTTTTTTGCGAGCGCGGCGGCGGCGGCGACTTTTTGGACCGAAGGAAGCTGGGAGCCGCCTTTGTTTGAGAAGCTGAGGAATGCGATGCGAGGTTTATTGCCGGTGAGCTGGCGGCAGACTTCGCCAGTCTGGATGCCGATGCGGGCGAGCTGCTCGACGGTGGGATCGGGGATGACGGCGCAATCGGCAAAGAGGATGACGCCGCGTTCGCCGTAGCGTTTATTGCTGAGGTCGAGCATCTGGCAACTGGAGATCATTTTTTCGCCGGGAAGCGGGGTGATGAGCTGGATGAGCGGGCGTAGTGTGCTGGCGGGCGAGAGGCCGGCGCCAACGACGAGGCCGTCCACCAGATTGTGCTGGACCATCATGGAGGCAAAGTAGCTGGGCTTGGCGAGGATTTCGCGGGACTGCGCGGGGCCGAGGTCGCGGTAGCGTTTGAGTTTTTCGAGGCGGGGGATGAATTGCTCAAGCTCAGAGGATGTTTCGGGATCGACGATGCCGATGTGGTCGAGGTCCACGGCGAGGGATTTCGCGGCGGCTTCGACTTCCTTGCGCTTGCCGAGAAGGATGGGCGTGCCGAGTTTGAGCCGCGAAAATTCGCGGGCAGCGCGGAGCACGACAGGCTCCGTGCCTTCGGGAAATACGATGCGCTTGGGGTGGCGTTTCAGTTTTTCAAATACAGACTCGATGAACCGTGACATGCGCGAGATGGTCCGATTTTCCCGCCGTCGTGTCGAGTGCGTGAACGATGAAAAAATCCATCTTCCCTGTTGCGCGGTGAAAAGGGGCGATTAGCGTCTGGCACCCCGAATGTCCCATAGCGCGAGGGATTCGCGTGAGATGACGTAGGGAAAATACTCATGATACCTATGGATGATAATATGCACGACAACCCCGGACTAAGAATGCCAAGCGAGCCAATCGCCACGGAGAAGGTGACGATAGACCGCAAGGTATTTTTCCTGGACCTAAAAGAAAACCAGCGCGGGCGCTTCCTGAAAATTACCGAAGATGTCGGCGGTCGTCGGGACACGGTCATGGTGCCCGCGAGCGCGTTTAAGGACTTTCTCGACGCGCTGACGCGACTGGTGGAATACGAGTCGAAGCTCTAATCGCAAGCAAACCGCTGCTTTTTTCAAAACACTCCAGCCGAGTTTCGGTTGGGGTGTTTTTTGTTTTTGGGCCTCAGTAAATCATTGAAAAAGGCGAGAAGCGTAAAGGAGCGGCGAATTCATTCGCCGACACACAAAACGCGAAGCGCAAATCTCAACAGCGAGGTGCGCAGAAGGATCGTGCGCTAGGCGGTGATGAAGGTCGGCGAATAAATTCGCCGCTCCTTTACGCTTTCCTCCTTAAATCCCACCTGAATTTACGGTGGAAATTGGCAGTAAATTAGCTACACGGAATACCGCCACCCATGACAATTTCAACGTAGTCGTCGCTTCGTCTAATGACGGAGCTGGCGTCTGCGTTGACTCCGTGCAGGTGAAAACCAAGTGCGCCCTCCCCGTGGGCAGCGAACTTTTCATCAGGCTCAGAACGACTTTCCTGCCTTAAACATCCTACTCTAAAACCGTCGCCCAAGCCGGAAATTCCTTACTCAAAATGGGGCTGACATCCTCGGCCACCACTTCCCGGCGCAAGCCATCTCTTCTCTCTAAATGAAAAACACGTTTCGTAATTTTATCCTGCTCGGCAGCTTCGCGCTGCTGGCTTTGCTCACTGCACTCTGGCTGCGCTCCACGGGGACGGTGCCGAATCTGAATCAAGCAACACGACCGCCGGAAATGGCCGAGCCTACCACTCGCGCCGAGGCGTCTGGTGATTCTGCGATTCGCCGCGAATCTGCGCCCAAGGCCGCTGGCCGCGAGACTGCATCCGCCGAGTTGAGGGCTGGCGCGACGGAGTTTGTGCGATTTAATAATTGGGTCGCCAGTTATTTGGCGGCGCCGGAGGAAAAGCGGGGCGAGTTGCTGGATGAAGGCATCACTTTAGCGGCGGCGCGGCGCGTGGTGCTGCGGGAAATCATCGAGACGGACCCCCGGCGGGCGATTGAAAATGCGGTGCCGCCGGTGTTGCGGCAGCAGTTGCCAGCGGCGCTCGCCGAGCGGCTGGAGGAGCGGGTGAATGAAGAGGCTTTTTACGGCGTGCTCGGTGCGCTGCCTTCGGCGGAGAATCCAAAGACGCCGCCTTTCCGGCGCGAGGTGCGGACGAGCGATGGCGGACGTTATCGCGCCTTTGTCTATGGCCAGCGACTTGGCCAGCGGACCACGGAGAAAACCTCCATCGTGGGCATCGCGGTGGATGATGTGATGGCGGTTGATGAGCGTCGGCTGCGCACGGTCGCGAGCGGTGAAATCCCGAATCACACGAACAATCTCACGCGGCAGCGGACGGTCACTTTGACCAACGAACAGGGCTTCACCGACGGTCGCGCGTTGAGCACCTCGCCAGCGCCAGCGCGTGAGATCGTGGAAACATGCCCCGTCTCAGGGCAGAGCACGGCTTCCGCCACGACGGAAACGGGCGGCGCAGTTACGCCAAAAGAAATCGTCGTCGAGGCGGGCGGGCAGTTTCATTTCCTGTGCAGCGGCGGGCATATCCTTGGTTTTGAGGAGCAGCTTATCGCCCGCGAAGGCGGCAACGGCGGCCCCGTGATGCCGACCAGCCCGCCCTCGGCGACGCTGAGCACGGGCTACAAGACGCACTTGCTGATGCGCGTCGCTTTCCCCGAAGCGCTGCGGGGCAGCGTGACTGAAAAGGAAGGCCACGACCTCGGCAAAAACGTCCAGGATTGGTTCATTGATAACAGCTACGGGGCGATGACTTTTATGACCACCGTTTCGCCGCTCATCGTGCTGCCACGGAGTGAAGCGTGGTATAAAGACCAGGACACCAGCGGCAGCGCCTACGAGGTGCTCGCCGATGCGCGCACCGCCGCCAAGGCTGCGGGATACGACCCGGCGAACTTCAATTTTGACACGGTGATTTACACCGGCACGCCCGGCTCGTTCGGCGGGCAGGCTTACGTCGGTGGCAAGGGCTGCTGGCTGAAATCCGGCACCGGCACGGGCGTCGCCTGCCACGAATACGGCCACAACTTTGGCCTGCTGCACGCGAACTTTTGGACCACGACGAATGGCTCCGCCATCGGCGGCGGCTCGCACTCGGAGTATGGCGATAGCTTTGACACGATGGGCAGTGCCAGCGCGGGCGACTACCACTTCAACGCCTGCCACAAAAACATCCTCAACTGGCTGCCCACCACGCTCGTCCACGATGTCACCGCGAGCGGCACGTATCGCATTTACCAAATGGATCAGCCGACGCAGAACCCGCGTCTGCGCTACGCGATCAAGACGCGCAAAGATTCGGACCGCGATTACTGGGTGGACCTGCGGCAGTTGTTCACGAGCAACGCTTGGGTGCAGGGCGGCGTCTTTCTGCATTGGAGTCCTTGGGCTTCGAGCGAGGAAGGCTCCCATCTGCTCGATACGACGCCGGGTTCCATTGATGGGAAAAACGACGCGACCATCGTGATCGGGCGCACGTTCAGCGACACGGAAACCGGCATCCACATCACGCCCATCGCGAAGAATGCGACCACGCCGCCGAGTGCGGATGTGGTGGTAAATCTTGGTATGTTCCCCGGCAACCTCGCGCCCGTGGTGGCGGTGGGCGCAAGCGCGACGAGCGTGGGCACAAATGTCGCGGTCAATTTAACCGCCACGGCGAGTGATGCGGATGGCGACGTGCTGAGTTATGCGTGGGATTTCGGCGACAAGAGTTTCAGCACTTCCAACTCGCCGACGGTCTCAAAATCATGGTCTTCCGCAGGCGAGTATCGCGTGCGCTGCACGGCGTCCGACATGAAGGGAAAAACGGCCAGCTCTTCGGTGATCATCACCGTCGGGTCGCCGACGACTTTCCGCATCGCGGGCACGATCACCGCCGCCGGGCAACCGCTGGCCAATGTGCGCGTCCATAATTCGCTGACTGGCAGCAGCTATCGCGAAGCCTACACGGATGCGGATGGCACCTACACGCTGACGCGGCTTTCTGCTGGCACCTACACCGTCGCCACGCAGCTCTACGGCTACACGCTCACGCCCACGGGCAGCGCCAGCGTGGCGGTGGGGCCAAACAAAACCGGCGTGAATTTCACCGCAGCGGATCAACCGCAGGTCAGCATCGCGCTGCAAGATGCGGACTGCGCCGAGGGCGCAAACACGGGCAGCTTCCGCATCTCGCGCACCGGCTCCACGGCGGCAGCGCTCACGGTTACGCTCTACACGCCGAGCGGCTCCGCCACGAAAAATACGGACTTTACGCAGAACCCAAATTTCACGTTCGCCAGCCCTTTCGACACGGTCTCCATCCCGGCGGGAAATTCCTTTGTGGACGTGGTCGTGACCGCGTCGGATGACACGGGCGTGGAGAGTTTCGAGAGCTACACGCTCGTCGTCACACCTTCCACCAGCTACGTGATTGGCGCTGCCACTGCGACGCTTTGGATCGGCGATGCCGACACTGCGAATCCGCTCGTGCGCTTGCGCGTGACGGATCGCGACACGGATGAAAGCGGAGACCCCGCGCAGTTTTCCATCGAGCGACTTGGGAGCACGACGGCGGCTTTGAATGTGAGCGTCGCGCTCACGGGCACGGCGACGAATGGCACTGATTACGTGAGCATCCCGACGACGATCACGATCCCAGCGGGCGCGTCGTCGGCGCTGGTAAATGTGACGCCGCTTCAGGACACGAGCGTCGAGACGATGGAGACGATCATTTTGACGATCAGCACCAACGCCGCCTACACGCGCCCCGCTTCCAGCGCGGAGTATGCAGGGACGGTAAACCTCCACGATGACGACCAGCCCATCCTGACGGTGGTGGCGACGGACAGCGTGGCGGCGGAAGATGGCAATGATCCCGGCGTCTTCACCATCACTCGCAACGGCTCGACAGCGGCGGCGCTGACTGTGAATTACGGCATCACCGGCAGTGCGCTGCACGGCACGGATTACGTCCCGCTTCCGGGCGTGCTCACGATTCCCGCAGGCAGCGCGGTCGGGACGGTGGTGATCACGCCGATTGATGACGCCATCGGCGAGCCTGCGCAGACCGCGCTCTTTCAGCTTCGCGGCGGAATCGGCTACACGGTCGGTGCGCCGGGCAGCGCGACTGTGACCGTTACGGACAACGGCGATTTGCCCTACGCTTCCATCGCCGTGACCACGGGGCCGGCGATTGAGGGCGGCACGACGGGAGTCTTCCGAGTCACCACCGCTGGCACCGGCACCGGGAACATCACCGTGCGCTACACCGTGACCGGCACTGCCACGAACGGCACGGATTTTACGAATCTCGGCGGCACGTTGAGCATTGGAAAAAATACGACCGCCAACATTTCCATCGCGACAATCCAAGACACCACGGTGGAAGGCTACGAGACGGTGACGATCACGCTCGATCCTGATCCTGCCTATTCGCTGGCGGTGGATTCCTCCGCCACGATGAATCTCCAGGACGACGATGCGCCGCAAGTGAACGTCTCGATCACCGACGACGCTTTCACCGAATCGAATGGCAGCCTTGCGAAGTTTTTCATCTCGCGCACTGGCTCGACGGCGAGCGCGCTGACCGTGAACTACACGATGAGCGGCACCGCGACTTCGGGCAGCGATTACACCGCGCCGAGCGGCAGCGTGACCATCGCCGCCGCCGCCACGGGTGCCTTTGTGGATGTTTCCATGCTCGATGACGCGCTCGCGGAAGGCACGGAGACTATCGTGTTCAATGTCACGCCGGACGCTGCCTATTCCATCGGGATCAACTCCGTCGCCCGCTACATCACGGACGCGGAAGCGGCGTCGGTGCCCACGCAGGTGCGCTTTTCCGCATCCACCAGCAGCGCGGCGGAGAGCGCGGGCACGGTGAACATTCCCGTGACGCTCAGTGCCGCAGCGGCGGGCACGGTGACGGTCGAGTATTTCCTCAACGGCGGCACCGCGCTGGCACGCGGCGTTGATTACACGCTCGCGGCGAACGTGCTGACTTTTGCGCCGGGTGAGACTTCAAAAAACATCACCGTCGCGCTGAGTGATGACACCAACGATGAAGGCAACGAGACGCTGGTCGTCGCGCTTGCAAATCCCAGCAACGCACGGCTCGGCACCAGCTCGCACACGCTCACGATTACGGACAGCGACACGCCGCCGGGAGTGACCATCGGCTTTGCCGGAACGACGGGCAGCGGGCTGGAATCGCAATCGCCCGCGATGCTCACCGTGGCTCTCAGCGCGGCGCAGGGCAGCGCAGTCACCGTGGATTTCGCCGTCACTGGCGGCACCGCGACCGATGTTACCGACTACGCGATCACCGCTGGCACGCTCACTTTTGCGGCGGGCGAGACGGTGAAAGTGATCCCGAATACGATTGTGGATGATGCGGATGTGGATGCGGGAGAGACGATCATTTTGACGCTCAGTAATCCCAGCGGCGCGGCGCTGAACGCCAACTCAGTTTTCACCTACACCATCACCGACAACGACGCGGCGACCGTGACCATTACCGCCGCCGATGCCGACGCTGCCGAGTCGGGCGGCGACACCGGACTTTTCACGGTGACGCGCACGGGCGCCACCACCGCCGCACTCACGGTTACTTTCAGCGTGAGCGGCACGGCGACGAGCGGGGCTGATTACGCGAACCTCGCCAATAGCGTCGTCATCGCAGCAGGAGCCAGCAGCGCAAACGTGACACTCACGTCGGTGGACGACACCGTGATCGATCCGGCGGAAACCGTGACTCTCACGCTCACGCCCGGCATTTACACCATCGGCGCGGAGAACAGCGCGACGGCTACGATTGCGGACGACGAGGTGAATATGATCGTCACCCTCGTCGCGAGCGATGCCACGGCGGCGGAAGTCGGCAATCCCGGCGCGTTCACCGTGACGCGCGCGGGCAGCACGGTGGACGCTCTCACCGTGAACTTGAGCGTCTCCGGCACGGCGACGGCGGGCAGCGATTACACCGCGCTGGCTGCGACGGTGGTTATTCCTGCTGCGTCCGCCAGCGCAGTCATCCCGGTTTCGCCGCTGACTGATGCTTTGAACGAAAGCGACGAAACAGTCGTGCTCACCGTGATCGCTGGTCCCGACTACACTCGCGGCACGCCGGTCGCGGGGACTGTCACCATCGCGAACACGGACGACGGAAGCCCGCCGACGCTGGCTCCCAGCTCGTTTGTGGATAGCGTGGGCGGCGCGACGGTTTTCATCAACACGCTCGTCACTTACACCGTCACGTTCGATAAAGACATGGACGCCACCACCGTCACCGCCGCCGATTTTGGCAACGCGGGCAGCGCGACATTCGCGATTGGAGCAGTCACCGAAACCACGGCGACTTCCGGCATTTTCACCGTGCAAGCCACGCCGACCAGCGCGGGGACGCTCCAGCTCCAGGTCAATGCCGGTGCCGTTTTGAAGAGCGCTGCGGGCACGAATCTCAACACCACCACGGCCATCGCCGACAACACGATCATCACCGCCGCCGGCTTCGCGCCGACGCTCGCTGATGCGCTCGATACGACCGGACTGACTTGGACCGGCAGCGGCAACGCGAATTGGTTTTACCAGACCGCGACCACTCACGACGGAGTGGATGCGGGCCGCAGTGGAGCGGTTGGTTTTGATCAAAGCAGCGGCATGGAAACCACGCTGACTGGTCCTGGAGTACTCTCGTTTTGGTGGAAGGTTTCTTCGGAGGGCAATTACGACTGGCTCACTTTCTACATTGATGGCGTGGCGCAAACCGGCTCGCTCGATAGAATCTCCGGCAACGTGGATTGGGTGCAGAAGACCGCCACGATTCCTGCGGGAAACCACATCGTAAAATGGACCTACTCGACGGACTACGACATCGCCAGTGGCTCCGATGCGGCGTGGGTGGATCAGGTCGTCTATACGCTCACGACCACCCCGGAAATCGCCGTTGAGCAACCCGTCGGCACCAACTTACTCGATGGCAGCGCCACCATTGATAGCGGCTCGATCAGCCTGGGAAGCTCATCTTCGCCGATCACCGTCACCGTCAAAAACACGGGCACCGCCAACCTCACCGGTCTAGCGCTCACCAAGGATGGCAGCCACAATGCGGACTTCGCCCTCGGCAGTCTCGGAGCCACGACCCTCGCGCCGGGAGCCAGCACCACATTCACAGTCACTTTCACCCCAAGTGCTGCGGGCGCCCGAACCGCCGCAGTCCACATTGCCAGCAACGATGCGGATGAAAATCCCTTCGACATTTCCCTCACCGGCACTGGCGTTCCGCTCGGCTCGCTCGCGGTCACACCGGCGGGAGCTTTGAGCTTCTCCGGTAGTTATGGCGGGCCTTTCACTCCCGCCTCACAAGATTTCACACTCAGCAATACTGGCAGCACCACGATAAACTGGACGGCGGCAAAAACCGCCGCATGGGTGGACCTCAGCGCCACCAGCGGCACGTTGGCGGCGGGAGCGAGCACGACGGTCAGTGCTTCAATCAATGCCAACGCCAATGCGCTGGCTATCGGCAGCCATAGCGATACGGCGACCTTCACGAATACGACCAACGGCAACGGCAACACCACGCGGGGCGTTTCCCTCACCGTCACGCTAATTCCCGCCACCTTCGACTTCAGCGATCTGCTGCAAACTTACAGCGGCACGCCGAAGTCGGCGACCGTCGTTACCAACCCGGCGGGACTGGCGCACTCGGTTACTTACAATGGCTCGGCCACTCCGCCTACGAACGTCGGCACCTACGCGGTTGCAGCGACGATTACCGAGCCAAATTATAGCGGCAGTGGCTCGGCATCACTCGTCATCGCGAAGGCACCGCAGGGCATCATTTTTAACCCGCTCGATCCGATTGCCGATGACCAGCCACCCTTTGCGCTGACCGCCACCGCGACCTCCGGGCTGGCGGTTGCCTACAGCAGCTCGAACACCGCCGTTGCCACCATTTCCGGCAGCACCGTGACGATTGTGGGCGTTGGCACCACCGACATCACCGCCACGCAAGCGGGCGACGCCAGCTACAACGCAGCGGCTCCCGTTTTGCAGACGCTCACCGTCGTGCGCTCGAACCCGCTCGCGGTGATCACCGGCGGGCCTTTCAAACTCTTGGTCGGCCAATCACTCTCGCTCATCGGCACTGCGTCGCAGCCTTCCTACAACGAAACCATCACCACGTATGAGTGGGATTTGAACAACGACGACACCTTCGGCGATGCCATCGATGCCACGCCTGCGGCCATCAGCTTTGCGACGCTGACGAGCACTTGGGGAATGGTCGAGGGCGTGAACACCATCAAACTGAAAGTCACCGATTCGGCGAACAAAACCTCGATTGTTTCCAGCACCGTGAATCTCATTTTTACGCTCACTTGGGATGCGAACGGCACGACCTCCGGCCAGACGAATGGCGCGGGCGCATGGCTCAATGCGAGCCGCTGGTGGGACGGCGCGGCCAACCAGACTTGGGCCGCTGGCTCCAGCGCGATTTTTGGCGGCGCAAACACCGCTGGCGGAGCTGTGACGCTCGCCAGCCCGACGACGGTGAATGCACTCACCTTCAACCAATTCACCGGCACTTATACGCTCGGCACAGCAGGGCAGGCGCTCACGATCAACGGCGGGATTACGAAGAACTCCACTTCGGCAATCGTCTCGATCATCAGCCCGGTAACGCTGGGCGCACCGCAGACGTGGACCAACAATTCCACCAGCGATTTGAATACGACCGCCGGGCTGAATAACGGCGGCCACACCCTGACTTTCGGCGGCAATGGAATCCTGACCTTGGGCAGTGCCTCGAACATCATCAGCGGCGCAGGCGGCATCACCATGAACAGCACGGGGCGTCTTACACTTGGCGCGGGCGCGGTCCCGGTCCACACCTACGGCGGCACGACTACGCTCAACGCGGGCGTCACGATGATTTCCAGCAACAACCTCGGCACCGGCAACCTCACGATGAACGGCGGCGTGGTCGAATCCTACTGGACCAGCAACTTCATCCGCGCTCTGGGATCGGGAAATGGACAAGTCCAACTCATCGGCGGAGCCAGCGGTTTCGGCATGAATGGAAACAACGGGATGAGTGTCATCCTCGGCAACAACGCGGCGAATGAGGCGGTCTGGGGCAGCGCATTTTTTAATCCGTCCACGCTGGTTCTTCAAACGCAGTATTCCCAAACCAACTCATCGCTGAATTTCCAAAACAAGATTGATCTCAATGGCGCGACCCGCACGATTCAAGTTAGCGGCGGCACCACCGGCGGGGCGACCGGCACGATTTCGGGGGTCATCCGCAACAGCACCGGCACGGCGGGCCTTACCAAGACGGGCGGCGGACTTCTGATCCTCTCCGCCCCCAACACTTACAACGGCAACACGACGATCAGCGGCGGCACGCTACGAATCGGCAACAACTCTGGTGGCACTCTGGGTGATGGTAATTACAACGGAAATATCTCCATCGCCAGCGGCTCCAACGTGCAGATTTGGAGCACCGCCAACCAGACGCTCGGCGGAATCATCAGCGGCGCGGGTGGACTGCAAAAAGCCTACGGCGGGTCGCTGACGCTTTCCGGTGCGAATACCTATTCGGGCAAAACCTCGTTGGTTCCACAGACAACCGCTGGCTTCACCGTCAACGTATCCTCTTTTAACAGCGTCAACGGCGGCACTCCTTTGCTTGCGAGCAGTTCCTTGGGTGCGCCGACTACGGCGGCCAATGGCACGATTGATTTCGGCAGTGGCAGCGCACAGGCCGGAGTCATTCTACGATACACTGGTTCCGGCGAAACGACCGACCGCGTGATCAATTTCCTCTTCAACGGAACGGGTGCCACCAAGACCATTGAGGCAGCGGGGTCTGGCTTGCTGAAATTTACCAGCACGTTCACCGGCAGCGGCAGCGCCACCAACGACATCTCCCTCATCGGCACCAGCAATGGTGAAATCGTGGGCGGACTGCCCTTTGTCTTCCGCAATCTTTCCAAAGCGAGCGCGGGCACTTGGACACTCGGCGGCTCAAGCACCCACACCGGCACGACGACGATCACTGCGGGCAAGCTGGCGCTGGGCGGGAACAATGTCCTGCCAAATGCCACGGCTGTCTCCATCGCCGCCGCCGCCACGCTGGATGCGGCGACTTTTGCCGACACTCTCGGAACTTTGGACGTGACGGGCACCGCCACCATCAATCTCGGCACCGGAGCCGCGCTCGCTTTTGCGGATAGCAGCGCCGTGGATTGGGCCGGCGGCACGCTGAACCTCACCGGCACTTTCGTCCCCGGTTCATCGCTCCGATTTGGCACGAGCAGCACCGCGCTGACTCCCGTGCAACTCGCCAAAATCTCGGCGGCGGGCTTTAGTTTCTTCATGCTCGATGCCAACGGCTATCTCACCGTTGACGCCACGCCGCCGACGCTCGTGAGCATCGCCGACGACAAAGCCGGCGGGCTGATCATGGCGAACACGCTGGTGACTTATACCGTCACTTTTAGCGAAGACATGGACGCCAGCACCGTCGCCGCTGCTGATTTCGGAAATGCGGGAACCTCCGCCGTCACCATCGGCGCCGTCACCGAAACTTCGCCCGGCGTTTTCACCGTGCAAGCCACGCCGACAACCACCGGAACTTTGCAACTCCGCATTAACGCCGCCGCCGTGCTCAAAGACGTGCCCGGCAACAGCCTCAACACCGCTGCGGCGATCCTCGACGACACGACCCTCGCGGTGGATGGCACTGCGCCGACGCTGGCCGCCAGCGCCATCGTGGATGATAAAGGCGGTGTGCCAATCACCGTGAACACGCTGGTGACTTACACGGTGACATTCAGCGAGGACATGGACGCGGCCTCGGTGAGCGCGGCGGACTTTGGCAATGCGGGCACCTCCGCTGTCACCATCGGCGCAGTCACCGAAACTGCGTCCGGCGTGTTCACCGTGGAAGCGACGCCGACGAGCGACGGGACTCTCCAAATCAAAGTCAACGCCGCTGCCGTGCTTCAGGATGTAGCCGGCAACAGCCTCAATACCGTTGCGGCGATCCTCGATAATACGACCCTCGCGGTAGATGGCACCGCACCGACGCTCGTAAGCATCGTGGATGACAAGGGCGGCGCACCAGTCGCGGCGAACACGCTGGTGACTTACACGGTGACATTCAGCGAAGACATGGACGCGGCATCGGTAGGCGCCGCCGACTTTGGAAATGCGGGAAGTTCGGCCATCACCATCGGCGCGATTACCGAAACCGCGCCCGGAGTTTTCACCGTGGAGGTCACACCGACGAGCGGAGGAACATTGAGGCTTCAGATCAATGCTGCTGCCGTGCTGAAGGATGTTGCGGGTAACAACATGGATACCGCGGCGGCTATTCTGGACGACACGACTTTGAGCGTGGACGGCACTGCGCCGACGCTCACGAGCATCGTGGACGACAAAGCGGGCGGGCTAATTACGGCAAACACGCTGGTGACTTACACCGTCACTTTTAGCGAGGACATGGACGCGGCGAGCGTGAGTGCGGCGGACTTTGGAAATGCGGGAAGTTCGGCCATCACCATCGGCGCGATTGCAGAAACCACGCCCGGTGTTTTCAGCGTGGAAGCGACGCCGACCACCACCGGAACATTGCGACTTCAGATCAACGCCGTCGCCGTGCTCAAGGACATGGCGGGCAATAATCTCGATACCGCCGCCGCCATTCTCGACGACACGACACTGAGTGTGGACGGCACCGCGCCGACGCTCACAAGCATTGTGGACGACAAAGCTGGCGGGCTGATCATGGCGAACACGCTGGTGACTTACACCGTCACTTTTAGCGAGGACATGAATGCTACATCGGTAAGCGCGGAGGACTTTGGAAATGCCGGAACTTCCGCCATCACCATCGGTGCGATCAGCGAAACCACGCCCGGCGTCTTCACCGTGGAAGCAACGCCAACCACCACTGGAACCTTGCGACTTCAGATCAACGCCGCCGCCGTGCTGAAGGATGTCGCGGGCAACAATCTCGACACCACCGCCGCGATTCTCGACGACACGACACTGAGCGTGGATGGCACTGCACCGACGCTCGCAAGTATCGTGGACGACAAAGCTGGTGGCCCGATTAACGTGGATACGCTGGTGACATATACCGTCACTTTCAGCGAAAATATGGACGCGGCGACCGTGAGCGCGGCGGACTTTGGGAATGCCGGAAGCTCGGCCATCTCCATCGGCGCGATCAGCGAAAGTGCGCCTGGCATTTTCACCGTGCAAATAACCCCCACCAACGTCGGAACCCTTCAACTCCGAGTCAACGCCGCCGCTGTCCTGAAGGATGTCGCGGGCAATAATCTGGATACCGCAGCAGCAATTTCAGACGACACGACGCTCACCGTGCAAGGTTCCTACGTCTCGTGGTCCGGCGGTGCGGCATTTAACGCTGATGCGAATGGCGACGGCGTGGCAAATGGAATGGCGTGGCTGCTCGGTGCCAACGATACCGCAGCCAATGCGGGCGGACTGCTGCCGATTTTCGACAACGCGAGCGACGCAAACTACGTCATCTACACCTACCGCCGCAGTGACGTGGCCCACGCCGACGCCAACACCACCATCGCAGCGGAATACAGCAGCACACTCGGCGGCTGGACCACCGCTGTTCACGATGGGGTAAATGTGATCATCACCCCGACCGACGACGGCGCGGGCGTTGGCGTTGACTCGGTGCAGGTAAAAATCAAACGCACCCTTGTAGTCGGCGGCCAGATATACGTCCGGTTGAAGACGGTATCCACTTTCTGATTACAAAAGAACGCGACTTGGTTGTAGCCGAGGGCAATTAAAGCCGAACGCCGCGTTTGGAACGCCATTGCCGGAGTCGTGGCCCACGCAGCCCTCTGCGTGATTCCATGCCACCGCGCAGCGGCAAATCCCTTCGGCTTGCTGCACTGAGAGAGTGCGCTTCGCGGTTTTGGCAGCTTCACGCAGAGGGCTGCGTGAGCCACGACGCAAGCGCGTTTCATCCGTTGCTCATCTTTGTGCTATCGCGGCTTTCGGGATAAAAATCCCCCTCGACAGAAAAGCACCTCGACACAAAAACTCCCCGCTGCTTTTGTCGGCCTCCGCAAGCGCCAAATCCAATATGCCAACACTCATATACCAACAACAGCCTTCCGTTTGCGGGAGAGAAGGATGTTGGGGCATCCTAAGTAACTAGCCGATGTTATGTTAAAGAATTCCAAAAAAAAGCGCGACAGCGGGATCCGCGTAGCGTCTGCGTTGCTGAGCGCAGAGCTGGCTGCAGCAAACGCAGACGCTACGCGGATTTTGCGTCAACCGCGGAGTGTATTTTTTGAAAAATTGTCAGTGCCGAGCGAGGTAGTTCGAAGTGCGGCGGTGCCCCAACAATCCGCTGCAGCCACGTCCGCTTGCAACCGAGAAAATGACACACCAATGAATTTGAACCCATACACTGCTTTCGATAATCGCTCTCAGCGGACGTTGCTGAGCTTTATTCGTTAGGCGTTTCCTCGCGCACCAACCAATACAAGCAATGAACACATCACGCATCACATCACTCCTTGCAGCGAGCCTGCTCGCCACCAGTCCGGCTTTTGCCGCATCTGTCACTGTTCCAAACTTCTCTTTCGAGACGCCCGATATTTTCGACAACGGCGGCGGTGCAGGCGCATACGGCCAAGCGTTTTTTCCCAACTGGACTATCGGCCCGACTGCCTCAATGGTTGAATATATAGTTATGGATCCAAGCCCGGGTTATTTCGCCAGTGCTTTTGGCGACAACGGCCCACTACCGGGAACCGCCGATGGAGGCCAGATGGGCGTCATCCGCCTTCTGCCAAGCGCAGTTCAGGGCACTTTCGGCACTCTCACTTCTGGCGGCCTCATCACGCTACAAGCCAACACTGCTTACACGCTGACAGTGGCGATTGGCGACGACCTGATTTCCACACAGGAGTCAGAGTCCGTTCAAATTCGCCTCCTCGTCAACGGCTCCCTCGTGACTCAGTCTTCCACTTCTGGCGCGGCATTATCAGAGGGCACATTCACGGATCTTCTGGCCTCTTTCTCGACCCTACCGAGCGGCGACCCGTTGGTAGGAGGCAGTCTCCAGATTCAGCTCGTGCACACGAAGCTGTCTCCCGGAACGGGCACGGACTCATTCGCCGAGTTCGATAACGTGCGTCTCGATGCGACGGTCGTTCCTGAGCCTGCTTCCGTTTTTCTATTATTGGCTGGCGCGGCTTGTTGTTTTCGCCGCACTCGCAGACAACCACTCAACGCTTGATTTTATGCCCTCACGCCTTCGCCACAAACAGGACACCAGCGATTTTCCAAGTCTAACCTTCGCCGGACAAGCCAAGGCTATCACGATGCATATCAACCAAGTTGTGCGAGCTATCACCTCTCATTGCCGACGCGCCGAAGCTGAAGGCAGAGATGCGGACGCAATCAGAGAGATGAGGATTGCCCAGCTGCGCCGGGCGCTAGAACGTCTGCAGCAATGAACCCGGAAACGCCTAAACTTTTCTGATGGCATCTGCGCGAAGCCGCAGTGTCATCACGGTTGAACCAGTCCGGTTGTTCAGTGGGGTGGTGTGAAGCAGGGGACGCTAGAACGCTTGTTTTCGGAGGCTTCGCACGTCCTGTAAATTG
>JANMLS010000221.1:0-11329 GCA_031372675.1 Verrucomicrobiaceae bacterium
CTTGGCCCGCGCCCGAAAGCGGAGCAAAATCCATGTCAACGTTTTGTGCGGCAGGCGGAGTGTGGAATGTCTTCACAAACTCCCATACCACCGTCCTCGCCGCGCAAAACGCCTCTATTCAATCGCGGCGTTCGGGGTAAATCCTCCGTCCACAGGATCGAGTCCTGCGATGTTCGGGCCTTTGTGCAGATTGCAGCGGAAGCATGCCCAAGCGAGGTTTTCGTCCACAGTCGGTCCACCGTGCTTCTCTGCGATAATATGGTCGCAATGAAATGGCAGACGACTTGCCGACATCGGGAAGTGGCAGTATTCGCACCGACCCGCCGCGCGAAGCACGGTCTTTTCCACCTGAGCGCGACTCGGACGCGCCATTCTCAGTTAGCTGGTAGAGCCTTCATGCAGAGCCGGGCGCGAGACTGGAGGAGTTCCAAAGTCGTGCCCACGTGCCGGTAGTTTTCGAGTTCCTCTGCCTCGTCCTCGGATAGTGCGCCGTCCTTCGCACGCTCTAGTAATTCAAGCATCCGCTCATGGTCGCCCGGCTGAAAGTCGAGGTGCAAAATGGCTTCGGCACCAGCGCGCGTCCACCCTGCCGTTTCGGGCTGGATGACTCTGCGCCAGATGGCAATTTCCCTAGATTCGGCAACGGTGCTCATGGTGTAGAAGTATCTGGCACGAAGGCCCCGTCGCCTCAATCACTTTTCTGGTCTGTGCGTTCGCGTTCCGAAAGCACAGATGTATTTCGGCTGAAGCCGCTGACTACTTTCGCGCTTTCGCACTCACAGCAAACTGATGCAGCGTTCCTTGTCGAAATGTGCGCGGGCGTGGGCGGCGATTTGGCGGTCGGTTAGTCTGTCTGCAGTTTCTAGTTTCACCGTGCGCCCGCTTGGGTGCTTGTGTTCTAGGCGTTTGCTGAGTTCGCCTTTTGCTTCGCCGGGGCCGAAGATGAGCAGCGATTCGATTTGGTGAAGATGGCCGATCACCTCGTCGTAATAGACGTTGAGTTGGTTCTGATACTTCCGATCCTGCAGTCCTCGGGAATGGGCGAGCTGTGGTCTTTCTCCACTTCGGAGAGCATGGTTGTGATTTCCTCTTCCCCGGTGGGATGAGAAATGAGGACTGCTTTGCGGTGGTCGATCCAAAGGCCGAGATATTTATTTATGGCCTGTAGTTTTGCCGAGACGCGGGCGTGGGTGCTATGGGGTGAATGCCCTAGTGCTTTCGACACATCCAGCGAGGCACGCAGCGCCGATACGTTTGTCATGAAATAACTCATACTCACATCATCCTGCGTCGCTTTACTCTTCACCGCCGCACACGCGGGGCAACCGATGACCTCGGCAAAAACGACCGTCGAAAGCGTGTCCAGCGGGCCGTTTGAACGCGGGCGCTTCGAGCTACAATCGGCTTCCGGTGCGCACATCTCGTTTGGCGATTCTTCGCAGCCTACTGTGGACTATTCTTCGACGACGTATCGCTTCGGGAACATGCTGGATTCGCCGATGGGCAATGGATGGGTGCGTGGAAATAACGAGCTGCTTTTGCAGTTCACCTATGGCGGTGTGTTTCACGGCGCGGGCAATGGGATGGGCATCGCGGCGGTGCTATGGCGCTACAATTTCGTGCAGCCGGATTCGCGCTGGGTGCCGTTTGTGCAAGTGGGCGTCGGGGCGATGTACAATGATATTTTCGACGACCGCCCGGTGACGTCGGTGTCGCACGAGTGGGAGCTAAATCTCGAAGCAGCCGTGGGCGTGCGCTATTTCCTCAGCGAACGCTGGTCGATGAATGTGGAGGCGGATTATCGGCACGCGGGGTTTGATTCGGTGGGCGTGGCTGTGGGGCTTGGGCGGCACTTTTGAGAATGAAGAATGACGAATGGCTCGTGCACCGACCAGTGCTTGCGTGGGTTTTTCTAATTGATACGCGCAAGCTCAAGGCGGGGTGCGAACTCAAGGTATGTCTTCACATCAACCAATCGCCTCTTTCGAGCAACTGGAACCAGCCCAATCATTGGCCCGCCGCCTGACCAGCGCAGGCTTTGAGGCGATCACGAGCGACGAAACTTCGGAGCAACTTCTGCAATTCATCAGCCCAAATCCGCACGCCCAGTTTCACACGCTGGTGCTTGCGGAGAAAGTTGACGCGGTGCTGCGCTGGCTAAAGGAGCACGATGTGAGTGAACACATTTTGGAGTCCGCGATTCGGTGCCCAGACTGCGGCTCTTCGCAAGTGGAGTATCCGCAGTTCTCACGCAAGACCCTCATGGGATCGGTGATTCCGGCGATGGCGGCTGCGGTCGGAATCATCGAACGGCAGTTTTTTTGCACCGCGTGTAACTTCACTTGGTCGCCCGCGCCCGAGTCGGTGAAGGCTGCGGAGAGCAAACAAGCGGGAGTTTAGCGCAGCGGCCAAAAGCGCGGGACGAGCAACATGGCGATGGCGAAGATCAGCAATGTGAGCGGCAATCCGACGCGTGCGAAATCCCGAAAGCGGTATCGCCCCGGACCATAGACCATGAGACACGCAGGCTCTAGCGGCGTAAGGTAGGAGCAGCTTGCGGCGACGGCGATCATCATCGCGAAGGTGCGCGGGTTGAGCTGGAGCTGAGACGCAGCGGCCATGGCGACGGGCAGCACGACAATAGCGGCGGCTTGGTTCGACATCGGTTGCGTGAGCAGCACAGTGAGGAAAAAGAACGCGCCTAGCACCGCAAGTGGGCCGACTCCAGCCGTCCACATCACGATCTTCGCGGCGAGGTATTGGGCCGCGCCGGTGTGCTCCATGGCGACGCCGAGCGAGAGCATGGATGCGATGAGGATGACGGCCTTCCATTCGACTTCGCGGTAGGCTTCGGTGGAGCTGATGCAGCGTGTGAGAAACACCGCGACCACGCCGAGCATCACGGCCACGGGGAGGCTCATGAGCTTGAATGTCGGCAGTGCAATCACCGCTACGAAAATCAGGATCGCCACGGGCGCAAGCTTCAGCCGGGGGCGGACTTCTTCCGGCTGCCCGACCACGCGCACGGCGTCCGACTGCTCCATTGCGTGCAATCGGTCGCGGTGACCTTGGAGCAAAAGGATGTCGCCAATTCGAAAGCGAATATCGCTGAGCTTTCGCTGCATCGTCTCGCCGTGACGACTGATTCCGAGAACTTGAATGCCGAATCGCTCACGGAAACCGTACCCTTTCAACGTCCGCCCGATCAGCTCCGAGCCTTGTAAAATCAGCGCCTCCATCAATCCAAGATCGTCGGGAGAAAGGCTCGGTTCGGAGAGCTTTACGTCCGCTTTGATTTCAATTCCGGGGATGTCTTTGATTTTCAAAATATCCTCGCTCGCGCCCTCGACGATCAGCACGTCGCCGGAGCGCAAGACGATGTCGGCACTCGGCCAGATGCTTTCGTTTTTCCCTCGCAGAATATGGAGGATGCGGATGTCGAGGTCGCGCCCGATGCCCGCAGCCTCCAGCGTTTTGCCCACGAGAGCAGAATCCGAGAGAATGATGATCTCGGAGAGAAATGGGCGAAAGCCCAATTGCCCATCCCGTCCGTCGTCCACGCTGAACCGGTCGGGGACGAGTCGGTAGCCGATGGTAAGCAGATAGACCACGCCGACTAGGGCGATGGGGATGCCCACTGGAGCGAGTTCAAACATGCCCATCGGCGGGAGGTGATGGTCTTTCAGAATCCCGCTCACGACGATGTTTGTGCTTGTGCTGATGAGCGTGACGGAACTGCTCACGATGCCCGCGAAAGCAAGGGGCAAGAGGAGTTTGCCGGGGCTCATTTTGAGCTTTCTCGCCAGCCCGATGACCATCGGGAGGAAGAACGCGGTGGATGCCGTGTTGCTCATAAACGCGCCGAGTGTGGCGGACGCGACGACGACCACCACGATCATGCGTCTAGGACAATCCCCCGTGAGGCGGAGGATTGTGCGCCCCGCGAGGTCCATCACGCCGGTGCGCTGGAGAGCGGCGGTGAGGATGAGCAGACCGAGGATGACGATCACCGTGTCGCTGCCAAACCCCGCAAATGCTTGAGCAGCGGGGACGAGTCCCGTGAGCGTGAGTGTCAGTAAAAGTGCAAGTGCTACGACATCCGCTGCGATAATCTCAATGGTGAAGAGCACCATCGCAACCACCGTCAGGAGCAAGACCAAGCCGATGGAAAAAGTCATGCCCGTGACGCCAGCCCGCTACTCGATGGTCGGATTCTCGATGCCCAATGCGCCCGCGAGATCCGTGAGGTGATCTTGTTCCTCCGCGATGATCTTGCGGAGCACTTCGCTCAGCCCAAACTCGCCCATCGCCTCTGCCTGCTGGATGCGTTCGCGGTAGTTCAGGATGGTTACGCGCTCATTTTCCAGGTCGAAGCGGAGCATGTCCTCTGCATTTACAGACATCTTCACCTGCAGCGGGACTGTCACGGGAGTGCCATTGAAGTAGTCAATCTGCCGGGCGATTTGCATGGCGTGATCGAGTTCCTCGCTTGCATGGACGGCGAGTTCGCGGGCGATGTCGGTGAATGCGGCTCCTTTGAGCGTCTGACTATAGACGGTGTAGGCGATGATTGCCTGAAACTCGCGGGCGAGATCTTCGTTGAGCAGTTCGACCATTCGTTCACGGGTGATGTTTAGTTCTTGGGTCATGTTTTAATCCTCCACCGAGAAGCCGATTTTCACCGTCACCTGCCAATGGCGCACCTTGCCTTTGTCGATGTTGCCGCGTGTCTCGGTGACTTCAAACCAGCTCAGGTGCTTGAGCGTCTTGTGGGCGCGTTTGATGGCGCTCTCCACGGCATCCTCAATGGAGGTTGTTGAGGTGCCGGTTAGTTCGATGATTTTATACACCGGGTTTTTCATCGTGTGCTTACTTGCAGTTGCAGGCATCGGAGCACTTGGTGAGTTCTTTTTCGATGGCTTCGCGGGATTGGCCGGTGCGTTTTTGGATGAGCCCTAGCAGCTCTTCGCTTTTGCCTTCGGTGTATTGCAAGTCGTCGTCCGTGAGCGTCGCCCACCTCTGCTTCAGCTTGCCTTTGATGATGTTCCAGTCGCCTTTGATTTCGAGTTTTGTCATATTTTTTGGCCGTCATGATGACGGTGAAAGCGGACAGTAGAGGGAGTGAAAGGCGGCGGTATAGGGTCTTAACCCCATGAGAGCGATGCAGTCAGTCTCCCGTTTCCGTGCTCACGCCTGAGACGGATTCCGCCCACGACATCGGCCATAAAGTACACCAATGCTCCTGAGGTCACTGCCAGTGCAGTGTGCCGTTTTGATTGGAAGCCTTTGGCGGAAAAAGCAAACACCCTCCGGTGGCGAACCACCGGAGGGTGTTGTGAATCATTTACAGACTCGCGTCTAATTTAGAACGCGACTTTGAGGCCGCCCGTGAAGGTCACGTCGCTCTCGTCGCCGCCGTTGAGCGGGGATGCCGCGTCGCCGAGGTGGAGATAAGTGACGTTGCCATAAACGGACCAGTCGCCGAGGCCCTCAGGGATTGCCTTGAGTGCATAGCTGGCGGTGAGGCCAACCGATGCGAAGCCGTAGCTTTCGTCACCGGCATAGTAGTCGTTCGAGCCGAGGCCGAGCTTCACTGGAACGGAGACCGTGAGGTCGCCGAAGGTGCGGCTTGGGTTGATGCCGAGTTCATAGTAGAAACCTTCGTCGGTGCCGTTGCCGGACTTGCCGTCGATTTCATACTCAACCCAGACGTAAGGCTGAAGCGAGAACGAGCCGAGCATGTCAGCGTCGTTATAGCCGATGCGCAGCGCGACGACCGAGCTGTTGGCGAAGTAGTCGCCGGGGCTGGTGTAGCGGATGTACTTCGGGCTGAAGCTCCAGTTGCCTTTGTTCAGTGTGAGGCCGGCTGTGAAGTCGAACTCATACCAGTTGTTGTTCTGTCCGACGTTGCCACGGCTGCTGTGGAACGAGTTCCAGATGCCGATGTCAACAGAGACGGAATCAAAGAAACCACCTTGAGCGACCTTGAAGTAAAGGTTGCCGTAAGGCTGGATGATGAATCCCGAACCCTGCTGGAGCAGGCCGTGGAAGTAGTAGTCCGAGGTGATGTCGAATCCGACATCGCCAGTGACGAGGTCTTCTACAGGCGCAGGAATGACTGCTTTGCTTGGCGCGGCCACAGGGCCTGCGAAAGCGGTTGAGCCGATAACTGCGGTGACTGCAGCGATGGTGATGATGCTACGTTTGGTCATGGTAGTGTGTGTTTGGTTTTGGTTTTTTATTTGATGCCTTGCGGCACGGAGTGAGGAAATAGCAGGTTCGCCAAATTTTTTGCAACAGTTTTTTTAGCAGGAATGTGAATAACTATTCGCAATAAACAGTAAGTATCTTTCGATCCGGTAGATATGGATGTGAATAACTGGCCTCCGAAGGCTTTATTTTAGCCCAAACACCCTTGCTAGGAAGGCAAGTTGGTCTGCGGTTTGGTCCATCGTCTTACTGAGTGCGGTGCCTGCGCCGTGCCCTGCGCTGGTTTCGATTCGGATGAAAACGGGCGGGCCGTTCTTGCTTTGGCACTCTTGAAGTTGCGCGGCAAATTTGAAGGAATGCGCTGGCACCACGCGGTCGTCGTGGTCTGCGGTGGTGACCATGGTTGCGGGGTAACGGACGCCGGGTCTGAGATTGTGGAGCGGGCTGTATTTATAGAGCGCCCGGAACTCGTCCGCGTTTTCGCTGCTGCCGAAGTCGCTTTTCCAAGCCCAGCCGATGGTGAATTTATGAAAGCGGAGCATGTCCATGACTCCCACGGCTGGCAGTGCTGCGCCGAAAAGCTCCGGTCGCTGCGTCATGCAGGCGCCCACGAGTAGGCCGCCATTGCTGCCGCCTTGGATGGCGAGCTTCTGGGACGATGTGTATTTATTGGCGACGAGCCATTCAGCGGCGGCGATGAAGTCGTCGAAGACATTCTGCTTTTGGAGCTTGGTGCCCGCTTTGTGCCACTCCGCGCCGTATTCGCCGCCTCCGCGAATGTTTGCCACGGCGTAAATGCCGCCCATTTCCAGCCAGACGGCGCGGGAGACGGAGAAGCCGGGCGTGAGCGGTATATTAAAACCACCGTAGCCGTAGAGAATCGCGGGCGCAGTGCCATCCAGCGCGATGCCCTTTTTGTGAGTGATGAACATCGGCACGCGAGTCCCGTCCTTGCTGTTGAAAAAAATCTGCTTTGTCTCGAAAGCCGCGCTGTCGAAATCCACGGCGGGCTTCCGAAAGACGACGCTTTCCCCCTTCGCAATATCCAGCCGGTAAATCGCGCCCGGCTCCGTGAAGCTCGTGAAGCTGTAAAAAGTGTGCGTGTCTTTCGCGCGACCACCGAAGCCGCCGACGCTCCCAATTCCCGGAAGCTGCAATAGTTGAGAGTTGATGGTTGAGAGTTGAGAGATTTCGTTCGCATCCAGTGTGTGAACGACGATCTCACTGCGCGCGTCCTTCAGGTATTCACAAAAAACCCGTCCGCCCACGAAGCTCGCGCTCTCCAATTTATCCGCAGTCTGCGGGATGACTTCGCGCCAGTCCGCTCGGCTGGGTTTGCGGGTATCAATGGCGATGACGCGGTAGCGCGGCGCATCCAAGTCCGTGCGGAAAAAGAAAACCGTGCCGACGTTATCGAGGAAGCTGTAGTCCGCATCGAAGTCATTCAGCAGCTCCACGATCTTGCCATCCGGCGCGGCGAGGTCTTTGAAAAAAACGCGGTTCCTCGGATCGGTGCCCTGCGAGACGTGGATGAGCAAATACCGGCCATCATCCGTCACATGCCCGCTGAATCCCCAATCTCCGTGGTCCTTCCTTTCATAAATCAGCACATCGGCGGATTGCGGCGTGCCGAGCTTATGAAAGTAGAGCTTCTGAAACTCGTTCTTCCCCTTCAGCGCATCGCCCGCTTTTGGCTCATCGTAGCGCGAGTAAAAAAAGCCGCTCCCGTCCTTCGCCCACGACGCCCCGCTAAATTTCACCCACCGAATTACATCGTCCAAATCCTTGCCCGTCGCCACATCGCGCACGCGAAACTCCTGCCAGTCGCTGCCGCCGCCGCTCGTGCCATAGACGAGAAATTTCCCATCCTCGCTCGGCGAAGTCTCCGTGAGCGAAGTCGTGCCGTCCTTGCTCAAAGTATTCGCATCCAGCAGCACGCGGCCTTTTTCATCCAGCGAATCGGTGACGTACAAAACACCCTGATTTTGCAGCCCCGAGTTGTGCGTGTAAAAATAACGCCCACCGCGCTCAAACGGTGCACTGAAACGCTCATAGTTCCATAGCTTCGTGAGTCGCTCGCGGATTTTTGCCCGCTGCGGAATCGCGTCGAGATACGCAAATGTGGTTTTATTTTGCGCAGCCACCCACGCTTTCGTTTCCGCAGAATTATCATCCTCCAACCAGCGAAACGGGTCGGCGATCTTCGTGCCGTGGTAATCATCGGTCACATCATCTTTTCTGGATGCGGGATATTGGATTTCCGAAGCGTGCAGGCAGGACATAGCGGTGAGGAGAATGAGTGCAGTTTTCATAAAAATGAGCAGCGCGATTAGTAGCCGCGAACGCGATTCAGCCAGCCGGGCAGCCACTTCTTTTCATTGCGGGCCGGGTCCGAATTTTCCACGCGGCGCGTGAGCGCCCGCGCTGCGGATTCTCCGAATGCTTTTGCGTCCGTTCCGCGCATCCCTTCGAGCACTTGCAAAAGCCCCCAGCCTTCGCCCTCGTATCGCTCCTTTGGATTAGTGCCTTCGCCTTTGAAGTTCACGTAATCAATCAGCGCATACGTCCCGGAGCCAGTCGCCAGCAGCGCATTGAAGCGCGATTCCACGGCGGATTTTTCCTTCGCCGCCGCGAGCAATTTAGGCAGCGCCTTCTCCATCCGCCGCGCAAGAAATCGCGATTGCTCGCGAATCGATCCCGCAAGCATCGCCCGCAGCTCCTTCATCTTCTCCGACTGCGCATCCGCCTCAAACGCCGCCTTCGTCCGCCACGGGCACTTCGTCTCCGGCTTCAGCCACGCGGGAATGCGCGCGCCGTTTTTTGAAAGAAACGCCACCAGCTCCGGGAAGCTCTCCTCAAACGGCCCCGACACGCCTTCGGGATACCAGATAAAATGCCCGATCCCCAGCGATGCAAAACCTTCGCCCGCGTTCCACGAAGTCAGCCCCTCGCGAGTCCCGCCGCATTCGTTTTTCCAAACACGCGCACCGATGGAATCCAGCTCCTTGTCGGAAAGCGCGAGCGCGGTTGCGGTGAAAAATAACGTGGCCAGCAAAGTGCGAATCATCCCGCGTCGCTACACGATTCGATTTAGCGAAGCAACTGCGACGGCGGCTTCGGGTCGCCATGCCCCGCCGAATGCACCAGCGCGATCCCCCGCCGCACATACCCCAGCCCCGAAAACAGCGTGAACAAACCCGCCACAATCACCGGCAAATCCAAAAACATCGCCTTCCAGCCCCACAGTTCGCCGAGCTGCGCATTCCATTGCAGCATCACAAACCCGATAGCCACCATCTGCGTCACCGTCGCCGTCTTCCCCAGCCAGCTCGGCTGCACCTTCACGCTGCCCAGCATAAAATGGAGCGCAATCGTCCCCGCGAGGATCACCACATCCCGCGTGATCACCAGCACCGGAAACCAAAGCGGAAACTCATACTGCCAGTTCCCCACGCTCAACGTAATGATTCCCGCGAGCAGCAGCCCTTTATCCGCGATGGGGTCCAAAATCACACCGAGCCTGCTCATTTGATTATACCGTCGCGCGATGTAGCCATCAATTCCGTCACTCGCCGCCGCCGTGATAAACAGCGCAATCGCCGTCCACCGCATCCACTCCTGCGCCGCACCCTGCGAGACGCTGCGGCCATAGTACAGCGCCATCGTCACAAAGATCGGAATCATCAAAATTCGCGTGATAGTGATTTTGTTCGCAGTCGTCATGTCCGTCGCCCGCAGATGGAATACGGAAACCCGCCCCCGTCCAGCCCAGCCTTTCAACTTCCGATGGAGTTGATCCACTCTGGAAAAAGCAGGGCGATTTCTTTTTGGACAACTTCTTGCATTGCTGGTGCGGGCACGCCAAAGAACTTCACCCGCTGCGGGTCTTAGATTCGTGGCGCACCGGAGTCTCTCCGGCTCCGTGTCATTCCCATACAAAAAACAAAAATAACATGAATCCAGAATCCAGAATCATCACTCCAGGACAGCTCGACCGCCGCAGTTTCTTGCGCCGGACGGGTGGTCTTCTTGGCGGCGCGGCGATTGCCACGGCGCTCGACCCCTCGCAATTTGCGCATGGCGCGGCAACCAGCGAGGAATTGAAAATCGCGCTCATCGGCTGCGGCGGGCGCGGCTCAGGCGCAGCAGGGCAGGCGTTGAGCACTTTCGGCCAAGGGCCGGTGAAGCTCGTGGCGATGGCGGACGCTTTTGAGGACCGCATGAAAAGCGCGCTGAACAATCTCAAGAGCCAGCACAAGGACCGCGTGGATGTGAAGCCGGAGAATCAGTTCGTCGGTTTCGACGCTTACAAAAAAGCCATCGCGATGGCGGATGTCGTCATCCTCGCAACGCCTCCCGGCTTTCGCCCGATGCAGTTTGAGGAAGCGATCAAGCAGGGCAAACACGTCTTCATGGAAAAGCCCGTGGCGACCGATATGCCGGGCGTGTGCACGGTGCTGGCGGCAGCGGCGGAGGCAAAGAAGAAGGGCTTGAAAGTCGGCGTGGGCCTGCAACGGCATCATCAGGCTGGCTACATTGATACCATCAAGCGTTTGCAGGATGGAGCCATCGGCGACATCACCTCTGCGCGTGCTTATTGGAATGGCGCGACTCCTTGGCTGAAAAAGCGTGCGGACTTGGAAAAAGCAGCAGGCCGCAAGCTCACGGAAATGGAATACCAGATGCGCAACTGGTATTACTTCACATGGATTTGCGGCGACCACATCGCGGAGCAGCACATTCACAATCTCGACGTGATCAACTGGGCGAAGGGCATGAAATATCCCGTCCGCGCTGTGGGCATGGGCGGTTGCGAAGTGCGCGAAGGCGTGGACTACGGCGAGATTTTTGACCATCACGCGGTCGAGTTTGAATACGAGGACGGCTCGCGGATGTTCAGCCAGTGCCGCCATATCGTAGGCTGCTGGAACAGCGTCTCCGAGCACGCCGTGGGGACGAAGGGTAAGAGCGAAATCTCTCGCTTCATCATCTCGCCATACGGCGAAGGGGAAGCCTGGCGCTACAAGGGCGAGGGCGACAAAAATCCTTACCAGCAGGAGCACGACAGCCTCTTTGAAGCGATTCGCAACAACAAGGAATTCAACGAAGCCGAAAACGG
>JANMLS010000229.1:0-10707 GCA_031372675.1 Verrucomicrobiaceae bacterium
AATGAAATTCGAGACGGGCCTCGTTGATTCAAACCTCGGGGAAACCAAGCTCACCGGAGCCTAATCCGGTTATTCCAAACTTAGAAAAACACGACCATGCGTCATCAACGTAAAACAGTAAAACTAGGCCGCACACAGGGCCATCGCAATGCGCTGCTCTCGAATCTCGCAGTAAGCCTGATCGAGCACGGCCGCATCAAAACCACCGTCGCGAAGGCCAAGGCCATCCGTCCGTTTGTGGAAAAGCTCGTCACGAAAGCCAAGACCGGTTCGCTCCACGCACGCCGCATGGCTCTCGCCGACCTCCGTCACAACGAGAACGCGGTGACGAAGCTCTTCACCGAGATCGGCCCAATCAACGCCGCACGCAAAGGCGGCTACACCCGCATCATCAAGCTCGGCCAACGCAAGAGCGACGCCAGCGAAATGGCTGTGATCGAGTGGGTGGATGCACCCGCAGCCGCAGCCGCTCCCGTTGCTCCAGCAGCAGAGGAAAAAGCCGCGAAGCCTGCGAAGAAAGCACCGGCCAAGAAAGCCGCGAAGAAGAAGGACGAAGGCGAAGCCTAAAATCCAAATCTGAAACCATTCACAAAAGGCGGATTCGCAAAAGCGGGTCCGCCTTTTTGTTTTTCGTCGTTGAGAGAACTCATCCAAGCCGCGCTTGCATCACTACGGATTTCACTGCATTTTGGACCCATGAAAACGGTGACTCTGAATCTCGATGCTGAACTGGCCTCGTTAGATCAAAACACGGCGTTGCAGTTTAAGCACAGGGTGACCGCGATGTTGCGCTTGATGAAAGTGCAGCAAGCGGCAAAACGTAAGACTCCTTTTGCAGAGCGGATCGCCAGTCATACTGCGATAGGAACTTGGCCTGCGGAGCGAAACGTCGATCTACACATCACCGAACTGAGGGATGAGTGGGAGCGGTGAGCGCGTTTTTTGACACCAATATCGTGATCGATCTTTTGGCGGGCCATCCGCCTGCTTTGGTTGAGGCGGCGTTGTATTCCGAAGTGGCCATCTCTCGAATTAGCGAGATGGGGATAGCTCTCCATCCCGCTGCGATTTCTTCGACTCATGCGTTTCTTTTTTAATGTTGCTGCCGCTTTCGCGCTGTTGCTCGTCCCGCTTTTTGGGCAGGGGACGATTGCGGAGGAGGTGCGTTTTTCGCGGGCGGGCGGTTTGATTTTGGAGGCGGTCTCGCTGGATGTTCTCGCACCGCTCACGTCGGGTGCGGTGGTGCGTTTTACGGTGGATAATTCCGAGCCGACTGCTGCTTCTCCGCTATGGACGGGGGCGATGAATGTGGAGACTTCGGCGGTGGTGCGGGCGCGGATTTTTAGCGCGGGCGGTGAGTTAGGACCGGTGAAAAGTCGGCATTTTGTGCGGCTGGATGCGGCGCTGGTGAGCGATGCGAAGACGGCGAAGCCTTTTACCTCGAATCTGCCGATTGTCGTCATCGAGCCATTCGGCGCGGATATTGATAACAACCGGGAATACCAGTTCACGTACGTCGCCACGATTCGGCCCGATGAAAATGGCGTGGCGAGTGTGCTCGGAGCATCTGCGTATCAGGGTCGTGGGGCGATGCACTTGCGCGGGGAGACTTCGGCGGGGTTTGACCAGCGGTCTTACGCTTGGGAGACGCACGATGAAGCGGGGCTGGATAAAGCGGAGTCGGTCCTCGGGATGCCTGCGGAGTCCGACTGGGTGCTGCACGCGCCTTACACGGACAAGACACTGATGCGAAATTTCCTCACCTTTTCGCTCATGCGCACGCTGCGCGGAGAAGGCAGCGCGATGCGCACGGTGTTCTGCGAAGTGTTCGTGAACGACGATCCGAATACGCCTGTGAGCATGGATGATTATCGCGGCGTCTATGTCGCGATGGAGAAAATCAAACGCGACAAAAACCGCGTGAACATCGCGGAACTCACGCCCGCAGACACAGCGGGGTCGGCGCTTTCCGGCGGGTATATTTTTCGCAAGGACAAGCCTTCGCCGGACTACAGTTTTGAAACTCCGATTGGCTTTGTGCCGCTGCAAGTCGTGGAGCCGAAGGCCATCAATACGGAGCAGGCGGCGTATCTCGAAGGGCATCTTGGCGAGTTTGAGGAGGCGCTTTTCGGCGATGATTTTGCAAATCCGCAAACAGGCTACGCAGCATTCATAGACCCGCTGACGTTTATTGATAACCAGTGGTTTGTCGAAGTGACCAAGCAAATTGATGGCTACCGTCTCAGCACCTATTTCACAAAAGATCGCGGGCGGAAAATCCGCGCTCTTCCGCTTTGGGACTACAATCTTTCGCTCGGAAATGCCGACTATCTCTCCGGCGACAATCCTCGCGGTTGGTATTACGAGGAAGGCTACGATTACCAGTGGTATCCACGTCTGCACGAAGACCCGGCGTATGAGCTGGCGCACTGGGATCGTTACTGGGAGCTGCGGCGCGGGGTTTTTTCCAAAGCAAACCTCACCGCCGAAATCCTGCGCATCCGCAATCTCCTGCTCGGCGGTCGCACGGAGCGCGTGACGAACACAACGCGCGACACCGTGCAAAGCCCGGCGGCACGGCACTATCGGCGGTGGCCGATTTTGGGCGAATACGTCTGGCCAAATGGCGCGGGCTACGAGAAGCGCACGACTTACCAATCCGAAGTTTCCACGATGCTCCGATTTGTCACTGCACGCATTGCGTGGATTGACCGCCAGAACGCGGTGAATGGCGTCATTTTCCGGCCCCCAGTGATTTCACGTCCGGGCGGGCCGACGAAAGAAAACGCCAGCGTCGCCATCGCACGCTACAACGGCATTCCACCAGCGGGGATGCGGTTCGCGGGAGGACGGATTTATTTCACCACCGACGGACGCGATCCTCGCGGCGCAGACGGATTGCCGCAAGGTGCGCAGTATCGCGGGGTGATCAAAATTGGCGCGACGCAGACGGTGAAAGCGCGGATTTTGAGCGGCACAAAATGGAGTCCGCTCGCGCACGAGACCTACATTGTCGGCGCGGTGCCCGCTTCGGCGGAAAATGTGACGATTTCCGAGCTGATGTATCGTGCCGCTGCGCCGGATAGTGGCGAGATTGCGCAAGGATTTATCAGCACCAGCGAGTTTGACTGGATCGAGATTGCGAACACGACGGACAAGCCCGTGGACCTCACCGCGCTGCGTTTCACCGAGGGCGTGGGCTTTGATTTTTCCACACTGCCCGCAACCTCGCGCACCTTGCCCGCAGGCGAGGCGGCGGTGCTCGTCGCAAATCGCGCTGCGTTCTTTGCGAGGTATCCGACCATCCCGGTGGAAAAGGTCATCGGCGAGTTCACGGGCAGTCTTTCCAACAGCGGCGAGCGAGTGACGCTCTCCACATCGGCATCGGCAATCGTGGCCGATTTCACCTACGACGATTTCGCGCCGTGGCCCGCCGCCGATGGCACAAATGCCTCGCTGGAACAGACCGCGCCCGCCGCCCGCAATCCGCTCAACGACCCCGCATCATGGCGGGCAAATCCCACATCGGGAGGAACGCCCGGCGTGCTTTGAGAGCAGTCGTTTATTACGAGAATGTTTCTCCACCGTTGCACTCTGGGGCGAGGTCGCTAGAGTCCCGCGCACAATTTCCATGAAATCATTCGTATCCCTGTTGCTGGCTCTGTTTGTGTGCGCACTTTCGCTTCACGCTCAGGCACCAGCGGGCAGTTCACCAAAACCCGCAGAGGCTCCTGCGGCTTCGGAAAAAGACAAAGCTGTCACCAGACTCGGCGGACCCGGACCTTCGGGGCAGCGGCCTTCAACAGCGAGCGGCGCAGCCTACATCCCGCCGGAAAATGCCGAGGCGACGAGTGTTTGGAAAATCGTAAAGCAGGCTGGCTGGATCATGATTCCGCTCGGTTTCATGAGCTTTCTCACGGTGATGCTCGTGCTCGTGTTTCTGCTTACGCTGCGCCGCTCCGCGATCATGACTTCGCACTACATGAACACTGCAGATGTGCTGCTGAAAAAGCGCGACTATCTTGGCCTGCTCGCGATTTCCAGCAGGCACAGCGAAGCTGTCGCAGGCGTCGTCCAGCGCACGCTCGATTTCGCTACGAAAAATCCCGGCGCGAATTTTGAAGCGGTGAAAGAAGTCGCGCAAAGTGAGGGCAACGCGCAGGCGTCCGCGCTTCAGCATAAAGTGACTTATCTCGCGGACATCGGAGCAGTTTCGCCGATGGTCGGGCTGCTCGGCACGGTGTTCGGAATGATCGAAAGTTTCGGCGCACTCGGCAGCGGCGCAGTCTCACAGAATCGCGATTGGGCAATGGCCGACGGCGTGGCAAAAGCGCTCATCGCCACGGCTGCGGGCCTCGCAATCGGTATCGTGGCCTTCGGCTTCTACGCTTATTTCCGCAACAAGGTGCAGCGGCTGATTTCCGATCTCGAAGTCGCCAGCTCCCATGTCATCGGCCTCATCCAGCTCAATTTTAACAAAAAGCGCGAAACCTCCCGCGCTGCGATGGACGATGAATTTTAGTCGCGTATGAAATTTCGCAGCCGCTCCGAGCCGCACGTCGTCGGTTTTCAAATTGCTCCCATGGTGGACGTTCTTCTCGTCCTTCTGTGCTTCTTCATTCTCACATGGAGCTTCGCCCGCAAGGAGATGGAGTTGGACGTGAAAGTGCCCGCTGCTGAAAATGGCCGCGAGCCGTCGCTGGAGGTCAATCAAAGCGTGGTGAACATTCGTGCAGACGGCGCAATCATCATGAGCGCGAAAGAAATTACCTACGACGACTTCCGCGAGCGCATGGTCAATGCTGTGCGCGTGAATCCCGACTACTCGATCATCATTCGCGGCGACAAAGCCACGCCTTACGACTTCGTCGCCAAAGTGCTCGACATCTGCAACGGCGCGGGAATCTGGAACATCGCGCTGCCCGTCTCCAAATCCGAATGAAACGCAGGCCCGCCCTCGCATGGTTCGCCGCGCTCGCCGTGGCAAATATCGCCGCCCCCGCGCAGGATGATCTACTGAAGCCATTCCGCCCCGGCGGAAATCCTGCGCTCGCTCCCGCGCCCACGCCGCAAGCACCCAAGCCGGTCCCCGCGAAACCCGCAAAGCCTGCAAACGAGGAGTCGGAAGAAGTAATCCCGCGCGGTGTGCCGATTCGCAGGCCGACGCCAGCTCCCGCTGCGCCGCCGGTGGAAAATCCAGAAAGGGAAATCATCGCGCCGCGTCCCGTCGTGCGCTCCACGCCCGCGCCGGAAATCGAAGGCGACATTGTCATCAAACCCGGCGGTACACCGACCTCGCCCGACCAAGTGCAGCTTCAGTATGCGGACGGTTTTTTTGCGAAGAAAATGTATCGCGACGCTGCGCCGGAATATGAGCGTTACCTTGAGCAATTCCGCAGGACGCCAGCCGCAGACCGGCAGGCCGCTTACTACCGACTAGCAGAGTGCTATCGCGCAGCCGGTGCGATCAATAACGCTAAGGCAAACTACGAAACGCTGCTCGCGACTTACCCCGATGGAGATTACGTCGGATACGCCGCCTACCGAATCGGCACGATTTTTTACGAAGAAAAAGACTACCGCAGTGCGCTGCCTGTTTATCGCCGCGCATCGGTGCGGCTGCGGCAACCGACGCTCGTTGTGGCATCGAGATTTTTCGTGGGCCGCTGTCTGGAAGCGACGGGACAGAAAACCGAAGCGCGTGCGACTTACGAAGACGTCGCCTCGGTCGCAGCGGGCAACCCGTATCAGGATGCCAGCAAGCTCTCCGTGGCCCGTCTGCTCACGGATGCAGGGCGCAAGGAAGATGCGCTGAAATGGCTAATCCCTCTCGAAGCCGAGACGACGAATCCGCAGATCAAAGCAGAAGCCGCAGCACGCACCGGGCTTCTCCAACTCGACACCGGCAAGATCGACGAAGCCGAGAAAAACATCACCGCCGCGCTTGCCTTGCCCGAAGTGGAAACATGGCGCGACGATCTCAGCACCGCGCTTTTCCAGCTTCTGTACGAGAAGAAAGACTACAAAGGACTCGTCGCAAAATTCGCCGCGAGCGAAAATGGCAAATCGCTGAAACTCGAAAGCAGACTGCGCGTGCTGGTGCTAGTCGGGCGCGCCCACAGCGAGCTTGGCGAGAAAGCCGAGGCGATGAAAATCTACGAGCAAATCGCAACGGATTTCCCCGCGACCACGCAGAGCCGCGAAGCTGCCTACGCACGGCTCGGCCTGCTTTATGAATCGGATGATGAGCGACTTCTCGGCGAGCTAAACCGCTTCCTCACCGAGAATCCCACCGCGCCGCAAGTGGAGAATGTTTCGCTGATGAAAGCGGAGGTTCTTTTTCTAAAAGGAGACTTCGCGAACGCAGCGCCGATTTACCACGCGCTCACCGAGAAGGGCCGCAAACTCGCGCCAGCTTTGCTCGGCGAATGTCTGTTTCGCCTCGGAGTCTGCCGCTCGCGGCTTCAGGAAACCGACAAAGCGGACGAGGTGTTCTCGCGTTTTCTGAAGGAATTCCCCACGCATCCAAAAGTCGCCACCGCGCTCGCGGAACGTGGCGATGCTCGCAAGCAGTTGAAGCAATACAGCGCCGCGCTCAAAGATTTCCAAGAACTCACGACGAAGCATCCCAAGGCAAAAGAGCGTGAGTTTGGACTGGAGAATCTCGCGCTCATCCACAGCCAACTCGGCGACAATGTGAAGATGGCGGAAACCTTCGAGATTCTGCTCCGCGATTTCCCCGAAACACCCGCGAAGGCCAAGGCGAGCCACTGGATCGGATGGTCTGCGATGGAGTCGAAGGACTACAAAAAGGCTATCACGTTTTTCCGCAAAGCACGCGAGGCCGACCGGAAATTGTACTTCGACCGCGACACGCTTGCTGCGATTATTTGCGCCTACAACCTCGACGACTGGAAGACGGTGGATGAGGAAATCGCCTTCTACCAAAAAGAGGGCGGGAAGCAGGAAATCCCTACCGACATCGTGCGCGGCCTTGCGCAGCAGGATTACAAAGCGGGCAGATTCGACAAAGTGGAGCAACTCATTCCCGGCATCATTTTGAAGAAGGAAGCGACGCCGGATGACTTCGTCCTCCTCGCCCGTTCGCGGGTGAAGCTGGGGAAATTCAAGGACGCCGTGGACAGCTACGACAGCTATCTCGCGCTCGTCAAAGACCCCGTTCCCCGTGCTGGCGGCTTGCTCGAAAAATGCGACGCGCAAATCCAAGGAGGGATGCTCGACGAAGCGCAGAAGACCGCCGGAGAAGGGCTTTCATTTGCGCCCGAAGGAAAGGCGAACGGAGAGTTCCGCCTCCGCGCCGCAGAGGTCGAGTTTGCGAGAAAAAACTACCTCGGCGCGATGAAGATTTTCGAGGGTCTAATCGCTACGCTGCCCGATGATGAAGACGTGACGCCGCGCGCGATGGAACGCGCCATCGAGTGCCACAAATCCCTGAGCAACGAAGCCGAGGTGAAACGCCTTGAGAACCTGCTCCGTAGCCGCTTCCCGGAATACCTTCAGAAAAAAGCGAAGACGCGCTGACACCGCTATTTCTCCCCACGAATGAAGGCGCGGCCACGCATCCCGTTTGCAGCTCTGGTGTTCGGCGCCGCTGCCGGGATTCTCTCGGCGGAGTTTGTGCGGCCTGCATCGCTTCCGCTTTTGATCGCATCCATCGCTGCGGGAGTTCTTGCGTGGGTGGCTCCGCGAAAGTGGATTTGCGTAGCTTTTACCGCCATCGCATTTGGATTTCTCCACGCGAAACTTCATCTCGAAAATCCCGCGCTGCAAATTGCGAAAACTTTCTCCGGGCCGCAGACGCTCGAAGTGGACGGGATTGTGCAAGACGAGCCGCGTGTCTCCGCCGAAGGGGAAGCCTCATTTCTTCTGCGAGCTATCATTGTTTCCGAGCCTCCAGTGGATGCTGGATTTGTGCGGGTTCGGAGCGTTGGCGAAACGCCCGCGACGGGCGACCGCGTGAGAGTTCGCGGCCTTGCGCGGCCCATGAAGCCGCCGCGAAATCCGGGTGAGTTCGATGAAGCTGCGTGGAGTGCGCGGCAGGGCGTGAGCTTTGAGCTGCGATGCGAAAACAAAGCCGATGCGCAAATTATCGAGCGTAGCGTAGGCCGGCACGCGACGCGGCTCGCGGCACAAGCACGCGATTGGATTCGCAGTCAGCTTGCGCGGGGAATCCACGCATCGCCGGAGAAGCTCGCGCTGATCGAAAGCATGGTGCTCGGAGTGAATGCGGAGACGCCGCCGGAGATGCGCGATTTGTTTCAGAAAACCGGCACGCTGCACCTGCTCGCAGTGAGCGGCTTGAACGTCGCAATGCTCGCCACGATTGCGCTGATGATTCTGAAGCCGCTCCGCGTAAAGCGCACGGCGGCAGTAATGCTCACCATCCTAGTTCTCGCAGCTTACGCGATGATCACGGGACTCAGCCCAAGCTGCACACGCGCTGCGATCATGGCGGCATTCATTCTCGCTGCGCCGTGTTTTGATCGAAGCTCCAATGCGCTCAACAGCCTCGCTGGTGCAGCATTCGTGCTGCTTGCGTGGGATACGAATCAGCTTTTCTCCGTAGGCTTCCAGCTTTCGTTCGGGATTGTTTTTGTGATCCTCGTCTTCGCACGCCGGATTCAAGAGCCGATGTCGTTGTGGACGAATCCCGATTCATTTATCCCGAAAGAATTGTGGAGCAAGGCACAGCGGTTTCGCGTGACGATGTGGCATTTGTTCGCCGCAGCCACGGGCGTGAACATCGCTTCCTGGCTCGGCTCGCTCGTCTTCATGGCGGGATATTTCCACCTCATTTCACCGGTGGCGATTGTGGCAAACTTCATCGCGGTGGGCATCGCGTTTTGCATCCTCGCGCTCGGACTTGCCTCGGTAGTGAGCGCGGCTGCGGGCGCGGTGTCGGTGCTTTTTAATCACGCAAATTCGCTCTGCGCCAGCGTGCTGCTTTGGATTATCGGCGGGTTTGCGCAGGTGCCGTACGGCTACGTTTATGTGGAGGTGCCGCGCATCGGTGAATCGCCGGTCTGTGAGTTGACGGTGCTGGATGTCGGCGAGGGCGCAGCGATGCACTTGCGCTCCGGCGGCAATGACTGGCTGCTAGATACTGCTCATCTGCGGTACTATTCGCACACGCTTTTGCCCTATCTTCGCTCGCGGGGAATCAACCAGCTCGATGCGCTGGTCCTCACGCATGGCGATGCGGCGCACATCGGCGCAGCGGGTGATTTGCTCCGCGAATTTGAGCCGCAAATGTGGATCGAAGGCCGCCCGGCAGACCGCTCGCCTACTCGACGCGCTCTGCACGAAACGCTCGCTGCGCGTAAAATCGGGCGCTCGCTTTGCGCAGCGGGCGATGCGTGGAAAATTGGTGCCGACACAAAAGTGCGCGTCCTTTATCCGCCGCCGGATTTGGAGCGAGCCGTGGCAGATGATCAGGCTCTCGTGCTACTGATTTCCGCAGCGGGGAGGAGCATCATTTTGATGTCCGATGCTGGCTTCGCGACTTCGCAGTGGCTCATCGAAAACGAGCCGACGCTGAAAGCCGATGTCGTCGTAAAAGGGTGGCACGACAAGGACGCGGCGGATGTGGATTTCATCAGCCAAGTCGCACCGCAGCTCGTCATCGCCGGAGCGCCGCACTTTGGTTCTCCGCCAGAGCGCCTCGAAAAATGGGCCGATGATCTTCGGCAAAAAGGCATCACCGTTTTCCCACAGACTCGCACGGGTGCGGTGCAGCTCCACATTTTTCCCGATGGAAGAATCGCAGCAATCCCACAACTCCCCGGAACCGATGCGGTGACGCTTCTGCGACGATGATTTTTTGCGGCAGCGTTTCCACGCGCACGCTTATTCCAGAATGCTCAAAGGCTCGACGTAGATATTTTCCGCAAGAGCGTAGCTGCGAGTGCCGGGGTAAAGCACCGTGAGCGAGTCGAGCTTCAGATCGTTGATTGCGATGTGCATCGAGGGAGTGAGCTTCGGAGCGTCGGCTCGTTTGCACTCGATGCCGTGGCGTCGTCCTCCTTTGAACAAGAGCAAATCCAGCTCCGCGCCATTGTGAGTGGCCCAAAAATACGCTTCGTCCGGCTGGTGATGCTGGATTGCCTGCTCAATGGCGTAACCTTCCCACGAAGCTCCGAGCTTTGGATGGGTAAGCAAATCGGCCTCCGTGCGGATACCCAGCAGCGTGTGAAATAGACCACTATCCCGGAAGTAAATCTTTGGCGCACGCACCTGACGTTTGCCCAGATTTTCGTGCCACGGCTGGAGCTGGCGGACCATGAAAGTGCCGGAAAGCAGATCGAGGTAACGCCGCACGGTTGTTGCAGAGATTCCGAGGGAAGCGGCGATTTCCGCAGCGTTCCAAGTCTGCCCGTGGTAATGCGCGAGCATCGTCCAAAATCTCAGCATCGCTGCGGGAGCGATAGCTGCTCCAAACATCCCAAGGTCGTGCTCGGCGAACGTGCGGATGAAATTCCTGCGCCATGCGAAGCTGTCCTCATCGTTTGCAGCGAGGAATGAAAGCGGGAAACTGCCGCGCAACCAATGTGGCTGGATTTGTGAGAAACCAACTTCCGACAGCAAAAAGCCGGTGAGTTCGATGATTTCAACCCGAACGCCGCGATTGAATAGAGGCGTTTTGCGCGGCGAGGACGGTGGTATGGGAGTTTGTGAAGACATTCCACA
>JANMLS010000248.1:0-7926 GCA_031372675.1 Verrucomicrobiaceae bacterium
CCGTGACGCCGGGGAAACATTTCGTGATTTTTTGCGCGGAGAGAATCATCGCGAGGTGGAGCGGATAATCACCGCCGTGATCGCCGCAATCAGAAAAAGCACCGCCACAAACCCCGCCACACGCGAAGCCCGCAAAGCCACGCCCTTTTCCGTCCGCCCCACATTATCTGCAATTCTTTGTAAATCCTGCGCCCGCAATTCTACCGCTTCTCCCGCCTGCACGCGCTCCGCAATCACGCCGAAATCCTCTCCGTGCAAATGATGATCGGAAAGCAACACGCTCTTTGCCACATCCGCGCCTTCCTCCGGCACCCGCCCGCAAGCGCCGCAGATCATCCACGCGCCGGGCTTCGGTTTTCCGCACTGAAAGCAAACCGCTTTCATCGCGCAACGCCGAAACTGGCAGGGCAAAAAGCAAACGTGGTCGCGGACAGAAGTTTCATCGGTGGGATTGAATCGTAAGCGTCGCGCTCGCCAAACGAGAAGCCCGGATTTCAAGAGACTCTCGAAAACTCAGGCGAAGCCGTGGACTGCGAGAACTTGTTCCCGCCGTGGCTTGCGGGACTTGTCACGCAAAGAGCCGTGGCAACGGCTCACGGCCTTGCGAGCGAGGCTCGGCGCGACAAGTCGCTTGAGTGACGGCGGGAACAAGTTCCCGCACTCCACGGCGCTTTGCGCCCTTGCAATTCGAGTTTGGAAATCAAACATTGCGGTTGTTATGCGCATAGATGAAAGCCCACAGGAATTTGCTCCGCCAGCTTGGTTTTGCGTGCGTTCGCAGTCTTCGCGGCAGAATATTGCGGCGGCGCATTTGCGTTCGTTTGGGGTGGAGGTTTTTAATCCGCACATGCGTCTGCGCAAGGCGACGCGGCTGGGTGTTCTATGGCGCACCGAGCCGCTATTTATAAACTATCTCTTTGCCCGTTTTAGTCTGGCGGAGAGTCATCGCCGCGTGCGCTACGCATTTGGGGTGGCGGATATTGTGAGATTTGGGGAAGTGCCGCGTGTGGTGAGCGAAGTGGAGATCGAAGGGCTGCGCAGCCAGTGGGGACCGTCGGAGGAATTTCTCGTGGAACAGAGTCTGAAACCGGGGGATGTGGTGAAATTGAGCGGCAGGCTTTTTCACGGCATGGAGGCGGAAGTGCTCTGTCTTTTGCCAGCGCGACAGCGTGTGAAGGTGCTGCTGGATTTCCTCGGCGGACCGAAGGAAGCGGAGGTGGATGCGACGGAAATCGTGCCGGCAGAGTTGCGCCAATTTTCGCAGTGATGAATCTTGACCGCACAGCGATGGGAAGACGCAGTTTTCTGCAAGCGAGCACGCTCGGTATCGCTGGGCTTGCGCTCGCGAGTGGCGGGGTGCGGGAAGCTACGGGACGCGCTTGTATCCTTGTTTTTAATGCGGGCGCTCCGTCGCATCTGGATACGTGGGACCCAAAGCCGGATGCGCCTCGCGAGGTGCGTGGGCCGTTTTCCGCCATCGCGACGTGCGGCGATTTCCGAGTGACGGAGCTTTTCCCGCTGCACGCGCAAATCGGGGACCGACTCAGCATCGTGCGCGGAGTCGCTTGCGATGGGTTGCCATTGCACGAATTGGGCAGTCAGCTCGCTCAAACGGGCGGCGTGGTTGTGGATGGCGCAGCGTTTCCGCACATCGGTGAAATTGCCGCGAACGCGCTGGGGCGGGCAGGGGAGTTGCCGGGGCACATCATCCTGCCGCGCCCGCTGGATGGCAGCAGGCTGGGGATTTCGTATGGACAGTGCGGTGTGCAGGCGGAGCGCTCGTCGGCGCTCGCAGAGGCGCTCGATGTGCAGCGCGAGCCGCTTCGCACGCGAGAGCGCTACGGGCATCACGCAATGGGTCGCCGATTTCTTGCTGCGCGTCGGCTGGTGGAAAGAGGCGTGCGTTTTGTGACTGTGAATCCTTTTGAAATGATCACGGGTCCGGCGACTTGGGATGTCCACGGAGCGCGTCCATTTTCCACGATGGACGATCTGCGAAACACGGTCGCGCCGATGTATGATCAGGCATTCAGTGCGCTGGTGGATGATCTTTTCCAGCGCGGGATGCTGGCCTCCACGCTGGTCGCCGCGCTGTCCGAATTTGGCCGCTCGCCGTGGTTGAATGCGGACGGTGGCCGCGAGCACTGGACGAAATGCTGGAGCGTGAATTTCGCAGGCGGCGGCGTGCGCGGTGGACAAGCAATCGGAGCCAGCGATGCGCTCGGCGCGGAGCCGCTGCACGAAGCGGTGCATCCCGCGCGGTTGCTCGCCACGATCCGGCATTCGCTCGGCATCGTCGGCGATGAACTCGCGCAGCCGCTGCGCGCACTTTTCTAATGGAAACCAAAAATCGAAATCTCCGCCGGGTCACTCCGAGCAAACCGAAGCCGTCCACGATGCAGTTGATACTCGGTTTTCTAAGGCACCCGCTCACGGTGCTGTGCATCGGCACGGTCATCACGACACTCGCCGTGCCGTGGCTGAATGCGCGTAGCTCAGTCGCGACGCAGATTGCGCAAGCAAGGCAGGCAAAGGCGATGGAGGTGCTGAAGGGCGTCGGGTCTGATAACGTGCGGCTGAATCTGGTGAGGTCCGCTTTCAATGTTTTCGAGAAAGAAGGCGGTCTTTCCGGCACGCCGGAGATCATCGAGCAGCGGCGCACCGAACTGCGAAAGCGCGTGTATGATGGCTACGGGCAATTTGAGCAAACGGCGTGGTGGTGGTATTGGGAAATCGCGCGGGAAGCGGAGTTGTTCGGCTGGCTTTCAGCAGAGAATGCGGCGGAGTTCCGGCAACTCGCGAAGCAGTATGCCGACAATCTTTACCAATCCATCGCGCTGGTGCAAATCCCGTGGGGACGCTACCTCGCAGAGTCAAAGGAAACTCAGGCCGCGAAGAAGCAGCCGCTCATGCCGGGGCTGGAAGATGCGCTCGGCAAAAAACAGGCCGAACGCGATGCGCTGGCGGATCAAATGGTGCGGCTGTTTTTGAAATAATCCGCTGGCGCAAACTCAGAGCTTTTCGCACGGACTTCGAGGCGTTAGGCGTGATGTATGAAATCGTTTTTCTTTTTCCTCGCCGCACTTCATTGCATTTTTTGCCCTCTCGCGACTCGCGCCGCTGTCTGGCAGTCGCAGGAGTTTGGGGTGGCGGTGACGCTTCCCGATGGAGCGGATTGGGTGCCGCTGCCGGAAGCGGTCACGCCGACGGTGCGCGTGCTCGCGGCGGTGATGAATCAAAAGACGAACTCGATGTTTAATCTCGCGGTGCAGACTGCGCTCGCGGGGAAAACTATGGACGATCCGATGGTGGTGGAGACGGTGAAAAATGATCTCACTGCGGCGGGCTACCAGATTTTCGGACACTCTAAAACAGGGGCGGGAACCTCGCAGTGGATTCAGTTTCCAGTGAATGGAAATGGGGCAAAAGGAGTGGTGCGCTTGACGGGTGCAAATGGGCAGATTTTTTCCATCACGATGCTGCGCGGTGACGGGAAGACTGCGCTGGAAGACATTGATTTGACGAGGGCGGGCGCGTCATTCCGAATCGCTTTGCCTGCTTCGCCAGTGGCCGACGTGCCGGAGAAAAAAGCGGAGCCGACTAAAGCTGCCGAGGTAGAGTCTCCAGCGACCATTGCAACACCAGCGGAGGAAGGCGGGATGGACTACAAAAGGCTGGCAATCGCAGGTGGCGTGCTCGTTTTCCTGCTGCTGATGGCGTGGGGGATTGTGGGCACGGGGAAAAAGTAGTTGGCAAAAAATGTTGCGCAACGTGGCTGCGCAATTTAGTCCGCCCGCTGTCCCTTTCCCGAACGTAACTATCCAAATTCTTAGAAAGGGAAAATGCAGCCGATACATACTTACAACGTAGTCCCCCAACTCCCCAAAACACTCGAACCACTCCGCGAACTCGCGGTGAACCTTTGGTGGACTTGGGAGCCAGATGCGAGATCTCTCTTCCGCCATTTGGACCCCGCGCTCTGGCATCGCACCAACCACAATCCCGTGCGGATGCTCCAGCTCTCCAAGCAGTCGCGCCTCGCGGAGCTTGCGCAAAATGATGATTTCCTCCGCGAGATGAGCGGAGTGATGGAGCGCTTCCATGCGTATCTCAACCGCAAGGATACTTGGGGAAGGACGCGCAAAGATTCTCCGCTCACCGGGCCGGTGGCGTATTTTTCTGCGGAGTTTGGCTTTCATGAATCCTTCCCAAACTACTCCGGCGGCCTCGGCATTCTGAGCGGCGATCATTGTAAATCGGCGAGCGATTTGGACATCCCGTTTGTCGCAGTCGGGCTGCTCTATCGTCACGGCTATTTCCGCCAGCAGATCAATAAAGAGGGTTGGCAGGAGAGTCTGGAACTGAACCAAAACTTCTCGCACCTCGCGGTCCAGGAAATCAAAGGCAAAGACGGCGCGCCGCTGACGGTGAGCGTAAAAATCCTCGACCGCTGGGTTGCTGCGAAAGTCTGGAAGCTGGCGATTGGGCGCATCCCGCTTTATTTGCTCGATACGCATCTGCCGGAGAACGCGCCGGAGGACCGCGAAATTACCGCGCAGCTTTACGGCGGCGACCACGAGATGCGCATCCGCCAGGAAATCATCCTCGGCATCGGCGGCGTTCACGCGCTGGCTGCGCTGGGAATCAAGCCAAGCGTGCACCATCTCAACGAAGGCCACGCCGCATTCATCGCGCTGGAGCTTATCCGCCGTCGTGTGCAGGAGGAAAAACTTGATTTTTACTCCGCGCTGCAAGCGACCGCGTCGGGCAACGTATTCACCACGCACACGCCAGTGCCTGCGGGCAACGACGCATTCCCGCTGGAGCTGATGCGGAAGTATTTTGGCGATTACCCGGCAAGTGTCGGAATTGATTTCGAGACGTTTGCGAGCTTCGGTCAGACACGTACAAATCCCGTGGAGCCATTCTCGATGACGATCCTCGCGCTTCGCAGCTCGCGCCATGCAAACGGTGTCTCCGCGTTGCACGGCCACGTATCGCAGGGGCTTTGGAAGTCTGTGTGGGAGGGCGTTCCCGAGAAGGAAGTGCCGATTACTTCGGTAACAAATGGCGTACACACAAAGACGTGGATGGCACCGGATTTTGTGAAGGTCTATGACCGCTACATGCCCGGCTGGGAGGAGCATCTCACCGACCGCGATTTCTGGCGGAAAGTGCAGGACATTCCCGATGATGTCATCTGGGAGACGCACCAAAACCAGAAGCTGCGCACCGTGGAGTTCATCCGCGAGCGCGTGCGCATTCAGCGCCAGCGGCTCAACGAAAGCCCGGAGAAAATCCGCGCTGTCTCCAGTATGCTGAATCCTGAAGTGCTCACCATCGGCTTCGCCCGGCGGTTTGCGACTTACAAGCGTGCGACGTTGCTTTTCTCGGACCCAGCGCGGCTGCATCGCTTGATGAATAATGCGGAGCGTCCGGTGCAGTTTGTATTCGCTGGTAAAGCGCATCCGAAGGACGAGCCGGGCAAGGGCTTCATTAAAAAGGTATATGAATTTACGCGGATGCCGGAGTTTGAAGGGCGCATCGTTTTTGTGGAGGACTACGATCACTACGTCGGGCGTCGTCTTTATCAGGGCGTGGATTTGTGGCTGAATAACCCGCGTCGCCCGCTCGAAGCCAGCGGCACGAGCGGCATGAAGTTGCCGCCGAGCGGTGGGCTAAATCTCAGCGTGCTCGATGGCTGGTGGTGCGAGGCATATCGCGACAACCCGAAGGCGGGCTGGGCGATTGGCGCGGAAATCCCGGAAACTACGAAGGAAGTTGAGGAGCGATTCGAGACGGATGTTGATGTGGCGAGCCTCTTCCACATCCTCGATACGCAAGTGCTCCCGCTTTACTACGCGAAGCCCGATGGACGCCTGCCGCTCGCGTGGATCAACCTCATGCGCGAATCCATCCGCACTGTGGTGCCGGTCTTCAATACGCATCGCATGGTGCAGGAATACACGGAGCGCCTTTACGAAAGCGCCGCACGCGCCCACGCGACGCTCAATGCAGACGGCGGCAAACGCGCCATCGAACTCAGCCAGTGGAAAGCGAACATCCGCCGCGATTGGGCGCATGTCAGCGTGAGCGAAGTCGGCGTCCGCACGGGCAGTGGTCCGAGCGTGATGGTCGGCGAGCAGCTCGAAGTGAGTGCCCGTGTGGCCCTCGGCCCCATCGCGCCGGAGTTTGTGCAAGTGCAGGCTTACTTTGGTGAGCAGGCAAACGGCGGGATCGTGGAAGCAAAGACTGTGGAAATGAAGCAGGTCGAGAAACTCGGCAACGGCACATTCCGTTTTGCTGGGAAAATCCCTACGGACGAAAGCGGAAGCTACGGCCTCAGCGTGCGTGTGCTCCCGTCGCATCCAAACATCGTCCAAGCGCACGAACTGCGTCTGATTACTTGGGCGCACTGACGCCGCCGCACTTTTTTGCTTCGCACTGCGCCACGGCTCGTCTTTCCTCCGCGCGCCGATGACTGACACTCAGCGAACCTTTATCCGTCGATTTTCCAGCACTGCGGTCCTTTGGACTGTTGCGCTGTGGACGATTCTAGGCGGATGGGAGCCGGGCTTTGTCCTGCTCATTGCCGGGCTGGGGCTTGTCGGGCTTTGGGAATACTACACGATGCTCGATGCGGGCGGGCGGCCCAATTTCAAAGGGCTGGGGATGTTCTCCGGCGCGGTGATGATGGGCGGGCTTTTCTACTGGCTTGCATGGCGACGGGCGACGCCGGACGGGATGTATGATTTTGAAATCGGGACGCTGCTGCTGTTCATGCTCGCCATGTTTTCGCGGCAGATGTTCCCGCGCATGAAAGGGCATGTGCCGCTGGAGACGGTCGGCTTCACGTTGTTCGGTCTTTTTTACGTGACGTGGCCTTTCAGCTTCGTCGCAAAAATCGTCTATATGCTCCCGCGCGACGCGGCGGGGAATGTGACGGGGCATTGGTATGTGCTCTTCTGCGTGCTTGTCACAAAATTCAGCGACATGGGCGCGTATCTCACGGGCTCGATGATTGGAAAGACGCCGCTCGTTCCCCACATCAGCCCGAAGAAAACGTGGGAGGGCTTTTTCGGTGCGCTCGTTTTTAGCGTGGGCGGTGCGTGCGGGCTTGTCGCGCTCATGCCGGTCAAACTCGGATTGCTCAATTATCCCCACGCCATCGTGCTCGGGCTGGTGCTCGGTTTCGCCGCAGTCATCGGTGACCTCGCGGAATCGCTTATCAAGCGGAGCTGCAACGTGAAGGATAGCGGGCGTTTTCTTCCCGGCATCGGCGGTGCGCTCGACCTCATCGACAGCATCCTCTTCACCGCGCCGATGATGTTCTTTTACCTGCGGTTTTTGATGCGATGAGAAAACGCCGCGTCGTCATTCTCGGCTCCACTGGCAGCATCGGAGAAAGTGCGCTCAAAGTTGCCCGTGACATTCCCGAGCGCATGGAAGTCGTTGGGCTTGCGGCGGGGAAAAATGCGGCGCGTCTCGCGGAGCAAGTGCGCGAGTTTCGCCCGCGTCTCGCGTCGCTCGCAGAGCCTTCGGATGTGGAAGTCGGCTGCGAGCTTTTGCATGGCGAAGACGGACTTTGCGAACTTGCGCGGATGCCGGAGGCGGACCTTGTGCTCATCGCCATCGTAGGAACTGCGGGACTTCGCCCCGCGCTCGCAGCAATCGAAGCGGGGAAAGACATCGCCGTTGCCAGCAAGGAAATCCTCGTCATAGCGGGCGAAGCCGTGATGACTGCCGCACGCGAACACGGCGTGCAAGTGCTGCCCGTGGACAGTGAGCATAACGCGATTTTTCAATGCCTCGAAGGACGTTCAAGCGAGCAAGTGCGCCGCATTATTCTCACCGCGAGTGGCGGACCTTTCCGCACACTGCCCGCTGCCGATCTGGAGAATGTGACACTGGAGCAGGCGCTGAAAC
>JANMLS010000295.1:0-18220 GCA_031372675.1 Verrucomicrobiaceae bacterium
GCTCGTGGGCTTCTGCCCGGAGATGATGAAGCAGCCAGTCATCGGCAAAGTAAATTGGGCGTATCTTTTTGCCCTCTCGCAATTCCTGATGACGTGGACGGTCTGCTGGTTCTACGTCCGCACGGCGCGGCGTTGGGATAAAATGGAACACGAACTCCTCGCAAAACTCGGTCACTGATAAACCATGCTCGCATTCACAATCACTCCCGCCCTCGGAATGTTCGTCGCGTTTGTCGCGGTGACACTCGTCATTACTTATTTCTCCGCGCGTAAAGCGACAGGCAGCGCGGAATACTTCGCCGCCGGACGCTCGATCAAAGGCTGGCAAAACGGCCTCGCGGTCGCCGGTGATTACATGAGCGCCGCGAGTTTTCTCGGCATCAGCGGAGCCATCTGCATGAGAGGCTACGATGGTTTTATGTTTTCGGTGGGCTTCCTCGTCGCGTACCTCACCGTGCTCCTTCTCGTCGCCGAACCGCTTCGCAACGCAGGCAAATACACGATGGCCGACCTGCTCGCCTATCGCATGAAACCGCGCCCGGTGCGTGCGATGGCTTCACTCAGCACACTCACAGTTTCCACTTTCTACATGATCGCGCAGATGGTCGGCGCGGGCGGCATTATCAAGCTCCTGCTACCGGGCGTTTCGTTTGAGCAGGCGGTGATTGGCGTCGGCGTGCTGATGCTTGTTTACGTGGTTTTCGGCGGGATGCTGGCGACTACTTGGGTGCAAATCATCAAAGCTATTTTGCTCATGTTCGGCGCATTCGTGCTGAGTTGGATGGTGCTCGCGAAATACGGGAGCCTCGGCGCGTTCTTCGACGCTGTCTCCGCTGCGACTTACGGCGGAACAAAGCCAGCGGTGAACCTCCTCGACCCCGGCCTGCAATACGGCCTGAAAGTTGCGGGATATTGGGGGCCTTTGGACTTCATCTCCCTCGCTCTCGGCCTCGTGCTCGGCACCGCCGGTCTGCCGCACATCCTCGTCCGCTTTTTCACCGTGCCCGATGCAAAAACTGCGCGAGTCTCGGTCGTCTGGGCGACTGCAATCATCGGCGTTTTCTACATCCTCACCACGTTCTTCGGCTTCGGAGCGGCGACGATTTTGACGCAGGCCGACATCACCTTTGAGGGCAAACTCGACCAAAATATGGTCGCCCCGATCCTAGCGCAAAAGCTGGGCGGCGAATGGTTCTTTGCATTCATCAGCGCGGTGGCTTTCGCGACAATTCTCGCAGTCGTCGCCGGGCTTACCATGAGCGCGAGCACCAGCTTCGCGCATGATTTTTATACAAACGTCATCCACCACGGAAAAGAAAGCCGCCCCGGTCAGGAAATCCGAGTGGCCCGCATTACCGCCTTTGTCGTCGGCGCTGCCAGCATCTTCCTCGCGATCAAACTCCGCTCGCTCAACGTCGCCTTCCTCGTCGGCCTCGCATTTGCGGTCGCGGCGTCTGCGAATTTGCCCGTCATTATCTTCTCTATCTTCTGGAAGCGCTTCAACACCACTGGCGCAGTGACTGGTCTGCTCGTGGGCCTCGTCAGCTCCATCGTGCTCATCCTGATCAGCCCCAGCGTCATGGCTCTCGATGGTTCCACGCTCATCAAAGCCGAGCCTTGGTTCCCGCTCAAAAACCCCGGCATCGTCAGCATCCCGCTTGGCTTTCTCGGCGCATGGCTCGGCACTTTACTCACTGCACGCGATCCGTTGGCGGAGGATAAATTTGCCGAACTGAGTGTGCGTGCGCAGACCGGACTTGGTGCGGAAAAAGGTGGCAGCGGGCATTAGTGCTGTGTCACTTGTCGCAGTTTGGTAATCATCTGTGTTTATCGGCTGTGACTGGAGACGAAGCATAAGCGTGTTTGCTATTGGCTATTTGAAATTGGCCAATCGCAAATAGCCGATAGCCAATTCATTCGTCATTCCAAATCTACTCACGCCATGTCCAAGACGCTCCTAAAACTCTCCTGCCCCGACCGCGTCGGCCTCCTCTCCCGCATCACCGCATTCATCGCGGAACACGGCGGCAACCTCGACGAAGTCCACCAATTTACCGACGCACAAGCCGGTTGGTTCTTCACCCGCATGGCCATCGAGAGCGACACACTGCGTCTCACGCTCGCCGACCTGCGTGCTGAATTTGCGCCGCTTGCCGCCGAGCTTCATGCGCACTGGAGCATCCGGCGCGAGTCCGATAAAATGCGCGCTGTCATCATGGTCTCGCGCCTTGGACACTGCCTTGCCGACCTCCTCTGGCGCTGGCGGGCGGGCGAACTGGGATGCGATGTCGCCTGCGTCATCGGGAACCACGAAGACTTCCGCGCCACCGTCGAGCGCGAGGGATTGCCTTTCCACTACATCCCCGTGAGCGCCGCGAATAAAGACGCCGCATTTTTCGAAATGGAGCGCATCTAGAGCGACGCCGGTGCCGACCTCATCGTCCTCGCCCGCTACATGCAAGTCGTCCCCGCCGCAGTCTGCGAGCGCTGGGAAGGCCGCATCATGAACATCCACCACTCCTTCCTCCCCTCCTTCGTGGGGGCCAACCCCTACCAGCGTGCCTGGGAACGCGGAGTAAAACTCATCGGTGCCACCTGCCACTACGTCACCGCCGACCTCGATGAAGGCCCCATCATCGAGCAGGAAGTCATCCGCGCCGAACACTTCCACGACCCCGAAGACCTCCTCCGCCTTGGCCGCGATTGTGAAAGACAAGCCCTCGCACGCGGCGTCCGCTGGCACCTCTCCGACCGCGTCCTCCTCCACGGAAAACGCACCGTCGTCTTCCGGGATTAGAAAGAACGAAACGAGATTTCGGACTTCTCACGGCGGATAGTTCCGCCACACTCTCGCGCTATGGGGATTTTCAACCAGCCCGTTTTCACTTCTGACAAAAAACGCGAGCTTCCGCCGGGGCTTTGGACCAAGTGTCCGAGCTGCGGCGAAATCATTCACAATCTTGAGTTGGAGCGGAACGACCGCATTTGCACAAAATGCGAACACCACTTCGGACTCACCGCAACCGACCGGATTGCGCTTGTCATTGATGAAGGGACTTTTGAGGAGCACGACGCATCGCTGACCTCGGTGGACACGCTGAAATTTACCGGCCAGGCGAGCTACACAGACCGCCTGAAAAAATACCAAAAAGCCACAGGGCAAAAGGACGCGGTCATTTGCGGCACGGGCAAAATCGGCGGCATCGAAACAAGCATCGCGGTGATGGATTTCCAATTTCTCGCGGCGACGATGGGCAGTGTGGTGGGAGAAAAAATCACACGCGCAATCGAGCGCGCGACTGCCCGCAGGCTGCCCGTCGTCATCATCAGCGCCAGCGGCGGTGCCCGCATGTATGAAGGGATGCTCTCGCTCATGCAGATGGCGAAAACTTGCGGCGCACTTGCCCGCCATTCGGATGCGAAACTACCTTACATCAGCGTGCTCACCAATCCCACCACTGCGGGAGTGATGGCCAGCTACGCCAGCGTGGGCGATGTCATCATGGCGGAGCCAAAGTGCATGATAGGATTTGCGGGGCCGCGTGTGATTCGCGAGACGACGCATCAAGAATTGCCGCCGGGATTCCAGACTGCGGAGTTTTGCAAAGACCACGGGCTGCTCGACATGATCGTGCATCGCAAAAAGATGAAAGAGACGCTCACCGGCCTGCTCGATCACTTTGCTCCGGCGAAGCGGTAATGACTTATTCCGAGTCGCTCGGCTGGCTTTACGGGCTGCAAGTTCACGAAATCAAACTCGGCCTCGAAAACATGCGCCGTCTTTGCGACGCGCTAAATATCGAGACGGCGAGCACGGAAAAACGCCGCTTCATCCACGTCGCCGGCACCAATGGAAAAGGCTCCGTGTGCGCGATGATCGCCGCGATGCTTTGCGCAGCTGGCGAGCGGACGGCGCTTTACACCTCGCCGCACCTCGCGAGTTTCCGTGAGCGAATCCGCCTTGGAAAAAATCTCATCCCCGCTGCGCACGTCGCCGAGGGGATCGAGCGCATTCAAAAAGCGACGGCTACATGGGATTTTGCGCCGACTTTTTTTGAAGTGATGACTGCGCTCGCGCTCGACTGGTTTCAGCGCCAGAACGCCCGCTGGATCGTCCTCGAAACCGGCCTCGGCGGGCGGCTGGATGCGACCAATGTCGTCACCCCGGCGGTGTCTGTCATCACGCCCATCGCATTCGATCACACGAAGTATCTCGGCGACACACTTGCAGCCATCGCTGCGGAAAAAGCGGGCATCATTAAACCCGGCGTCGCCGTTATTTCTGCACCGCAAGAACCGGAAGCTGCGCAAGTCATCGAGCGCGTCGCAGCGGAGCGCGGCTGCACATTGAGCGTCGCGAGCAATCCCATCAATCACTGCGAAATCGCGCTTTCCGGCAGTCACCAAAAAATGAACGCAGCAGTGGCGTTTGCCGCAGTGATTGCGGCGGGATTGCGCCCTGCTCCTGCGGTGGTTTTTGAGGCACTGCGAAATGTCGAGTGGCCGGGGCGTTTTCAGCGCGTGCGCGATGGACGCATCATCCTCGATGGCGCACATAATCCCCATGCCGCAAAAACGCTGGCGGCGACGTGGCGCGAAACCTTTGGCGAAGAAAAGCCGCTGCTCATTTTCGGAGCGATGGGGGACAAGGACATTGACGGAGTTTGCGCTGCGCTTGCGCCGATTGCCGCAGAGATTGTGTGCGTCGCAGTGAATAATCCAAGAAGCGCACCAGCCGAGCTGCTCGCTGAAAAGTTCCGCGCACTGCGCCCGGATTCAGCAGTCTCGATTCACCGCTCGGTTGCCGACGCGATTTTCGCTTCGGGAGAAAAACGGGTATTGATCGCAGGCTCGCTATTCCTCATCGGCGAAGCACTCGTCGCGCTGGGCATGGCCGAGAGCGATGGACACAGCACGACTCAATAAGAGCGAAGGCCGGAAGCTGCGATCCGATAAACGGGCAGCTTCGGAGCTTCGGGAGCGATATGCACAGAACCACCATCGCGGTTCGTGGAAGCGGAGGATTTTTCCAGCCGGAGATAAGACATGACGCGCTTCCAAAAACGCTCGGCAGCCGATGGGCGACTTCCTGCTTCTGCGCACTGCTGCGTCTGAATCGGCACGACTGTCTTACCGCCGCCGCTCATGTATTCGCGCAGCGAAACGACTGTGGCCGGGCGTCGCAAAAAGAAGCGCACTTGCCGCTCCACCGTTGTGTTTGGAAGCCAGAGCGGACGCGAGAGTTGCTCATCCATCAGCCACCACGGATTCAGTGCGGAGCGGTCGTCGCGATAAATCACTGAGGTGCGCTCGGCAGTGCCGTGACCGTGGAGCTTTGAGGAAAATGGATAACGGTAAGTCACGACCTTGTGCGGGACGTGCGCCTTCATCAGCTCGGAATGCAGACCGCCCGCGTAATTCGACGAACGATCTCCTTTGCCGGATGAAGTTCTGGGAGCGTTGACAACGCGATTCCAGACACCGCTTTTTTCGAGTCCCGAACATCCGGCCACAACGATTGCGACCGCGCTGAGTGTGATGAGCTTGATCATAAAATTTAGGTTTTCTTGTCGTGGTTACCGCCGGTTTTTACTTTGCAGACGCTTGAGGCGACCGGCAAGGCCCGCCTTTTGCGCAGCGTTCATTCTATCAATAAAAAGAATGCCGTTCAAATGATCGACTTCATGCTGGAGCGCACGCGCCAGCAGCCCTGTCGCCTCGAACTCCATCACGGCTCCGCTGAGGTTCTGGGCCCTCACTTTCACATGCTTCGAGCGCATGATTTCGCCAGTGACTTCCGGGAAGCTGAGGCAGCCTTCGACGCCTTCCTCCTTCTCGTCTCCGAGCGTGAGTTCGGGATTCAAAAGGACGAGCGGCATGTGGTCTTCTGGATTCACCGGCTTGCCCTCGATCTCCATCGTGCTGGGGCGATCTTCCACATCGGTCACATCGACCACTGCAAGCTGGAGCGGCACGCCAATCTGCTGCGCGGCGAGGCCCACGCCATTTGCGGCGACCATCGTTTCCAGCATGTCTGCGACAAGCTTTTGAGTGGCTTCGTCCGCCTTCGCGATTTTCACCCCTTTTGCGCGGAGAACCGGGGAGCCATATTTGACGATTTCGAGTACCATGCTTTTGGAGAATTTTTCGCGGCGAGTCTTTCCGCTTCCTCGCGCACGGCAAGCTGGAAATCTAAGTTTGCGCCCGCAAAACCATCGCCGGGTCGCCTTCGACGGCGGAGAAAAATGACGGAAAATGCGGCTGCCAGCCGTGACTCCGCAGCTTCGCATTCGAGACGCGCTTGCTGGTCACGCCGCGCTTTCGATTCTCATCCACAGGGCCAAAAGGCGGGCGCGGCTTCGCGAATTTCTCCGCCAGCCATTCATAAATTGCGGCCTGCGCCGTCGGCTGATTGTCGGCGAGATTATAGATTCCTGGGTCTAAATCGCGCAGCACCAGCGCAAGGCCAGCCGCCGCGTCGTCGCGATAGATTTGGTTCACCCAGCGCTGCCCGTCTCCCTCGATCACAGCCTCGCCGGAGAAAAACTTCCGCAACAACACCGAGCGACCGGGACCGTAGATTCCCGCCAGCCGCACCACCGAGCCGCCGCGTCCGAGCGTGAAATTTTCCGCCTCTCGCAAGATGCGACCTGTTTCCCTGCCCGGCGTCGCGTCCGATGCCTCGTCCACCCACGCGCCATCCGTCTGCGCATACACACTCGTGCTGCTGCAAAAAACAAACCGCTCCGGCGAAAGCTCCGCGATGAGATTCACGCAGCCATTAAAGTAAACCGCGCGATAAGCATCCGCGCCGCCGCGCCCAGAGCTTGCACAATGCAGCACCGCCAGCGGACCGGCGCCGATTTTCTCGCGCAAAAGCCGCACCGATTCCGCGCTGGATATATCGCACGAAAATACTGCGAACGGTTCATTTAGTAAATCGGCGGCGGACTCCTGCGAATACGTCACGCCCACAACCTCGCATCCCGTTCCAGCAAGCAACCGCGCTGTGCTCAAGCCGATGTATCCGCAACCTGCGACAACGAATTTCATGGTCTGGATTTAGCGAAAATCCACGCGCTTGGAGAGCATCCGGTCGCCATCGAAAACAAACCAGCCATCGAAACTCGCACCAGCGAGCACGTTTGGCAGCCAGTGCTGATCGTCCTCCCACATCTCGCCATACGGCACAGCGTCCACGGGGAACCAAAGCGGCACGGCCTCGTCCGTTTCTTCCGGCTCGCCTTCGCAGCCTCTCGCGAGAAAGACCGTCACATGCAGACTCAGCCCGTCCACAAACTGAAACCGCAGGATGCCGCGATTTTCGAGATTCAGCGGCGTGACGCGCAACTCCTCCTGCACCTCACGAATCGCCGAATCGTGCGCACTTTCACCGGGATCGAGCTTACCGCCGGGACCATTGATTTTCCCCGCGCCCAGCCCACGTTTTTTGCGAATCAGCAACACCCGACCGTCCTTCACGATGAAGCACAAATTGGCAATGATGCGCGGCGTCCAGTTCGTCCAGTCCATGAATCAAAGAGAGCGGCGACGACCGCGATGTGTCGAGGGAAAATCCAACGCAATAATAGAGAGCGAGTGAAGCCGCTTGCGAAAGTAGTCCACGGCTTCAGCCGACAAACCGAAGCACATCGGGAAGGACACTTTGGAAGATCAGCCCCGCCAACAAAAAGCAACCCGCCCCGCGAGAGCATTATCGCTCCGACTAAGGTCGTGGACTACTTTCGCAAGCGACTTGGCCCAATCACTCAGATGTTCGGTTTGGGTTCAGATTCTAACAGCAGATTCATATTTTTTCCTTTGCGAATGCAAAAATTGCGGATTAGCGTGACCCCCTAAATCAGTCCCACCAAATACGTTTATGAAAATCAAAAAACACTCCGGATTCACCCTCATCGAGCTACTCGTTGTAATCGCAATCATCGCCGTTCTAGCAGGTTTTGCATTACCTGTTTTCAACACAGCGATGAGAAGCAGCCGCCTCTCCAACTCACTGAATAACGCGAACCAGATTTCCAAAGCATTGAAAATGTATGCTATGGACAACGGTGGTGCATATCCGACTTATCTGGACCCAGAGGAGGCGACTCAAGTTCTGGCAAGTTCAAACGCGGCTCTGGAGCAACTGATGCCAAAATACAGCAAGAGCAAAGCGATCTTCTTTGAGAAATCGTCCGCATGGTGCCAAGGGCCGCTTCAAGGTTCGCAAGGTGTTAATCAATATAAGCTCAATTCTAAAGACTGCGACTGGACCTATGTTCGCGGACTCTCCGAGACAAACGACTCCAGATTGCCACTCATGGCGACCGCCTTCAGCGAAGGTGGAAAAGTTTATGTTAAAGAAACCACCAAGAAGGGTGGAGTTTGGGGCGGTGAAGACGCGATTTTAGTGCTGGTTGACCATAGCTGCCAGCAGGTGAATCTCAAAAAAGGCATGAAGGAAGTCGGCGCAACAACGATGATCACCAGGCCGGACGACCGCTCGAAGAACGCATTTGATAAAGCCGACGACTGGCTCGCTGGCGACCAAGTCGAAGTGCTCGCGCCGCTGTAATCCAAGCACAGGCAGACCTAATTTCAGTAAACGCCGACTTCGGAAATCGAAGTCGGCGTTTTGCTTTTTCTGCGGAGACGCAAAGATTTCTGAAAATAGTCAGAATAAAAACGCAACCTCGTGGGTCTTATCCAACGAATGCAATGTGCGTCTCTGGCTTTCCGATTGCCAATGGTTTTCGGGAGGCTAAGGCGCACAAGTCATCTCGGTGCAAAAACCGTGCGGCGCATTCATCAACAAAAACAAAAAACACACAAACAACATGAAGAAAATCATAGCACTCATCGCAGCAGCATTCGTCTCCGTCACCGCTTACGCAGGTGAATTTGCAGACATCAGCATCGCCGACCTCAAGAAGGCGATTGAAGAAAAGAAAGTGACCGTCATCGACGTGAACGGCTCGAAATCCCACAAGGCTGGCCACATCCCCGGCGCGATTGATTTCAGCGCTTCAAAAGCGGACCTCGCCACGAAGCTCCCAGCGGACAAAGACGCACTCATCGTCGCTTACTGCGGCGGTCCTCAGTGCAGCGCTTACAAATCCGCTGCAGGCGCAGCAGAAAAGCTCGGCTACAAAAACATCAAGCACCTCTCCGCTGGCATCAAAGGCTGGAAAGACGCTGGTGAAACTCTCGCGAAAGCCGAGTAATTCATCGCTGAATTAGCGAATCACCAAAGACGCCTCCTGCGAAAGCGGGAGGCGTTTTTCTTTTGTGGCATTGATTCAGCACCGCGCATCGCCTAACGCCTCCGCATGAAATCATGGCTCTGGACCGGCTCCGAATACGCCGCAGAAGTCGCAATCCCATTTTCGGATCGCGGCTTCCGCTACGGGATGTCGCTTTTTGAAACGCTGCGTGTGTGGAATGGCAGCATCGAGTTTTGGGAGCAACACCGCAGAAAGCTGCTCGCTTCCTGCATCGAGCGCGATTTCCCCATTGAAGAAAAACCGCTCTGGCAAATCGCCGATGTGCTCGAAACCGCAGGAATCAACGGCGTCGCACGCATCTACGTCACAGCCGGCGACGGCGCGCCTTCCGCTCCAGCGAAGCCGCGCATCGCCATCCTGCTCGAAGCGCGAGAAGCGGAGACAGCGGACTGCTGGGAAATCGGCATTCACGACGACGCCTACCGCGCACCGTTTGGCGGGATGAAGACGGGCAACTATTGGTTCAACGCCGACGCCCTCACGCAGTCAAAAGCGCGGCGTTTCGACGAAGCCCTGCTTTTCAACGACTACGCTGAACTCGTTTCCGCCTGCTGCGCAAATGTCTTCCTTGTCCACGGCAAGCGCATCTCCACTCCGCCGCGCTCCAGCGGTTGTCGCGAGGGCGTGTTGCGCGATTGGGTCATCAAGCGCCGCAAAGTCGAGGAACGCCGCATCCGCCGGGAGGATGTCGTGAATGCCGACGAAATTTTTCTCACAAACTCATGGGTCGGCGTCATGCCAGTGGCCACGCTCGAAGGCCGCCCGCTCGGCCCGCGCTCCGTTGGCGCGAAACTCACGGGAGAAATTGTGCGGCTGCGCGAGTCGCGCTGATTTCGCTCGCCACAACGCGCAAGCAGCGGCATTCCGCGAGCCATGTATTTTGAGACCTTCGAGCCACTTCGACCGCTGCCTGTGATTCACGCCTTCACGGGCCGTGCGCCCGGCATTGACGTTTCCACCGACCGCGAAACCGCGCTTGCCCGCCTCGAAAAAGAGCACGCAAATTTCCGTGCAAGCATCGGCCTCGGCACGCGCCGCTATCTCATCGCTGAACAAATGCACGGCGCAGGCATCGCCGCAGTCCACGCCGCTTCTGCGCAACTTTCTCCCGGCGTGGATGCCCTCATTTCCGACGATCCCGCCGTTGCGCTTGGCATCTACGTCGCGGATTGCGGCCCTGTTTTTATCGTCGATCCCGTGCGCCGTGCCATCGGCTGTGCGCATAGCGGGAAAAAAGGGACGCAACTCGGCATCGCAGCGGCGACCGTCGCGGCGATGGTCTCCCGTTACGGCTGCGAGCCTTCACAAATGACCGCTGTGCTCGGCCCCTGCATCCGTCCACCGCACTACGAAATCAACTTTGCCGCAGACATCATCCGCCAGCTCCACGAAAGCGGAGTCGGCTCCGTCACCGACTGCGGCGCCTGCACCGCATCAAACCCCGAACTTTATTACAGCTACCGCCGCGAACTCGGCAAAACAGGCCGCATGGTCGCCCTGCTCGCGCTCAAATAATTTACCATGAAACCACGTATTATCATCACCGGCGCAAATGGCAGACTCGGCGCAGCACTCGTCCGCGAATGGCGCAGTTTAGGCATCAACGTCACCGGCTTTGGCCGCGCCGAACTCGACCTCGCATCCGGCAGCGCGATCTCCAGAAAGCTAGACTCCGAGGACTTCGCCGTCCTCGTCCACTGCGCCGCGCAGACCAACGTGGATCGCTGCGAAACGGAAAACGACGAGGCATTTACGCTCAACGCGGAAGCTCCGACCATCATCGCGGACGCCTGCCGCCGCAAAGGCGCACGCTTGATTCACATATCCACCGACTATGTTTTTGACGGCGCAAAAGACGGCCCTTACACCGAGCAAGACGCCGCCATACCCATCAGCATCTACGGCGCATCCAAGCGTGCTGGCGAGTCCGGCGTACTCGCTGCAACCGCAGGCGAAGCACTCGTCGCTCGCGTCTCCTGGGTCTTCGGTCCCGACCGTCCCAGCTTCGTTGATCAGATCGTAAAAAACGCCGTGGAAAAAAACGAAGTCGCCGCAATTGCGGACAAAATCGCTGTGCCCACCTACACCCTCGACGCCGCTGCCATGCTCCGCCCGTTCCTTTTTGAAAACACTGCAAGCGGACTACTCCACCTCTGCAACGCCGGAAGCTGCACTTGGCAGGAATACGGACAGTGGGCGCTCGACTGCGCCGCCGAAGCCGGAGCCGTGCTCAAAACCCACACCGTCGCTCCGCTAAAAATGGCCGATCTCAAAGCCTTCATCGCCCGCCGTCCGCCCAACACAGCCATGAGCACCGACCGCCTCACCGCGCTCACAGGAATCCAGCCCCGCCCATGGCGCGACGCCGTCCGCGAATACATCACTGCTCAAGTTCGCGCGGCCACTCAGCCACGTCTTCGTTGATTTCAAAAACGTGCGTCAAACGTCTCCCGGCATCGGGAGCTGTCGCGAGAATTTATCGAAGCAGTCCGGGCAGATGCCGTGGCTGAAATTACTGCCGGTCTGCTGTGCGATGTAGCTTTCTACGCCCTGCCAGAAGTTCTCATCGTTGCGCACTTTTTTGCAGTACATGCAGATCGGGATCAGGTCTTTGAGTTGCTTGATTTGAATGGTGAATTCAATGATCCGCTGCGCCACTTTTAAGCGCATGATGATGCCCTCTCTATCGAGCGGCTTGGTAAGGAAATCATCCACACCAGCGGTCATCGCGTTCTTCAAATTTTCGCGATCCGTGTAAATCGCAGTGAGGAGAATAAAGTAGGTGTAATCTGTCCGCGCCCGCATACGCACTTTTCTGCAAAGCTCGATTCCATCCATCTCCGGCATCATCCAGTCGCTAATAATCACCCTCGTGGGGTTTGCGTTAAATCGCTCCCAAGCCTCGATTCCATTTACCGCGACGACTACTTCGTGACCGGCAGTTTCGAGCGTTAATTGAAGGATCTTTGCGGAAACCGGGTCGTCTTCGGCGATGAGAATTTTCATGGTGTGGTGCCGAAAATTTCTTGTTCGAGAGCGATACGGACGCAGTCGTATTCGTGTTCGATGGCGCAGATTAAGTCATTCATTCGGACCCACTCTCCAGCGCGTGCAGAATTTTCCACTTTTTCACACGCCATACGCATTCTTGCCGCGCCAAAATTGGAACAGCTTCCTTTGAGCAAGTGAGCATTGTGCGAGAGGCTTTCAAAATCGCGCTCTGCCACCGCTTTTCTGGCATCTCGAATGACAGCGGGAGTGTTGAGCAAAAATATCCGAATCAATCCCGCGAGAACGACCTGTCCGCTTTCGGTTTCAAGCTCGCGGAATCCTTCCAAAACCGCACGGTTGATCACTCCTTTGCGCGATTCGCCGCGTTCGGAAAACTCGCGTGCTTTCGCATACCTTTTCAAGGCATTCGCGATGTCATCGATCCGAAGCGGCTTGGTGAGGAAATCATCCATTCCAGCTTCTATGCAAAGCCCGCGCTCTTTCGGTACGTCGTTCGCCGTCATCGCGATGATCCACGCCCGTTGAGTGGATGTGTTTTGAAGTGTTCTGATTTGCTTTGTTGCAGCTATCCCGCCCACTTCGGGCATCTGGCAATCCATGAAGATCAAATCATACTGAGCCTCACTGACTGCATCCAGAACAGCAGAGCCATCCGAGACAATGTTCACCGTATGACCAAGCTGTTTGAGTTGATAAGAAACCACCTTCTGACTCACCGAGCAATCCTCCGCAACAAGCACTCGCAGCGGCGGCAGGAATGTTGAATTCCGATAAGAATCGCCCGCTGAAAGCGGATCAGAAGCAGCATGTGGAGACTGAGGTTCGATACCGAAAACCCGACCGAGACACTCACGCAATGATGCTCGCTTGATTGGAAGAGCAATCACGTCATCGGCCAACGCCTGTAGCTTCAAGGTTGTCGAGTCGCGCTGATTCAAGCGCAGTAGCGACAGTATTTTCGTGCCATCGGAGCGGGGCGATGAGCGTATCCTGTTCACGATCCCAAGCACGTTGAGCGAAGTCGAATCGAAGTCCACAATCACAAAATCGAAGACACTTTCCTGCTGTGAATTTTCACCAAAAAGTTCGATTGCCTCAATCGTGGTTCCAGCAACTACGACACTGCATCCCCATTCCTTCAGCAACGGCACCAGCGATTGCAGAACCGCGACGGAATCATCCACAATCAAAGCCCTGCGGCCATCGAGTAGTGGCTTATCTTCAAGAAAATCCAAATACGCCTCCTGCACTTTGAGTTTCGCTGTGAACCAGAACGTGGACCCTCCAGTGGCATGGCTCTCAATGCCGATTTCGCCCCCCATTTGCGTCACTAACCTTTTGCTGATCGCAAGCCCCAGACCGGTGCCACCATATCGCCGGGTCGTAGAGCCGTCGGCCTGAACAAATGGTTGGAATACATCCTCATTTTCATCCGGCAAAATCCCGATACCGGTATCCGTTACGCTAAACCTGATCAGCACTTCTTTTTCATTGTCCGCAGCAATCTCCGCCTTCATGAAAACATATCCAGACTCGGTGAACTTCACCGCATTATCTACGAGATTCACCAGAATCTGCCGAAGCTGGCCGGGGTCTCCCAGGAATTCGCGGGCCGCTTTTTGATCGATGTGTGTGGCAATATCCAAGCGCTTTGCCAGAACCCGGCCCAAGAATAGATCGGCGACGCTCTCCACCAGCTCGACAAGGTCCACTTTCATTTCTTCAAGCCGCATCATCCCAGCCTCAAGTTTTGAGAAGTCTAAAATCTCGTTGATGATCTTCAGCAACGCCTCGGCACTATCAGCAATAGTCTGTGTAAAATCCCGCTGGCGCTGCGGCATTTCCAAGTCGAGCAGGAGTCCGGTCATCCCGATGATTCCGTTCATCGGCGTGCGGATTTCGTGGCTCATGTTTGCGAGGAATTCACTCTTCAAATGCGCCGACTCGATTGCGGCGTCTCGCGCCAGCGTCATCGCATGTGCGGCCTCTTTCCGGGCTGTGATGTTTTCAATCGCGCCTTCGTAGTAAATTACGCGACCAGATTCATCGCGCACGGTTCTGGCGTGTTCAGAAATCCAAATGATCGAGCCATCCTTGCGATACACCTGCGATTCAAAATCGGAGACGGAATCATCGCGGCTCATTCCATCCAGAAACGTGCGGCGTCTATCGGGATCGACATAAAGCTGCGCTCCCACGTTTGTGACCGAAGCGATGAGTTCCGACGGCGAGCTGTATCCGAAAATCTGCGCCAAGGCGGGATTCACGCTCAGATATTCATCCTCAGGCGTGATCTGGAAAATCCCCTCAATCGCGTTCTCGAATATCTTCCGGTATTTTTCCTCCGCATCGCGGATTTCATTTTCGGCGGCTTTCAGCTCGCTGATGTCCTGCATCGTGCATCGCATACCGATGATATTTCCTGCGCTATCGTGCATCAATCGGTCTGTAACGAGCGTAGGAACCAGCGAGCCATCTTTCCTGCGGAATGTGCATTGATAGCCATCTTCCGGCCTTGCCTGCCCGGAAAGTTTCGCGGTGACGGACGCTCGCACATCTTCTTCCACAACAAAATCCTTGAGCGAAAGACGCACCATTTCCGGGCGGTCATAGCCGAGCAGAGCTAGTTCAGTCTTATTGATTCTGGTGATGCGCCCGTTCCTATCCAGTTCGTGATAGGCCACCGGGGCATCGTCAAAAAGTTCGCGGAATTGCGCTTCGCTCGCCTTCAAAGCGCGCTGGACTTGGCGCTGCTCGCCAATGTCCACAGCAATTCCGCCGATCAACTTTCTGCCCGGAGTTACGATTGGAAATTTGATGACGAGCCACTCAAATTCTTTTCCATCTCCCCGCGTGATTACTTCGATCCGTTGGGATGCCTTTCCTGATTCCAAAATTTTCCCCTCGTAATGTGTCATCTCACGCGCCGATTCCAGCGGCAGCCAGTCGTAGTCGCACTTCCCGATCATATCTGTCATCGAAACCTCGAACGCATCGGCCATGACTTTGTTGATAAAGAGAAATTTTCCTTGTTCGTCTTTGATGAAGCAAAGCGTGGAGCTGTGATTCATAAATGCGAGGAACCGCTCCTCGGAATCTTGCAGCGCAAGCTCGGCTTTCCGGCGTCCAGATAAATCAGTCCACGATGCAAGCAGCATCGGACTTCCACCAATCGAGACTGGAGAAATAGAAATCTCCACCGGAAATTCCTCGCCATCAATCCTCCTCGCCGTCCACTCGTAGCGAAGGTAGCCCGTCTCTTTTGCGAGCTGCCAAAGCTCGGTGCGCCTCTGGCTGGAAAGACTTCCATCCGCCTGCGATGCGGGTGCCAAATCATCGGCTTTGAGCACGATTGCGTCGGCTTTGGAAACACAGCGTAGCATTTCCACAGCGGCGTGGTTGCAATCAACAATTCTCAATTCATCGAAAATGAAAAATGCACCGAGTGATGTTTCATACATCACATGAATCCGGTCTTCTGCCGCAGCAAGGGCTGAACAATTTCGAGCGGTAACAAGGATTTTCGTCGTGTCGCCAGATGGATCGGGGAACGGACTCAGCAACACCTCCATCACAGCTCTGCCGCCGCGCTGAAGTCCCCATTCTGCCTGAAATGCACCGTGGTTGCCCGCACACACATCAAGAAACGCGACGGCGGCAGCGCTACCTTGATAGCCGGGCCAGCAATCCTCCCAAGTCGCACTTTCCAGCGAAACTATTCCCATTTCTCCAAGCAGAATAAGGCCCGCAAAGTTCGCGGATTCAAATCGCCCCTCTCTATTCAACACAAAGTTTGCATCGGTATTCTCTTCAAAAAAACTCTTTTGTAATTCTTTGATCCGCTTCCGCCCGATTCGGGCTTCCTGATTCGCATCCATCATGGATTTCGCGGTTTGATTCAAAGTGCGCAACAAGACCACAAGCACCGCGCTAAGCATCAAGACACTGGAAAAAATCACCCATTTACCCGTCCCGATAGGCAGCCAGAAAAACGCCGCGCTGACTGCGGTGAGCGATGCGAAGCCCAAGGCTCCGCAAATCCAGACTTTATGTTTCGTTTCAGGTTGCATCCTAATTGCGCGAATAATCAGTTTTGTAATTAGCAGGAAGTGGACCGACTAGACCGATGTGCGCTTGATTTTGCCGCCCGAACAGTGACTCGCAGTGATTTTTGCGCGTCTATTTATGCCATCGCTCCAGAGGAACTAGGGGTAAGGAAAAGGAAATGGATTTAGCACTTTGTTGTGATATTGGATGTTGAAAACCATGTTGAAGTGTAAAATCGCATCTGTCTATCTGGTGCTTGTTTGGCATTTTATTTCTTTTTCTTTGCCTGACCCCATTTCCCTTTCTCCCATTATCACCTGACCCCTAGTTTCAGCTCAATAAAGCCTCGCGTTTTCACAATCCGCAACCGCGCTGGAGGGAGACCTTCAGCGCGGTTTGCTGTTTTCCATAACTATTCACTTATTCTCGACCCTGCGAATATCCAGTTTTTCGTTGTAGTCCACATTGGGCGAATCATTCGGGTTCACGGTGGCTGAGATTATGTAACAAGCCGTGTCTTCTTTTGTCAGCGGGCGTGGGTAATACGGGGTGATTTCAACGGAAACTGCGGCATAGAATTTACGCGCTTTATTGCGAACGTAGAAGCGCACCGTTTCGACGCCACTTCCTCTCATCTGACTGTAATCTTTGATAATGGCGTTTTCGTATCCTTGAACTGGCGCATGGAGCATGAATTCATCGTTGCTGAACATGACTTCGGCGCCTCCTCGTGCTTCGATCTTGAGTTGCCAGTCAAACGGCGTCCGGTATCCGGGATTCCAAGGACGCAGTATTTGCAGAGCTATGTCTCCTTCTCCATTTGTCTCCGCTGGCTGTGCTAGAAAATCAATTTTTGTAATCCAATTCGGCGGTTTGGGAATGGACCTGAATCCAATGTGGAAAGTCGGCTCACCTTCCGGTCGTTTTACGAGGCGGAAGATGATGGGCTTGTTGCGATCAGGCTCGATGAATCGTGGCTCCCAAAATCCTGCATATTCATACGAGCCTTGCGGGTATCCACGCACTTTATAGCCGCGCTTTTTAACATGAATTATCATGCGTTTGCCTTCAATTCCGTGGATGTAAAATGCACCATTGGCGTCACTCTGGATCATCTCCTTTACCACCCCATCGCCACCGTATTTTTCAGGGCTTCCAATCCACTCATAATTCACCGTAGCTCCCTCAACAGGTTGGTTGTTTTCATCAACCACTTTGCCGAAGAACTCGATGGGGGTATTCCATTCGTGCCCACGATCTGCCTCTCTCATCTGCCAATACTCTTTCCATCGCGGATCATTAACTCCCAAATAAGGCGTGCGCGCAAATGGCTGCACCATTTGTGATGTGTTATCTACTTGTGTTGGGGATTGCACCGTTTCTGCCACATGGGGAGTGGGCTTGCTGTCTGTATTCGTAGGCTGCTGGGAAGGCTTTTCAGGTTTGGACACCCACCAACCGAGTGTGATGACGATTGCAATCAGCAAAAAAAATACAGCGGTGATTTTTCGGGATGCTTTCATTTACTCGCCCTCCAGTTTGTCGCCCACATAGACATCGAGGAAATGGGGTCAGGCGAGGAAAAGGAAATGCGAGGAAATGGGGTCAGGCGAGGAAAAGGAAATGGATTTGGAGCTTTGTCGGGGTATTGAAACCATGTTGAATTGTAAAATTGCATCTGTCTATCGGGTGCTTATTTGGCATATTATTTCTTTTTCCTCGCCTGACCCCGTTTCCCCTATTACTCGCCCTCCAGTTTGTCGCCCACATAGACATCGAGGAAATGGGGTCAGGCGAGGAAAAGGAAATGGATTTGGAGCTTTGTCGGGGTATTGAAACCATGTTGAATTGTAAAATTGCATCTGTCTATCGGGTGC
>JANMLS010000373.1:0-1866 GCA_031372675.1 Verrucomicrobiaceae bacterium
CAGCCGAGCGCCTGCCAGAGCTTATCAATAAAGCTCACGCGGGCCTGTGCCTCGGAGTAACCGGGGGAGAGGTAGTGTGCTTCGTTTTCGGCGAAATCGTGGACGAGCTTGCAGACGGCTGCGTGGGCGGCTTCGAGTGTGTTGCAAAGCATGGCGGAGGGTTAACGCTCGTACGAATCCGGGCAAGCGGGAAAGGACTTCCGCAAGTCGTCAGCGACTCCAGTGAGGAACGCTACTTTTAACGAGCACTACTCAATCGGGAATCCGCCGCCGCCGCCGGAATTGCTGGATGGATTGCCTTCGTTGGAACGCGGGAGTGCTTTATGTTCCGTCGAGATCGTGCGGCTGGTTTGGAGCGGGCCGGAGGTCGTCGTCTGGATGCGATGGGAGCGCACGACATCGTCGCTGAGGCGTTCTTGAAAACGGCGCGGCACGCGCTGGAAGGATTCGCTCGCACCTTCAAATGGGTTTTTTCCTGCGAAGAGGTTGCCGAGATCAAAGGGCACGCTCACTGCGATTCCAGCGGTCCAGTGTCCGCCCATGAGCGCTTCGTCGTCCCAGTATTCGACGTTGGCGGTGACGCCTTTCAGAACACGCGCTTCGAGTCGGGCTTTGAATCCATCGAAGTCGGAGCCGAACGGATTATCGTAGTGGTAGTAGCCTGCAAACACGCGCGTCTCCGCGATGTTTTCGAGGCCGGGGATGAGGAAGCCGACTTCGGCATTGAAGCCTTCCAGCCCTGTCTCAAAGCGCGTGAACTCGGTGCGCTCGGTGGTTCTTGAGATGCCGCCCGGCACGAACCGGCTGCGGATATTGGACGAGGCGCTGCGGCTGACGGTGAAGGTGTCGTCCTCCGGCACGTAGTAGTTGAACCGCGCGTCCACCCATTGCGTGAGCAACTCTAGGCCGAGGCCGAGTTGGTGAATGTCGTTGTCGTGCTCGCTATCCACATGGTCCCAAAAAACATTCGCTCCCACGATGGCGTTGTCGCCAAGCATTTGCCGGTAGCCAAGGCCAAGGCTGGTGATGGCCTGGCCGTTGTCTTCGTAGTGAAAGCCCGCGTCTATAAAGAGGAAGGCGTCGTGGTTTGGCGGCGTCCAGATACCGAGCAGCGCGTTCAAATTTACGCCGCTCAGTTCTTCGCTGAATTGCGAGCCAAGCGTGAGATGGCCGATGGGCGCAGGTTTGATCGGTTCGACAACGGCCTTGATCTCTTTTGCGGATGCGAATGCAGCGAAAAGGCTGGTGACGGCGAGGATGGATGGAATGTTCATTTTCAAAGATGAGTTTGATTACGTGAGTTGTGGTGCAGGCACTGGCGAGGAGCCAGCGACGAAGACTGCGCCTTTCGGGAACGCAGCAAACGCGCTGAGCGTGTAGGCTGGGATTTCTAAGTTGGTGCGTCCGTCAAAGACTTTCACGTTGCTGCGATTCAGCCCGCCGGAGCCGACGATGATGTCGGCAATTCCGTCGAGATTCACATCCGCCGCAGCGACGCGAGCGCCGAGAGCGTAGCGTGGTGCAAATGGCGTGATGGTGCTGAGGAGCGAGCCGGTGTCGCCGTCGAATGTCTCAATCACCGTGCGCCCACGATCCCGGCCCGCGATAATATCCGCGATTCCATCCCCGTTTATATCGGCTGCGGCGGCGACGAAGACGCCGCCTTTGTAGCGCGTTCCGCCGACGATGAAATCTTTCAGCACGGTAGTGGAGATGCCGCTGGTGACGACGACTCTGTTGCCGCCGAAGCCTTGGCTGGCGATGATTTGCGAGACTCCGAAGTTTGGCTGGCTGGGTGCTAGGTCAGGCTCCGAGTTGGGCAGTTGGAAGCTGCTTTGGCCCTCTGCGACTGCGACGCGGATGCCG
>JANMLS010000384.1:0-4697 GCA_031372675.1 Verrucomicrobiaceae bacterium
TGCATCTTATGCGAGCATAGCGAGCCAAGGAGCGGCGGCATTCCTGCCGCCGTCCACGCAGCGCGAAGCGCCCATCCTCTTGCGGATGGAACGTCCGCAATATTTCCGCTTCGCTTTTGTTTTTCAAACGGCGGCAAGAATGCCGCCGCTCCTTGGCTCGTTTCACTCGCAGCAGCGACTTTTCGCGCTTTTAGCTGATCACAAAACGCTAAGCATGAACTCTGGATTTCTCGACAAGCTGCTCGAACGCATCGGGCGTGTGCGCCCCGAAGAAGTCCGCGATTACGTGCTGCGGCTTGCGGATGAGAAAGGGTTTTTCGAGACGATCTTCCACGCGCTGCACGAAGGCGTAATCGTCACGGACGCGACCGGCCACATCACCTATCTGAACCGCGCTGCGGGCGAGTTTTTCGGCATGGAGCGCGAGTCGGCGCTCGGCGTCCTGCTCACGGAAAAAATTCGCGGGCTGGACTGGAACGCCATCGCCCAGGCGGAAAAAACCATCTCGCGGGACATGGAAGTTTTTTACCCCGTGAACCGCTTCCTGAATTTCTACGTCACGCCGCTGCGAGTGGACAGCGAAGCGCACGATCTCATCGGCTACGCGGTCATCCTGCGCGACATCACGGAAAGCCGGAAGAGCACCGAGGAAACCATCCACACCGAGCGGCTCAACGCACTCACACTGCTTGCGGCGGGCGTCGCGCACGAGATTGGGAATCCGCTGAACTCGCTGCATATCCACCTTCAACTCATGGAGCGCAAGCTGCGCAAAGTCCCGGATTCCCAGCGCAAAGACCTCACAAAAATCGTGGATGTCGCGAAGGAAGAAATCGAGCGACTCGATACCATCATCCGCCAGTTTCTGGGCGCGATCCGGCCTGCGCAGCTCGACTGTCGCTTGGAAAATCTCAATCAGCTCGTGCAGGAAAGCATCCACTTCCTCGAAGCCGAAATCGCAGACCGGAATATCATCGTGGAATCCGAGTTGCGCGCAGACCTTCCGCTCTTGGAACTCGACCGCACGCAAGTGAAGCAGGCGTTTTTCAACATCATCAAAAACGCATTCCAAGCGATGAAAAGCGGCGGCATTCTCCGCGTGCGCACCGACATGGATGATCGCTACGCAAGCATCTCGTTTGCGGATACTGGCGGCGGTATTCCTGAAGAGCAGATGAGCAAAATCTTTGAGCCATATTTCACGACGAAAGCAGGCGGCAGCGGGCTGGGCCTGCTCATCGTGCGCCGGATCATCCGCGAGCATGGCGGGGAAATGGAGCTGCTCAATACGCCCGGCACTGGCCTCTCACTGACGATGAAACTGCCGCTCACCAGCCAGCGCGTGCGGATGCTTGCGGGCGGACCGGATACCCACTGATGATGAATTTAGAAAGCCGCATTCTCCTTGCCGACCGTTGGAAAGATTACGAACTGCTCGATACTGGCGACGGCATGAAGCTGGAGCGCTGGGGCGATGTCACGCTGGTGCGCCCGGACCCACAAGTTGTGTGGCCGCGCCGCGATGGTGCGCATTGGAAAGAATGGGATGGATTTTACCACCGCAGCGAGACGGGAGGCGGTCGCTGGGAGTTTCGCCGCGCACTGCCGGAGTCGTGGAATATCCGCTACGGCGCTCTCACATTTCGGATACGCCCGACGGACTTCAAGCACACCGGGCTTTTCCCGGAGCAGGCCGCAAACTGGGACTGGTGCATGAGCCAAATCCAATCCGCGCGCGCAACCGGTCGCGAAGTGCAGGTGCTCAATCTTTTTGGTTACACCGGCGCGGCGTCCGTCGCTTGCGCTGCGGCGGGAGCATCGGTCTGCCATGTGGACGCCTCGAAAGGCGTGGTGCAATGGTGCCGCGACAACGCCGCGCTCTCCGGCCTCGCCGATGCGCCCATCCGTTTTATCGCCGATGATTGCCTGAAATTTGTCTCCCGCGAAGCCCGACGCGGGCGGCGCTACGACGCGATCATCATGGACCCGCCGGCCTACGGGCGCGGCGCGGGCGGCGAGGTGTGGAAGCTGGAAGAACATTTGTGGAGGCTCCTCGCCGAGTGCCGCGAGATACTCAGCGACGCGCCGCTTTTTTTGCTCATCAACGGCTACGCATCCTCGCTCTCGCCCATCGTGCTGGCCAATTTGCTCGGCGATTTGATGAGCGGGAAAAAAGGAACCATCACCGCAGGAGAACTCGGCATCCCGGAGAAAAAGCATGGCCGCGTGCTTCCGTGCGGACTTTACGGGCGGTGGGAAAGTTCCAGCGCATAAATCACGAACGCGGCATGTAGTTTGGTGCTTGCGCATGGCGCGGAGAGCGGGGAACTTCGCGGGGTGTTTACGGTTTGCTTTTTGTTTATTCGCGAATGAATCCAGTGCTTTTGATCGGTCCTTATACGGACCATGCTTTACGGGAGGAGGCGGCTAGTCTTTTGGAGGAATTGGGCGAGCTTGTGGAGACGCTGGGGCTGCCGATTGCGGAGCATGTTCTGGTTCATCACAGGGAGCTTCATGCGCGGTATTTGCTTGGTTCCGGGAAGGCGGAGGAGATTGCAGCGCGGGTGAAAGCGGAGGGGCTTGGAGCGGTGGTGATCGATCATGATTTATCGCCTTCGCAGCAGCGCAATTGGGAGACGCTTGCGGGGGTGCCGGTGCTGGACAGGCAGAAGGTGATTTTGGATATTTTTGCGCGTCGTGCGCGGTCGCGGGAGGCGCGGCTGCAAATCGAGGTGGCGCAGCTTGAGTATGCGTTGCCGAGGTTGACGCGGGCTTGGTCGCATCTCGGTGGGCAGGGCGGCGGTATCGGTGGAAAAGGCGAAGGCGAGAGCCAGCTTGAGCAGGATCGCCGGAGGATGTGGAACTCGATGGACCGGCTGAAGCGGGAGCTTGCGGATGTGCGCCGCCAGCGTGCGACGCAGCGGAAAGACAGGCAGCGCACGCCGGTGCCAAATTGCGCGATTGTGGGCTACACGAATGCGGGGAAATCCTCGCTGCTGCGGAGTTTGACGGGCGCGGATGTGCTCGTGGAGGACAAGTTGTTCGCAACGCTGGACACGACGACGCGGAAGGTGTCGCTGCCAAATAATCAGCCGCTTTTGCTGACGGATACCGTCGGGTTTGTGAGGAAGCTGCCGCACCGTCTTGTGGAGGCTTTCAAGGCGACGCTTGAGGAAGCGGCAGAGGCGTCTTTTCTCGTGCATCTGCTGGATGCGAGCGCACCGAAAGTGGATGAGTTTTTTGACACAACGATGAAGGTGCTGAGTGAGTTGGAGGCAGACAAGCGCCCGATGCTCGTGGTGTTTAACAAGATTGATAAAGTGGCGGAGCCTGCGGTTTTGAACGGGCTGCGTTCGCGTTTTGCGGATGCGATGTTTATCTCGGTCCACACGGGCGAAGGGCTGAATGCACTGCTGGAGCGCATGGCGGAGATGGCGTCGCCGGGGACAGTGACTCGTTCGCTGCGCCTGCCGCCGGAGCAAGCCGGGCTGATGGCGCGGCTGCATCGCGCCGCGAAAGTCCATGGCATCGCCTACGACGGGGAGGACGCGATTGTGGAGGTGACTTTGCCGCCGAGGCTGGCGGCGGAATGCGCTGAGTTTGTGATCGTAAAAGGCAGGCGGAAGTCGGTGAAAGCGTGAACCTTTTTGCAGACAAACTAAGGAAAAACTTTTAAGGGAAGGGCAATGCGGGCATTGCACGCCCAAAGGATTATCCATGAAGTTTCTCGAACGATTCAAAAGAAAGCCGCGCACTGAGCCGCCACCGCCGGGCTATGCCAAGATGAAGCAGGAGGAACAAAAGCAGGAACCTGCGACGCAGCCTTTGCCAAAGAGCGGGTCATTGAAGATGTCTGTGGAATCTGCGCTAAAGCCCGCTGCTGAGAATGATCTGCGCTTGGAGTTGGGAGACTTCCTGCACCGCATTCCGGCGCATTTGCTGTTGCCGGGGCCGCATGATTTGAAGGCGGAATTGCATTTCGGCACGGCGGAACTGGCTGAGAAAATCACGAAAGGTCAGACGACTTTGCCGCTTTCAGAAATCTACCGCCGAGTGCCCTCAATTTTCCGTGGTCAGATTGTGGAGGCAGACAATTTGGACATCCGTTTTCCGTGGCAAAAACTGGCCCGGCTTGTGGGTGTCGCGAATGCGGGATTTGGGAAGGATGTCAGCGCGGATTCTGCGTTGGCCGATAAGCTGCGCTCGCGCATCACGTCCGCAGCAAGCGAGTGGTCCCCTGCTCCGTTGGCTGTCGCAAATCCATCATCCGCGAAGGAGCCAAAACTTTCGCAAGACATGGCTGCTGGAAACCATTCCGCTTTAGAACTTTCATCAGCAACGCCGCTACCATCTAGTTTGAAGATGCAACCACAACCAACCGCGCCATCTTTACAAAACACACCCATCGCGGAGTCGCTTGCTGAAGAGCTGCGGAAATCCGACCTACCGCCCGACCTGCAAATGCGTATCGCGCAAGTTCGCGGTGAGTTCGAGCGACAGCTCGCCGAATCTCATGCGGCATACAGGACGGCGCTCGACGCAAGCGATGAGGCGTCAAACGAAGTTGGCAGGCTGAGGGAGGAAATGGATGCCCTTTCCAAAAAGCTGAACAACGAGCAATACAGCACATCAGCAGCACAGGAGCTTTTGCAGAAATACCAAAACGAAAGCAAAGAAGCGCAGGCGAAAATTGCCGC
>JANMLS010000442.1:0-11344 GCA_031372675.1 Verrucomicrobiaceae bacterium
AACAGATTCCTCCTCACGACCCGCGTTGTGCGACCCCAAATTCGCACAACGCGGGTTCTTTTTTGCAGCGACGTTGAAGCCGCAGTCTGGCTGCTTATATTCAACACAGCCAGAATAAGTGGACATGCGAAGCCGAGAAGATTGAAATCCGCTAACTTCCGAGGCACTTCGGGGTTTGTGATTCGCTACTCGCGGAGGCTTTACTTTTGGGTAGTCTGAATTTTACTGAATGAACAAATTTTTCAAATACGTGCTCATCGCGGCAGTCATTGGCGGAGGATGGTATGCAAAATCCCAAAATTGGTTTCGGGCACCTCAGCAGGCTGCTTCCCAGCAGAACCGCGAGGCGGCGGTCGTGGTCGCGGAGTTGCGGGATATTGCGATGACTATCAAGGTCACAGGCGAAGTCCAGCCAGCATCGCAGCTCGATGTGAAAGCGGAGGTCGGCGGGCGTGTGAAAAAGCTAAATGTCATTCCGGGCGACACGGTCAAAGCCGGGGAAATACTGCTGGAAATCGACGACCGGGATATTCTCACCGAGCAGGACTCGGCAAAGGTGGAAATCGAAGGCGCGAAGCTCGCTGCGATGAAACTGGAGCGAAACTTCGAGCGCTCCAAAGAGCTTTTTGCGCAAAAACTCGTGAGCCGCGAAGACCACGACAATCTGGAATCCGAGCTGGCCATCGCCCGCAATAATCACACACGCGCCGAGCGCAAGTTGCAGCTTGTGCAGGACAAGCTCTCGAAGACCAAAGTAATCGCGCCGGGCGATGGGACGATTCTCACCGTGCCGATTGTCGAGGGGCAAGTAATCGTCGCTGCGGCAAGCGTGAACAACGGCACCACGTTGATGACGATTGCAAATCTCTCGCGACTCATCGTGGAAACTCACGTCAACCAAATTGATGTGGCGCGACTCGCGGTGAAACAAAGAGTTTTCCTCTCAGCGGATGCGATTTTGGATGAACAGGCGGAGGCAGAAATTTTCTTCATCGCGCCGAGTGCCACGGTGAAAAACTCGGTCAAAGGCGTCAATGTTCAGGCATTGATCGAAAGCCCCGGCGTACGGATGCGGCCCGGCATGAATGTGCAGATGACCATCCCCGTCGCAAACGTCCAAGATGTAGTGTCAGTGCCCGTGAGCGCGGTATTTCGTGGCGAGGGCGAAGGGCGAGTCGTGTATGTGCGAGCTGGAGAAAAAACAGAGCGTCGCCCGGTAAAAGTCGGCATCTCAAACACCGAATACGCGCAAATTCTCTCCGGCATTCGCGAGGGCGAAAAAGTCCTCCTTTCCGAACCCGAACGACTGCCGATCAGCCGTGGATCATCGCGCAGTCGGCGCAGTGGCGACGGCGTGTAATTCCCGATGGCTCTAATCGAACTCACCGAGGTCACAAAAAAATACACCGTCGGCTCGCAGGAAATCCGCGCGCTCGACGGCGTGGACCTCACCATCCAGCAGGGCGAATACTGCGCAATCATCGGACCCAGCGGCAGTGGCAAGAGCACGCTCATGCACCTTCTCGGCTGCCTCGTTACGCCGACCACGGGGCGCGTGGTCATTGATGGCGTGGATGTCTCCCAAGCCAGCGACGGAAGACTTGCGGAGATGCGCAACGAGAAGATCGGCTTCGTTTTCCAGTCCTTCAATCTACTGCCGAAATTCAACGTCCTCGATAACGTGGAATTGCCCATGATTTATTCCGGCAAATCCGCCAAAGAGCGACGCAGCCGTGCGATTGATGCCATCGAGCGTGTGGGGCTGACCGAGCGGATGAAAAACACGCCGCTTCAGCTTTCTGGCGGCCAGATGCAGCGCGTCGCCATCGCGCGGGCTTTGGTGAACGATCCGAAAATTATCTTTGCCGACGAGCCGACGGGGAATCTCGATTCGCGGACTGGCGGCACCATTCTCGCGCTCTTTCGCGAGCTTGTGGCGCAGGGGCGCACCATCGTCCTTGTCACCCACGATAATGAAATCGCTGCCAACGCGCCGCGCCGCATTGTGATTCGCGACGGCAAAATCGTGAACAATGCGGACAACTGGCACAGCGGACTTCGCGCCGCGCCGCTACCGGAGGAGGACGGGAAATGAATCTCTGGAACAGCTTCTACACGGGCCTGCGCGAGATTCTTTCGCACAAATTCCGCAGCGTGCTCACGATGCTCGGCATCATCCTTGGCGTCGCCAGCCTGCTCACCACTTTTGCGCTCGTGGAAGGGCTTGCCATTAAGAGCAAGGAAATGCTCACCGCGCTTGGCGGCGTGGAAACCGTCCGCGTTTTCAAAAAAGAAGCGCCCAGCGATCAAATCCACATCGCCGATCTCTCGCCCGGTATCACCATCGCCGATGCCGATGCTTTGCGGAAACACGCGACGCTCATCCAGGCAGTCGGCCCTGTTTATGAGCAAGCGGTGACGCTCCAGCGCGGCGAGGCGGATTTTCGCTACAACATTCGCGGCGTCTGGCCGGAGCACATCACCGTGCAAAACCACACCATCGAATCCGGTCGCGCCATCTGCCAGCTCGACCTCGATGTAGCGGCAAAAGTCTGCGTCATCGGCTCGCGAATCGTGGAGGAACTCTGGCCGACGGAACCCGACGTAAATCCAGTTGGGCGCACTGTGCTCGTGAACTCCCGGCCATTTGAAATCATCGGCACGCTTGAGCGCTACGAGAGCGACGACGCAAAACGCGCCCGAAAAGAAGGCCGCCCGATCCCGCCATCGCGCTACGGGCGATACGATCCTTACTCGCGCAAAAACTCCACCTTCCTCATTCCATTCAACACGATGTTCTTTGAGTTCAAGAGCGCGGGCGGGCTGGATAGCAAAGGCTCATCGTCTGCCGTTCCTACATTCAGCACTTCAAAATCCAACACCTCCACCAAAGACGATCCCGGCCCGAATGAACGGCTCGACGAGCTTGCCTTCCGCGTCACCGACCCCGACCGCATGACCGAAGCGCAAGCCGAAGCATACAAAATCCTCATCGCCTCACATCGCGGAATCGAGGACTTCGAGTTTGAAAACCGCGTGGAGTGGAGCGACGGCATAGACAAGCAATTCACGCAGATCAAACTCGTCGGCGGAATCATCGCCAGCATCGCCCTCATCGTCGGCGGGCTGGGAATTACCAACATCATGCTCGCCAGCATCACCGAGCGCATTCGTGAGATCGGAGTGCGCCGCGCCGTTGGCGCAAAAGGGCGGCACATCTTTATCCAAATCCTCATCGAAGGCACAGTACTCGCCATCCTCGGCGGCATCGCGGGACTCGCGGCGGCGTTCGGTCTTTTGGAAGTCATCTCGCAAGCGACCAGCGGCGACAGCCAGGGAATCGTGAACCCCAACGCCGCGCTCGCCAGCTTTCTGTTTGCCGTGCTCATCGGCATCGTCAGCGGCATCTACCCCGCCTGGCAAGCCAGCCGAATCCCACCCATCGAAGCACTGCGCTACGGGTAGCTGGTTTTTGCGTGAACGTGGTTCGGCATCACCACCCAAGCGTGTTTCTTGCATAGAAGCCCGTCGTGAAACGCCAGCGCGTCGCCGACGATGCGGTTGGAAGCTCTACAAAAACGGATTGATCACCCGCACTCCGCCGTAGTTTTGGCCGTGATTGAGGTCTTCGGAAAGTAGCTCTTTGCAGCCTGCTGCTCTCGCTGCTTCGATGATCGCTGCGTCCCAGTAGGAAGTCTGCCACCGCGCTTTGGTCTTGAGAGCGGCCACCACGATGGCGGCGGTGATTTCCTGAATCGGAAATCGCATCCAACTCTCGATAAGCCCAGCGGCTTGATCGTGACTCAATGGAGCTTTCCTGTTCGCACGGACCGCTTGGACATAAAATTCCTGAAGCACTTGCGCGGAAAGGACCAAATCGGGGGAGTCCAATATCGCTTCCGCCTTTGCTCTTTTCTCCGCTTCAGCCGGCTCGCGGCTGATGGAGTAGAGAAGCACGTTCGTATCAACGAAGCGCATTGCGGTCGTGGACTTCGTCGCGCGAAAGCCGCTCGGAAGCACTAAACGCTTTGATCGATTCGCGAATCTCGCGCTCTTGGCGTTTCAAGCGTTCAAAGTCCGATTCCGAAGTGATGAATCCGTTAATGAAGCGCTTCACCAACGCAGCAACAGTCGTCTTCTTCTTCGCAGCTAAAATAGACGCACGCTGGAAAGTTTCGTCCCCCACTGAAACAGTGATGTTCTTCATGAGTTCACGGTAGTTGTGACGAGGGATTGCTCAAGGCGAAAACGGGATGGCTGCTCTGGTAATGCGGACTTTTTGAGAGCCGTTGGCGGTTGCGAATGACAGCAGCGGGACGTCCCGATGGATCGGGATGTCTATTTTCTAGGAGGTTTTCTTGAGCAATGAACAAAGCCGAATTCCTTCATCAGTTCAGCGCGCTCTTCATTCTCGTAGCAGCAGTCGAGGTCGCCTTCTTCCGATGAATTGAATCCAGTCAATTTATAGCTCCAGCCCGGAGAGCCGCAGAGGAAAACCTGACGCTTGAACATCAAGTGCCGCGATTGCATCGCTCGTTCGCAGGCATGTTTTAGTAAGAACTCAAAATGACCCAAGTCAGTGCATGGGTCATTCGCTGTCTCGAAATGCGATGGCTCGAAAAGCATGAGAACTGTTCCGTATTCATCCATCCTGATTCGGGTCGGCTGCCCCAATAATTCTATCGCTCTTGGAAATGGCGACCATCGGTATGCAACGGTGACAGGCGCAATCGGTCGGATGACGCGTGGAACGTATTGCGGAAAGCCTCGGAGGTTATCTTGCTCCTCAGTATCGTATTGGTGGGACATTGCAGCGCAGGCCCAGTCGGCGCTTCTCAATACTCGAGAGAAGGGCCAGCCCGTAACACAAAGCCAGTAGGCAAAGGTGCTATAAATACGCTCTCCACCCGCAGATTGCTTAACAAGCGTCTCGAAACTGAAGTCTGAGTGGTTCATTCGCCAGAAACGGAACTACATATCATCCACACTTGATAAAATCATCTCCATCGCAAACACCGTCAGAGCACTTGCCAGAAAAGTGCCGGTAATCAAGAACCCGAACCGAATCCATCGCATTGCTTTTTGTGAGACCAAATACATCTCAAGTAACTCCACGACGTATGCGAAAGTGTAGAAAAAATTAGCGACTGCAACTAAGCCTAGAAACTCAGTAATGTTTTGACTAAAATAGTGCCAGCCTTCGCTACCTTCTTTCACGAGGCAGACGATGGAAACGAGCAGTAGGACTAATCCGTGCAGTATTCGTCCTCTTTCCCAGAAGCCCCACTGAATCGCTTTTCCACGAGAAGCCTCGGACATTTTTTTCCAGAAAGATTGCTTCCCGGAAAAACTGTTAGCATCCGTCAATTGCGATTTGGGAGGGATGTAAGGGTCCTCCATTTCAACCCGTCTTATGACAGCCAGTCGTAATGAAACATCTGTCCCGCTGGCTTGTCGGTGCGCTCGTAGGTGTGGGCTCCAAAAAAGTCGCGCTGGGCTTGTAGCAGGTTTGCGGGGAGGCTGGCGGTGCGGTAGCTGTCGAAGTAGGCGAGCGCGGCGCTGAAGCCGGGGACTGCGATTCCGTTTTCGATGGCGGTGGTGACGGCGATGCGCCAGTTCGACTGCGTGCGGTTGAGCACGTCGGCGAAGAAAGGATCGAGCATCAGATTTTTGAGGCCGGGGTTCTTTTTGTAGGCTTCGGTGATGCGGTTGAGGAAGCGGGCGCGGATGATGCAGCCGCCGCGCCAGATGCTCGCGATGTCTTCAAAGTTGAGGTTCCAGCCGTATTGCTCGCTCGCTGCGCCGAGTTGCACCATGCCTTGCGCGTAGCTGGTAATTTTTGAGGCGTAGAGGGCGTCGCGCACGGCGGCGATGATGACGGCGCGATCTCCGGTGAAGGGCTTTGGCGCGGGTCCGTTCAGCACGCTGCTGGCGGCGACGCGCTGGTCTTTCATGGAGGACAAAATGCGAGCTTCTACCGCGCTGCCGATGACGCTGAGAGGCACGCCCATTTCCACGGCGTGGCCGACAGTCCATTTGCCGGTGCCCTTTTGCCCGGCTTTGTCGAGGATGAGGTCCACGATTGCTTTGCCGGTTTCGGGGTCTTTTTTGGTGAAAATTCGGGAGGTGATTTCGATGAGGAAGCTGTCGAGTTCGCCTTTATTCCAGTCGGTGAAAATCTGCGCGAACTCTTCGGCGCTTGGATTGATGGCCGCTTTCAAAATCGCATACGCCTCGCAGATGAGCTGCATGTCGCCGTATTCGATTCCGTTGTGTGCCATCTTCACGTAGTGGCCAGCGCCGTCCGGCCCCATGTGGCGGCAGCACGCTTCGCCTTCGGCGATGGCGGCGATTTTTGTGTAAATCGGCGCGAGCGATTCCCAGCCTTCCTTCGAGCCGCCGGGCATGATGCTCGGGCCTTTGAGCGCACCTTCTTCACCGCCGGAGACGCCGACGCCGAAGAAGTGGAGTCCCTTTTCCTTGAGGTATTTTTCGCGACGCTGCGTGTCGGTCCAAAGCGAGTTGCCGCCGTCAATAATCACGTCGCCCGGCTCCATGAGCGGGATGAGTTGCTCGATGACTGCATCCACGGGAGCGCCTGCTTTTACCATGATTTGCGCACGGCGAGGGCGCTTGAGTGCGCCGACAAATTCGGCGAGCGTTTTGGCAAAGACGAAGTTTTTTCCTTTTCCGCGAGCGGCTTCAAATGCCTCGGTGACGCTGACGGTGCGGTTGAAAACGGCGACGTGAAAGCCGCGCGATTCCATGTTCAAAACGAGGTTTTCGCCCATTACTGCGAGGCCGATGAGGCCGATGTCACAAGTGCTCATATTTAAGTATTTGGTAGTTTGAGTTGTGCGGCATTCCGGGCCGCGCCGGTTTTTTGAAAGGGTGCGCAGAGTGCGAAGTCGAACGGGCCTTGGCAAGTGCGCAGGGGCGAAAAACGTGCGCGGGACTTGCCTCTTGCGGCGAAGAAGGCATCTTCGCGCCCCATTTTTATGACCGAGATTCCGAAGACTTACGAGCCCGCTGCCATTGAATCGAAGTGGTATGCCGATTGGGAAGCCAAAGGCTGTTTTGCCGCCGACCCTGCGTCGGAAAAGCCCGCGTATTCCATCGTCATCCCGCCGCCGAATGTCACCGGACATCTCACGCTCGGGCATGTGCTGAACAACACGATTCAGGACATCCTCGCACGTCGCGCACGGATGCTCGGCAAGGAAGTCCTCTGGCTCCCCGGCACCGACCATGCCGGCATCGCCACGCAAAACGTGGTGGAGAAAACGCTGCGTAAAGAAGGCGTGATGAAGCACCGCGACGACCTCGGTCGCGAGGTGCTCGTAGGCAAAATCTGGGAGTGGAAGGAGAAATACGGCGGCATCATTTTGAAGCAACTCCGCGCGCTCGGCGCTTCGTGCGACTGGTCGCGCACGCGGTTCACTATGGACCCGGAATACTCGGCCTGCGTGCAGCGCGTGTTTGTGGACCTTTATAAAAAGGGCCTCATCTATCGCGGCAAACGCATGGTGAACTGGTGCCCCGCTTCGCTCACCGCGCTGAGCGACGAGGAGGTGATCATGAAGGAGCAAAACGGCTTCATGTATCACTTCCGCGTGGAAGTGGTGGAAGAGCCCGGCACGTTTCTGACCATAGCGACGACGCGCCCCGAGACCATCCCCGCCGACACCGCCGTGGCTGTGAATCCGAACGACCCGCGCTACACGCATCTCATCGGGAAACACGTCTGGCGCGCGCTCGGCGAGCGGGTGCAGATTCCGATCATCGCGGATGATCATGTCACGTTCGACTTCGGCACCGGCGTCCTGAAAGTCACGCCTGCACACGACAAAGCCGACTACGAAATCGGCCTGCGCCACAAGCTGCCCGTCATCGACGTGCTCACGCCCGATGGAAAAATGACCGACCTCGCAGGAGCGGAACTCGCGGGAATGGAGCGTTTCTCCGCGCGGAAGAAATCGGCGGAGTTGCTCGAAGCCGCCGGTGCTTTGGAAAAAACGGAGCCGTATAAAAACAACGTCGGCTACAGCGAACGCGCCGATGTGCCCATCGAGCCGCGCCTCAGCGAGCAATGGTTCCTCAAATATCCGAGCGTGGAAGCGAGCAAGGCGTGTGTCGCCGATGGCTCCATGCGCTTTTTCCCCGACCGCTGGGCGAAGGTGTATGACCACTGGATGACCGGAATTCAGGACTGGTGCATCTCGCGGCAGCTTTGGTGGGGGCATCGCGTGCCGGTGTGGAGCGTCGTGTCCGAAGGTTCCAAGACGACAGAAATCTTCCACATGTTGGATCAATGTCTTTCTGAAACGCTCGAAGACTTGCTCGACGGCAAAGGCTCGGAGTCAGCTATTCGGTTTATCAACGTGGAAACTGGCGTACCAATTTCGCCCACGATCCTAGAGTTCAATCATGGCCTGAATGGAGTCCAAGTTCAGATTCAAGTCGCAACACTCAATCAGAAGGACATCGCAGCACTTGAAGACAACGGCTTCACCCAAGACCCCGACGTACTCGACACTTGGTTCTCAAGCTGGCTCTGGCCATTCGCCACGATGGGCTGGCCGGAGAAGACGAGCACGCTTGCCAAATTCTACCCGACCACCGACCTCGTCACCGGGCCGGATATCATCTTCTTCTGGGTCGCTCGCATGATTATGGCGGGCTACGAGTGGATGGGCGATTTGCCGTTTAAGAACGTCTATTTCACCGGCATCATCCGCGACAAACAGGGGCGCAAACTCAGCAAGTCGCTCGGCAACTCGCCCGACCCGCTCGACCTCATCGCCACATACGGCGCGGATGCGTTGCGCTTTGGCACCATGCGCAGTGCGCCGCTCGGCACCGATGTCGTGTATGACGAAAAGAACGTGGAGCTTGGCCGGAACTTCTGCACGAAGCTCTGGAACGCCGCGCGTTTCCGCCAGATGCACGGCGGCGAGACCGAGGGAGAGATTCGTCCCGACCTTCTCACGAGCGATGACCAATGGATTCTCGCGCGTCTCAACGACGCCATCGGTGAAGTGAGCACTGCGCTCGATGAATACCGCTTCAGCGACGCATCCGGCGCACTCTACCGCTTCTTCTGGAGCGAGTATTGCGACTGGTACGTGGAGGCCAGCAAAGCCACGCTCTACGGCACCGATGAAGCGCGGAAAGCGAATACGCTCGCCGTGATGGACTTCGTGTTCAGCCACACGCTGCGGCTCTTTCATCCTTATCTCCCATTCATCACGGAGGAACTGTGGAACAGCATGGGCTTCGCAAACGACCTGCCCGCAAAACAAGGCGGCGACACGATCATGTTCGCCATCTGGCCAAAGCCATTCACGAGCGAAGAACTCGCATACTTCGGCCTCGACGAAACAAGCGACGCACTCGCGAAAGCGAAATACACCACCGTGGAAGCAGGTCGTGGACTGCGCCGCGACTTCAATCTGCCCGGCAATAAAAAGAACCGCTTCATCCTCAAACCCAGCGGCACACTCGAAGCCCACGAAGCAAACGTCATCGCGAATCTCCTGAACGCGGAACCTTTTGAAGTGGACGCAGCATTTATCCCGGCCAAAGGAACGCCCGTCGCGCTCACGCCGCTCGGCGAGTTATTCCTGCCGCTCGAAGGACTCATTGACGTAGCCGCCGAGCGCGAGCGCATCGGCAAAGAAATCACAAAAGTGGAAAGCGAACTGGAGAAAGTCCGCGCCAAACTCGCCGACGATAACTTCGCAGCGAAAGTGCCTGCAAAAGTCCTCGACGAACACCGCCAGCGCGAAACCGACTGGTCGGAAAAGCACGCGCAACTCGTGAAGATGCGCGAGGCACTCGGCGCATAGGAGCGGGGTTTTCATCCGAAAAACCGCAGTTGAAAGCGAAGTGTCACGCAAAGACGCGAAGGCGCAAAGGGATACTCAGAAACTCGCGCTCACCGAAAAAGGGTGCATCAGTCGCTTGCTATCGGCGTGCGCTCCTTTACGTCTCCGTGCTTGCCTGAATCCAATCGGTTCAAATTTGCCTCATCTTTGCGTCTTTGCGCCTCTGCGTGACTCTCCCCTGTTTTTTATAGGCTAAAGGCAAACGAAAGGGCGGAAGGATTTCTCCCTCCGCCCCTCAAAGTCTCCTGCGATTTTGCAGACCGACTGCCCGACTTAGCTCACCCTGCGGCGGCGGAAGCCGAGTAGCGTGGCGAGGCCGCCTGCCAGCATAAGGGCGCTGCCGGGTTCTGGCACTGCGCTGATGATGACATCGTTGGTGTCTGTTCCCGATGCGTAGCTGATGCTGAAGATTTGCGAGCCAACTGTGAATAATTCACCTTCACTCAACTGATCGCCGAGATAGGTGAATCCAAATCCTCCCAGCGAAATCGCTTCGTTGCTGTCGTTGTTGATCAGCGTGAAGGTGTCCACATCGTTGAGCGGATCGAATACTCCGAGGTCAATGGTCAGTGCCGTCAACGCTGAGAAGCTCACGGTTCCAGTCACGTTCAGTTGGTCATACTGCGTGCCAACGGTGGTGCCGTTGATTTCATAAGCCGCAATGCCGCCGGAGAAGGTGGTGCTGCCAGCATTCAGGATACCGGCACTGTTGCCGGGTGCCAAAGTGCCGCCGCTAACTGTGAGCGCACCGACTGTGCCGCTGCCGCCAAGTGTGCCGCCGTTGACCGTGACCGCGCTGCCGCTGATGCTTCCGTTGACGACCAAGGTGCCTGCGGAGACGGTGGTGGTGCCGGTATAGGTGTTGGTGCCGGAGAGGGTTTGTTTGAATCCGCCAGACTTCACAACATTGATGGTTCCCAGCCCGCCACCACCGAGGATGCGGGTCGTGTTGTCAGCAATCTTATCCGCCGTCGGATTGAGGGTGAGGGTGGAGGCATTCACCGTGTCCAGATTGATGATGCTCATCAATGCGGTTCCCGAGATTCCCGAGATCAGGCCGTTTAGAGCTTGATTCTTGCCATTGAGGTCCAGTGCGGTGCCTGTGCCTGTGCCGCCGACAGTGGCGCTGATGGTGAGATTCGTCGGGTGGGCGTTGTCCACCCCAATGCGGACGCCGGCCCAGTTTCCAGTGGTTGCAGCGTTGAAAATTCCTGAGTCACCGCCAAAGGAGTTTCCGCTATTCGAGAGTGTGACCCATTCGCCACCTATGCCGCCGGTGCGGAAGAGGATGTTGGCAGTAGTAATGCCAGTGCTCTGGGTGATAGCTCCGGTGAGGTTCAGTGAGCCACCATCTTGCGTGCCGATGCGGGAAATCCCGTTGTCGTTTAGCTCGATAGCACCGGCGAAGGTATTACTGCCGCTGGCTCCCTGAATGAAGCCCCGGTTATCGCCAAAGC
>JANMLS010000436.1:0-9700 GCA_031372675.1 Verrucomicrobiaceae bacterium
AAACATCTGTTTCCAAATGCTCCTGCGCGGCGCAAACGCCGTCGGCTACACGAGCTATCCGGCGAATGTGGTGTCGGGTTTTGTGAAACACGCCGCCGAAGCGGGCATGGATATTTTCCGCGTGTTCGATTCGCTCAACGACCTCGGCAACATGAAAGCCGCGATGGAAGCCGTGCAGGAAACGCACGGCATCTGCGAAGGCGCGCTGTGCTACACGGGCGACATCCTCGACCCGACGCGCACGAAGTACTCGCTCAAGTATTACGTCTCGCTGGCGAAGGAGCTGGAGAAAATGGGCGCACACATGCTGGCGATCAAAGACATGGCGGGCCTGTGCCGTCCATACGCCGCGAAAGCACTCGTGAAGGCGCTGAAGGATGAGATCGGAATTCCCGTCCACTTCCACACGCACGACACGAGCGGCATCAATGCAGCGTCCATTTTGCAAGCGAGCGAGGCCGGGGTCGATGTGGTCGATTTAGCCATCGCGTCGATGAGCGGCAGCACGTCGCAGCCAAACCTCAACAGCATCGTCGCCGCGCTGCAAAACACCCCGCGCGACACCGGCCTTGACCTCGATACGCTCAACGAATTCTCCGACTACTGGGAGCACGTCCGGCCATTCTACACGCCCTTCGATACCGCGCCAAAAACCGGCAGCGCCGAAGTCTATCTGCACGAAATGCCCGGCGGCCAATACACGAACCTCAAAGAGCAAGCGGCTTCGATGGGACTCGGCGGACGCTGGCCGGAAATCGCCCGCTGCTACCGCGAAGTGAACGACCTTTTCGGCGACATCGTAAAAGTCACGCCGTCCAGCAAAGTCGTCGGCGACATGGCGCTGTTCCTTTTCACCCGAGGCATCAAACCCGCCGACGTAGTGAACCTCGAACCCGGCAGCATCGCATTCCCCGAGAGCGTCATTGATATGCTCAGCGGCGGACTAGGCGAACCAATGGACGGCTTCCCCAAAGACGTCGTCCGCGCCGTGCTCGGCAACGCCAAGGTGAAACGCACCAAACCCGAGCCCGTAAAACTCAAGGACGTAAAAGCCGAAGTCGCCGAGAAAACCAAACGCGAAGCCACCGAGGACGACCTCTATTCGCACCTCATGTACCCGCAAGTCTTCGCCGACTTCGCGAAGTTCCAGTCGAGCTTCAGCGACGTGAGCTGCCTGCCTACACCCGCATTTTTCTACGGCCTGCGCCCCGGCGAAGAAGTCGCCGTGAGCATCGAGGAAGGCAAAATCCTCATCATCAAACTCATCAACATAGGCACCCCGGACAAAGACGGACGCCGCGTCATCACGTTCGACCTCAACGGCCTCCCCCGCGAAGCCACCGTGCTGGATAAGAGCATCAGCAAAGAAGTAAAAACCCGCCCAAAAGCCGCCGCCAGCGACCCGCTACAAATCGGAGCCCCCATCCCCGGAATGATCACCGTGCTAAACGCCAGCGTAGGCAAAGCCGTCACCAAAGGCGAAAAACTAGCCACCTTAGAGGCAATGAAAATGCAAACCAACATCCTAGCCCCCGCCGACGGCACAGTAGCCGAAGTCCTAGCCAGCGTAGGCGAAGCAGTGGAAGCGGGAGATTTGATGATCAAGCTGCGGGCTTAATCACACTCGCCTGTGCCAATATCCCGGTTTGCGGCTCGTTTGGGCGAATAAACAAAAATCTAAAATATTTATGAGTAACCTCGACCGCTTCAAGACCGATTTAGATAAACTCTTAGCACTTGGCTCTCGACTCCAGTTTGCTTTTTTGATCGATAATCTCGATCAAAATCAGTGGAAGGAACTAAAACCGGAACAAATCAACGGAGCCAAAGCATTGAAAGGGAAGTTCAATGAAGATAGATTACCCGAATTCACGAGCTATTATCTTGCGGACTCCAAACGGAAAACTGTCGATGTGACAAATTACCGAATTCAAGATTGGCTAAACGGACTCAAGGCATCGTTTAATCAATTCAATCGGGAAAAGTATTTTAACGATGCTGGTGCAATTCAGGCATCCATTAAAACCCAGTGTTCGGCAAGCTCGTGAAGCGGTTTCCTGGCTGTCGCGTGACGTTTGAGGCGACGATGAATTGGCACTGGCTTTTCGAGCTGCTGGAAGTGCATTTGCCAGCGGAGGACATTGTGATGGCGAACCCGTTTAAGACGCGGATTATTGCGGAGGCGCAGGTGAAGACGGATAAAGTGGATTCGCGCATCCTTGCGGTGCTGCTGCGGGCGGATTTGGTCAGCCGCGTCCACATCCCGTGCAAGGTGACTCGCGAGCGCAAGGAGGTGCTTCGGCAGCGGTGCTTTTTTGTGCGCCAGCGGACGATGTTGCGCAATCGCATCCAGCGGCTTTTGGGGGCACAGCACGGGCTGGAGCTGCCGGTTTGCAGCGATCTTTTTGGCAAAAAGGGGATGGGCTTTTTGGAGAAGCTGGAGCTTGCCGCGCCTGCGGGACTCTTGCTCAAACAGCAGCTCGAAATGCTGCGCAATGTGCAGCTCCGCATCAAAGAAGACGAGGCGACGCTGGAGGAAATGATGGGCACTTCCACGCTGCGCGAACGGCTGCTGAGTATGCCAGGAATCGGTCCCATCCTCGCTGCCGTGATCGTGAACGAGATCGATGACATCAGCCGTTTTCCCAGCGCCCAAAAGCTGTGCGGCTACGCGGGCTTGTGCCCGACGACGAGCAGCAGCGGCGGCAAAACTTGCAACGGAAAACTCATGCCCCACTGCAACAAATGGCTGCGCTGGGCCTTCGTCGAAGCGGCGTGGGTCGCTATCGGGTGCAACGCCTACTTTGGCACGATGTATAAAACGAAACGCGCCCACGGCAAGAAGGCCAACACCGCCATCCTCAGCGTCGCGCGGCGGATGGCGCGAATCGCATGGCAGCTCTTGACGCAGGGGCGGGACTTTGAGACAACGCCGCCCAGCCAGCCAGACCGCCCGGCCAGCGCCACAAAAGGGCGTCCGGGCGAGAAGGCCGCACCACTTTCCTCAGCCGCTCCGAACACACGCTGATTGGTCGCCGGGCCTGTAGTAATGCAACCTGGGAGCGCGGGGAAGTGGTGAAGGTGACGCCTCCCCAATGGGGAGTTCATCAGGCGCACGTTCGATGCTTATAGGAATTTGGTCGGCACGGCGAACGAGCTTGGGCTTAGGTCTTCTGCGGAATGCGTCTTTTTAATCGCCGCATTTCGTCTGCGGATGAACAGGGGCGCGTGACGCAGTAACAACATGAATGTCTATTTTATATGACATATATTGTATGTAGTTATCATCCTGTGGCGAGTTACTCGTTCAGAGTCGGGAGAAGGCACTCTTGGACAGAAAGAAATCCACAAAATCTGCGGTTAAACAAACGCGGCGTTCGGGTTTGAGGGGGTTATTTCTTTTTGAAAATGATGATGTGCTGCTGAGGAAGTTCCTTCCGCGTCTGGACGAATTCCATTTCGGGATGAATCTCCATTTCTTTCTTCAACTGCGCTTCACTCATTTTGTGGACTAGTTTAATCGGCACGTTGGGGTCTTCGGCGCGGTATTCTACGAATACGATACGTCCGCCTTTTTTCAGCCCGGCAATCATCTTGCGGACCATTTCATACGGGAACTCGAATTCGTGATACACATCGATCATGATCATGAGATCGCAGCTCTCCGGTTCGAGCTTGGGGTCGGCTTCGGCTCCGAGGACGGACTTCACGTTTTTGATCTGCTTTAGTCGCATCTTGCGCTGCATCAAATCGAGCATCTCCTGCTGAATATCTACGCCATAGACGACGCCACCCGGCTCGATTCTTCGCGCCATGCGCTCGGCAAAATATCCGGTGCCGCAGCCGATGTCCGCGACGTTTTCGCCGGGCTTGAGATTCAGCGCATCAAGCAAAAGGTCCGTGCGTTCCTCCTGCTCGCGCTCTGGGCGCTCCAGCCAACCGGCTGCTTGGTGCCCCATGACCTGAGCGATCTCGCGACCGAGGAAAAATTTTCCGATTCCGTTGCGATCATGGACGACTCGCTTTTCATACAGAGGATCAGGCGGACGGATGATTTCTCCGGCAAAGGCGAATGTCGTAGTGAAAAACAAGGCGGCGATGAGTCGAAGCATAGCTCCCTTCAACACTGAAACTCCTCCGCTTGGTAGCCCAAACTCAATCCCACACAGCGGCCCGGCAGATGCTACATTTCAGAACATTCATTTGAACGCCGCCATCGTTCTGCTGTCTTTCTGAATCATGCTCCATCGTATCACCGCACTGCTCATCATCGGCTTCTGGCTTTCCATGACGAGCCTGCTGGTGGTCCGCGAACTGTATCCCGAAGCTACCCGGTTGAACGACATTCCCCTTGCCCACGTCGCGAGAGTGATGTTTCAGCACGAGCAATCATCAGATTTGATCATCCGTGATAAGAAAATGGAAGTGGGCTATTTTCATGTGCAGCCGCGAGTGAACCGCGAGACGGGGCAGCGCCGCGTAGATTTCCACGGCAATCTCGCAGTGATGGTTCCGGGTGCCGGGCGAAAGCGGATTTCGTGGTCCGGCTCAAATGAGCTAGACTCAAGCCTCAGCACTCGGCTCTTGCGCGTCACGCTTGCGATTCACGAGCCAGTGCAGGAGCTGAATCTGAGCGTGGACGTGCCCAGAAACATCGCGACATATTCGCTCGTATCGCAGGGCGTCGAACTCGAAAAAGGTTCTTTCACTTTAGATAAAAAGGGTGTGGTTTCGCTGCTGGAAAAAGCGGGGATGCCGGTGGGTCTTTTTGAGAGCATCGCGACTCAACAAGCCTCGATGCCCGCGCCAGAAATCACAGCACGGCAAGCGACCTTGAAACTAAACGGCGAAACCGTTTCCACATTTCTGCTCACTGCATCCGTCGGCGGTCAGACGATTCTGGAAGGCCATGTGACTCAACTCGGCCAGCTCATCAAAGCTCACTCCGTGAACCTCGGCTACAAGCTGCATCCGTATAACTCGAAGGAATCGGATTGAGGAACGGGGCAAAAGAAAACGGCCACGGAATGCGTATCCCGTGGCCGTTCTGTAAGAATTCCAGTTGTGATTATTTGTCAGTCTTCAGGACCATGTCCTTGAACTGAACCACCATCGGCGGGCCTTTGTGGATTTGCAGGGCGATGATTCCATCCTTCGCGGCTCCTTCGTGCTCGTCGGTCACGTCTACGGTTTTTTTGCCGTTGATGAAGTGCTCCAGATGATTGCCCTTCGCCACGATCTTATACTCGTTCCAGTCCTCATCTTTAATGGCGGCCTGAATCTCGGCGGAGTCGCCTACTTTTCCTGTCACTTCGACTTTTGGTTTCTTCCCGTCCGCGCCAACGACGATTTTCGTCTGCTCGCCGCGCTTTGCAAGAATGCCGCGACCGCGCTCTTCGTAGAGAATTCCGCTGTGCATTTTGCCCGCCTCAAAATCGGCCTGATAACCCGACACAATGGACCCGCTTTCGCCGGGAGGAAGCACTTTGGAGCGGTATTGCACGCCGCTGTTCCCCTTCTCGATCCGGTATTTGAACGTCAGCTCGAAATCGGAAACAGTGCCACCCTTCCAGACGAGGAAGGTGTTGTGTTTGATAGACGTGTCGCCCTCGCTGCTGGTCTTCCCGGTGAGTGCGCCGTCTTGGACGGACCACAGTTTATCGCTGCCCTCCCAGCCCGTGAGGTCCGTGCCGTTAAAGATTTTCTGTTCTCCCGCGAAGGTGAATCCTGCGACGAGCGTGGCGAGTGTGATGAGTTTTATTTTCATGAATTTGGTTTCTGTGTTTTTGTGAGCACCGGAATCTTCCGGTACCCAGCGGACTAACCTACCCTAGCAGCGCGGACAACTTTGATATTTCCGCGTTACTTGCTGCGCTCAATATGAGCGTGGTCGTAGTGCCCCATCAACACAGCCACTGGAATGCTGATGTATCCAAGGCAAACTACCCATGCGAGCACCTGCGCACAAATCCCCAGCGCACAAGCCAGCTTGCGGGTGCGGATGCCCAGCGTCTGGAAAAGGCTCGCCGCACCGTGACTCAGGTGCATCGCCAGTAGAAGCATCGCGACGATGTAGAAAACCGAAATTCCCACGTTGCTAAAGCCCGCGACCAACATCCGGTAAACATCGTGGTGCTCGCCATGTTTCCACGCCGCGTATTCAGGAACCACGTTGTGCGTGGTGAAATGCAGGATGTGAAAAACGATGTAGCTCAACAAAATAATCCCGCTCAACGCCATGATCCGCGTCGCCAGTTTTGCCTGCACGCTGTTTGATTTCGCATACCCCTGCCCTTTCGCAGCGCGGTTTTCTTTCACGAGTATGATCGTGGTGACGATGTGCGCGACGACGACCGCCAACAAGCCGATGCGCATCACCCACAGCAGCCCAAAAGGTAGGCTCCGCAGCTTGGTGCCATATTCATTGATGACAGCCGGACCTGCAAAAAATTGCAGATTCCCAATCAAGTGCATGACGACAAAACCAATCAGCATCACGCCTGTCACAGCGACGATGGATTTTTTCCCGATGGATGAACGATAAAACGAACAGCAGTTACTCACAGTTACGGTCTATACGTTCCCTCACCCGCAAATGGCAACGGAGGACTTTGAAGAAAATACAAAATGTGCCGAATTATCTGCCGGGAAGTGGTGGAGCCTAGGGGATTCGAACCCCTGACCTCCTCAATGCCATTGAGGCGCTCTACCAACTGAGCTAAGACCCCGGAAAGGGCGGCGAAAATAACAGCGAGGTCTGATCGGTCAAGCGAAACCTTGCGCGGATCAGTATTCCTTCCGCAGTTCTACCGGCTTTGAGGATTTGCCGCGCATACGGATGTTTAGAGCTTCGACGATAAAGGAAAATGCCATCGCGAAATAGACGTATCCTTTTGGCACATGATGACCGAGGCCGTCGGCGACGAGCACGAAACCGACGAGGATAAGGAATGAGAGAGCGAGCATTTTTACTGTGGGGTGCTTGTTCACAAAATCGCTGATTGATTTCGCAGCGATGAGCATCACGACCATCGAGATCACAATCGCCAAAATCATGATCGTCATGCTGCCGTTTCCATGTCCCGGCGAGGCGTGGCCAGCGAAGCCCTGCACTGCGGTGAATGCTTCGGTGACTGATGCAGGAACGCCGGGCGCGGATTGGAGTGCCACGCCGAGCGAGATAATCGCAGCTTCTATCGTCCCCGTCTTCGGCGTGTTGTCTCCGCCGACAAGGCCGACTGCGGTGATGACGGAATCGAGCGAGAAGAGAATATCCACAAAGATAATCGTGCCGATGACCGACGAGAGCGTGGGCGCGACTTTCGTAGTCTTTTCGTGGTCTTCGCCTTCCACTGCGTGGTGGATTTCCTTCACGCTTTTCCAAATTAGAAACAGTCCGCCCAGGAGCATCACAAGGTCTTTCCCAGAAATGGAATGCCCCATCGCGACGAATATCGGCTTGGTGAGTTTTGTGAGCAGGAAGATGCAGCTCAACAAAAGAATGCGCGTCACCAGCGCAAGCATCAGGCCGAGATTTCGCGCCTTGGCTTGCTGTTCGGCGGGGAGTTTGCCGGCGAGGATGGAGATAAAGATGATGTTATCCACGCCAAGCACGATTTCGAGAATCGTGAGCGTGAGTAAGCTAATCCAAGCATTGGGATCGGAAAACCATTCAAACATAGGGCGCGAAACATTCGCATTCGCACCGCCATGTAAAGCCACAAGTGCCGCGACGTGGCACGGGCACCCCGCCCGTGTTTGTGCCTCGGACGCCCCGTCCCGGCTCCAAACAAAACGCCGAAGGCGCACTCCAGTTTAGTGCGGCTTCGCCGGTGGCTTTCGTGCCGGACGAGGGCGTCCGCGATACGATCACGGGCGGGGCGCCCGTGCCACGCCGCGAACTATCGCGCCAGCGTTTTGAGATAGGCGAAAAGGTCCGCGAGTTCCTGCGCCGAGAGGGCAGTGAGAAGACCCGCAGGCATGAGCGACACTTTGCTTTCTTCGCGGCGGACGATAGCGCTTTCCGCGATGCGCTGAGTCCCGCCGACGGTCTGCACGATCACGCCATCAGCGGAAATAAACGCCGTGTATCCGGCGATCTGCGAGCCGTCTTTCAACGTGAACAGTGTAGCGCGGAAGGCGTCCGCGATATTGCGGGAAGGAAACTGAATCTCGGTCATCAAATCCGCTGCGGAAAGCCGCGCGACGGGACCGCTCAACTCCGGGCCAATCGGCGAATTCCCGCTGTGGCAAGTGGCGCAGGCTCGTGCGGTGTAAATTGCGGCACCACGCGCGGCGTCGCCTTTTTCCCACGCGACGGATTTGAGCGATTCGACAAATGGCTGCATATCGGCAACCGGCACCGGCTCCTTCGCGTTGAGCATCGCAAGCTCATCGGGCGTCGCGCCGCGTTCGATAAAAGGGCGGAGCGATTTGCGCAGCGCGGCATTTTTCCACTGCGCGATGAGCAGTGGTCGCGCTTCCGGTAGTGGGCCGAGCAATTTCACCAGCTCGCCGGTCCACGGCCACGCGGCATCCAGCTTCACGACGGCGAGGAACTTCTGCGCAGCGACGGCTTTCTGCTTCGCATTGAAAACATCGACCATTGCGACGCGGGAAGCTGTGGCAAAGTCGGGCGCGGCAATCAGCGCATCCGCGAGCGATGCGTGTTTGGCGATGAGGCGTGCGAGCAGTTCATTCACGCGGACGGCCCAGTTTTGCTTCGGGCGACGGTCTCCGCCCGCGAGCTTTGCATCGAGGCGCAGAATTGAGCGGGCGAGTTCGGCGGCGACATCGGGCGCGCATTTCATCCGCGCATAACACGCGAGATAATGGATGTCGGAAGTCGGCGAAGTTTTCTCCGTGATGGAGTCGAGAATGCGGCGGGCGGAGATTTCTGAATCGTCCTCCAGCATCGCGATCAGACGCGCCGCTTCCGTGTGAACTGCGGCATCCAGCGAAAGCAGCGCATCCTGCGCATACGCGAGCGCGGCGATGCGCTGGTCGGCGTTCAGCCCGGCGGGATTCACCGGCTCGTAGGGCACGAATACCTCCGCGCTTGCGCCGTTGAGTTTCCAACCGCCAAGACGCTCCTGAATGGCTTCCAGCACGACCAGCTTCGGATTGCTCACGCGAGACGGCGCAGGAAGACCGATGGGCGTATCGTCTGTTTTGGGCGGCGTGATTTTATAGACTGCGCCGCGCGTTTTGCGCCCGCCGATGCTTACGAAAAAAGTGCCGTCACTCCCCTGCTCCATGTCCGTCGGCGCAAATCCGTGCGAGCCAATGGGCTCGATGAACACTTCCGGCGCGGTGACGTAATGCTGTCCGTGCGGCAGCGCGAGTTGCGGAAGCGGGGCGAGCGGACCGAACACTTTTTTCAAGTCGTTCTCGACCGCATTGGACTCAATGTTTTCCTGCGAGACTTTTACGAGCGGAAGAAAGTGTATCCGCCCAAACGTCCAGTCGCAGACAAACAATCCGCCTCGATAGCGCGCAGGAATTGACGCGCCTTTTGCAACGAGCACGCCGGTCGGCGAGCCGCGCCCGAGGTCTGCGAGCATCGGCACGGTGGACGGCATCCACTCCGGCACGCGAAAGCTCCGCAGATGCGCTGGCAGCCGCCAGCCGTGGCTGCGTCCTATATGCACATGATAGACGCGAGTCCCCGAATACCACGGCAGGAAATAGTCGCGCTCGC
>JANMLS010000094.1:0-9301 GCA_031372675.1 Verrucomicrobiaceae bacterium
GAAAAAGCCGGCCAGCTCGCCGCTTTCCATGATCCCCAGAAATCGGTCCCGCCGAGCGGCGGAAAGAACGCTGGCAATCGTGGCGGCATCGAAATCAAACGGGTGAAAGTGTGCGAGGTAATCCGGGCTTTGCAATGCGAGTAATCGGGCGAGCGCAGGTGCATCTTGGGTGGTTAGCTCGCGAGTCATTTTGTTATCCGCAGATTACGCAGATTTAGAAAAACGTCTGTTCGCAACTGTATTGGAATCTGCGCAATCTGCGTAATCTGCGGGCCAGACTTCATCATTGCTCCAAACACCACTGCGCGGGCACGAGCGCTAGGCCGGATGCCAGCGCGGGCACCATTCCGGTTCCAAAAAAATCGCCCGTCTCCACGGTCACTTCCATCGCGTCCTCGACGGCGTCAATCATCTCGGCCTGACGGTAGCTCGTGGAGATTTGGTACGTGATTCGATACGCCGCCGCTGGCACCGGAATGCGCGGGATTTTGCACACGAAAGCGCCGCGCTCCGGCAGTTCGCCGAAAGAGTTTCCAGTCATCGTATTCGACTGCGTGAAAACCGGCTGGCCAAGCTGCGTGCGGATATTGAGCCGTGCGTTGAGGTTTGGAAATTGCGCACCGTTCGGGTTTTCAAAATGGAGCCACACCGCGATGTCGTCGCCGCTATTGATGGTCTGCACCGCTTTCCCCTCGCTGTTTCGCAGCTCCATTTTCACCACGCGGATTGCGCCATTTCCCGTGCGGTCGTTGCGGTCGCGGAGACTCACTCCATGCACCGCGTTTGCCTCTGCATAAAATCGGAGCGCGTCGGTCTGCGTTCCATCAAACGCCACTTTTCCCGCCTGCAAAACGATGCCCCGTTTGCAGAGCGATTCCACTGTCGCCGCGTTGTGGCTGACGAAAAGCACCGTGCGCCCGGAGCCTGCGACCTCGCCGATTTTGCCGAGGCACTTTGCCTGAAAACTCGCGTCGCCCACTGCGAGCACTTCATCAATCATCAGCAGCTCCGCTTCCAAGTGCGCAGCCACCGCGAATGCCAGCCGCACGCGCATCCCGGACGAGTATCGCTTCACCGGCGTATCGAGAAATTGCTCCACGCCGGAAAAGGCCACGATCTCGTCGAATTTCCGCGCTACTTCCGCGCGCGACATTCCGAGGATTGCGCCGTTGAGAAACACGTTATCGCGCCCGGAGAGTTCCTGATGAAAGCCCGTGCCGACTTCGAGGAGCGATGCGATGCGACCGCGCAATTTCACCGAGCCGCGAGTCGGTGCGGTGATGGCGCTGAGGATTTTCAAAAGTGTGGATTTCCCCGCGCCATTGCGCCCGAGAATGCCGATGACTTGGCCTTGTTCGACGTCGAAGCTCACATCGCGCAGCGCCCAATAAACTCCCGGCGCATCGTCCGGCTCCTCGCTGCCAGTCAGCTTTCGCCGCCAGTCGGCGAAGAAAGTCTTCCGGCTGATTTCGCCGAGGCGGTAGCGCTTGGCGAGGTTTTCGACTCGGATGACCACGGCTTTCTCACTCATTGGATAATGATCATTTCCACTGTTTTTGCGGCTGTGAATAGTGACTGGTGAATAGTGGATGGTCGCAAGCGTGCGCGTGTGAAATAGAGAAAATTGAAGCCATCTTGCCTGCGACTAATCACCATTCACTGTTCACTATTCACAGCCGCAAAAGCGCCGCGCGTTTATTTAACTCAGCGCGAGCGACCACCGACATCACACGGTATCCATCACGTTTTGCTCCGTGCGGTTAAACATCACGATTCCTGCCAGAAAAATGAGCACGCAAACCGCGAAACTCAGCGCCAGATAGCCAGCGGTCACCGTCCCTTGGCCGAGAAATGCAAACCGCATTCCTTCCACAACCGGCACCATCGGATTCAGCAGCAGGATACTTTGCTGCGCTGCACTCAACTGCGAAATGGGGAACGCAATCGAGCTTCCAAACATCCACAGTTGCACGCCGAAACCCGTCGCCATCGCGAGGTCGCGATACCGCGTGCTCACGGCGGAGACAATCAGCCCCACGCCGACGCCCAGCATCGCAGTCTGCAAAAGAAACACCGGCAGCAGCAGCATCCGCCAGTTGGGTTCGAGGAAAAAGGGATGTGCTGGGTCTGCGAAATAGTTCTTTTTGATCCAGTAGAAACCAAGCCCGATGAGGAACACCCCGAACTGCACCGCAAACCCTGCGAGACAAGTGAACACTTGGCCCAACGGCACCGCGAGCCGGGGGAAATACACCTTGCTGAAAAGCTGCGCGTTTTTCGTGAACGTATTCGCAGTCTTGTTCACGCACTCGGCGAAGAATCCCCAAATCACCAGCCCGCCCATGAAGAACAAAAAATGCGGGATGTGGTCCGTCGGCGCACTCTCCGGCCCGCCACCTCGGAAGCGGCCAAAAATGAAGCTGAAGACAAACGTGGTGAGCAGCGGCTGGATGACAAACCACACCGGGCCGAGGACCGTCTGTTTATACTGTGCCGAGAGATCGCGGAGGGCAAAAAGGCGGATCAAATCGCGGTAGCGCCACAACTCGCCCCACGGGATCGCGAGCCAGCTCCGCCGGGGCAGCAGCACTTTTTCCCACGCTTCCGAATCAGGATTTTTGGCAGTCATCTCAGCAATTTTGGCAGGCTACCGCCATTGGTCATTCGCCTTCATTTTGATAAAAACGAGACCCCGGCAGGATGTCTGGCATCGCAGATTCATAAATTTGCGCGCTGGGTGGAACGGCGACAGAGATACACGACCGCGACACGAAGGCGCAACCATCGCGAAAGATAAAGTGGGGCGAGTAGCGTGTGAATCGCGGGAAGATGGAGCGGCAATTTCTGCGCACAGAAAGAAGGTGCTTTCCGATTTATCGGGGGCGTTGTTAGCTCGTTCGATGAGGGTTCTAAATTGCAACAAAGCACGATGAGGATTGTCGTCCGTGTTTTTGCTTATTTGCGGCGGTATCCGGGGATGGCTGCGGGAACGATGTTCTGTGCCGTTATTTCCACGCTGCTCGCGTTTGTTTTTCCAAAGGTCACGCAGTGGGTGATGGACGACATCATCGCCGGGCGCGGGGAACGGCTGTGGTCCTTCGTGGGCATCGCTGCTGCGGCGTATCTTGGGCGCGATGGGTTCAATGCGCTGCGGGTGATCCTGAACAATACGTTTGAGCAAAAAGTGATCTTCGATCTTCGCAGCGACCTTTACGGGCACATCCAGCGGCTTCCGCTGAAGTGGTTCGACGACCGTGCGACGGGCGACATCATGACGCGGCTGCTGGAGGACGTGACGGCTGTGGAGCGGATGCTGATTGATGGAATCGAGCAGGGCGTCGTGGCGGTTTTGCAGATCGCGGTGGCGCTCGTATTTCTTTTTATGGTGAATGCAAAGCTCGCTTGGCTTGCGATGCTGCCCGTTCCCATTCTCATACTGGGTGCGCTCGGCTACACGCTCACTGCGCCCAAGCGCTATCGCGTGCAGCGCAAGGCGTCCTCGGCGATGAATGCGCTGCTGCACGACAACCTCGCCGGCATCCGGCAAATCAAGACTTTCACCCGCGAAAACGAGGAGCATTCGCGCTTCAACGGCGTGAGCGGAGCGCTCCGCGACGCGGCGCTGAAAATCATGAAAGTGTGGGCGATTTACAGCCCGTCCATGTCGTTTTTCGGCGCGGTCGGTGGAGTGCTGATGCTTGGCTTTGGTGGCCACGAAGTGCTCGCCGGTCGGATGTCGCACGGCCAGCTCGCCGGGCTGCTTTTTCTCACGGGCTTGCTCTACGATCCAATCGGCAAGCTGCATTCGCTCAACCAGCTCATCCAAAGCGGACGCGCTGCTGGCGAGCGGGTCTTCGAGATTCTGGATGAAAAACCGGAGCCGGATGAAATGGAGCACGCGCCGTCGGTTTCCGTGAATGGCGATGTGGAGTTTTCGGATGTGTCATTTTCCTACGACGAAGATCGCCCCACGCTGCGCCACATCACGCTGCGCGCAAAGCCCGGCGAGACGGTCGCGCTCGTGGGTCCGACCGGCGCGGGAAAAAGCACGCTCGTGAATTTGATCACGCGATTTTACGAATACGACGATGGCGAGATTCGCGTGGATGGAACGCCCATCCGCGATCTGCCGCGCACGACTCTGCGGGCCGCAGTGGGCATGGTCACGCAGGAGAGTTTCCTATTTAACGGCACGGTGCGCGAAAATCTCCGCCTCGGCTCGGCGGATGCGAGCGACGAGCAGATGTGGCAGGCACTCCGCGATGCGAACGCGGCGGCTTTTGTCGAGCGGCTGTCCACGGGACTGGATACAGTCGTCGGCGAGCGCGGCGTGAAGTTGAGCGTGGGCGAAAAGCAGCGCGTCTCCATCGCTCGTGCGCTGCTGAAAGACCCGCCGATTCTCGTGCTCGATGAAGCCACGGCATCCGTGGACACGCAGACGGAGCGGCTCATCCAGCAAGCGCTGGACAGGCTCATGGAGAAGCGGACATGCTTCGTCATCGCACACCGCCTCAGCACGGTGCGCCACGCGGATCAAATCCTCGTCTTGGAACGCGGTCGCATCGTGGAGCGCGGACGCCACGAAGACTTGCTTGCGATGAACGGCGTGTACGCCCGGCTCTGCGCGGGCAGCTTTCTCGATCCGGAGAAGTAAAATTCTCGACCCTATCCGAGCGAGGATTTCTCCGAGCGTTTGCGTGCTCCGGCATCGAGGATTTTCTTGCGGAGGCGGATGGATTTTGGAGTGACCTCCACGTATTCGTCCGGCGCGATGTATTCGAGCGAGCGCTCAAGGCTGAGCTTCAGCGCGGGTGGAAGTGCGATGCCCTTTCCGTCGCCCTGCGAACGCATGTTCGTGAGCTTTTTCGCGCGGCAAGGATTTACCGGCATATCGTCGCTGCGGCTGTTTTCGCCGACGATCATTCCTTCGTAGATTTCCTCCTGCGGATCGATGAAGAGGCGTCCGCGCTCTTGCACGGTGTCGAGCGCGTAAGCGGTGCTCGTTCCGTTTTCCATGCTCACGAGCACGCCGTTTAGACGACTTGGGATTTCGCCTTTGTGCGGGCCGTAGCCGTGGAAGAGCGAGCTGGTGATGCCCATGCCCTTCGTCACATTTACGAGCACTGTCTCAAAACCGATAAGCCCGCGTGTGGGGATGATCGCTGTGAGCGCGACGCTGTGGGGGTGATGCTCCATGTTAGTGATTTCGCCTTTCCTCGTCGCAAGGCTCTGCATGATCGCTCCAAGATGTTCCTCGGGAAGATCCACGCTCAGTTCCTCGTAAGGCTCATTGACATTGCCTTCCGCGTCCTTCTTGAAAATGACTTCCGGGCGTGACACGAGCACCTCGAAACCTTCGCGGCGCATTTGCTCCACAAGAATCGCGACCTGCATTTCGCCGCGCGCTTTAATGTCGAAATGACCGGCCACATTTGTTTCTGCGACTTGGATGGAGACGTTCGTACGCGTCTCGCGGAAAAGCCGCTCTCCCACTTGGCGTGCGGTGAGCAGTGTGCCTTCGCGACCAGCCAGCGGGCCGTCGTTGATGCAAATCTTCATGCTGATCGTAGGCGGATCGATGTCCACAAACGGCAGGCGTTCGCGTGTTTCGTTGTCGGTCAGCGTCTCGCCAATGAAGACATCTTCAAAGCCCGCGATGCCTACGATGTCGCCAGCCCACGCCTCGGGCACCTCGACTTTTTTGAGCCCTTCGTGTCCGAAAACGGCGGTGACTTTCGCTTTCGAAGTGCGGCCTTCGTTGTGGAGACACACGATAGTGTCGCCCGTCTTCACACTGCCCGAAACGATGCGCCCGTAAGCGAGTCGCCCGAGATATTCGCTGTGGTCCAGGTTCGCTACGACGAACTGGAAGTAAGGAACTTCGCTGATCTTTGGAGCCGGCACTTTATCCACCACCGTTTGGTAGAGAGCCTCCATCGTCGTCGTCTCTTCCTTGAGGTCGAGCTTCGCAAATCCATTCTTCGCGCTCGCATACACGATTGGGAAATCGAGCTGATCGTCACTTGCGTGCAACTCGACAAACAAGTCGAAAACTTGATCGAGGACTTTGAGCGGATTCGCGTTTGGCCGGTCAATCTTGTTGATGACCACGATGGCCTTCGCACCGTTTTCCAGCGCCTTTTTCAAAACGAACTTCGTCTGCGCCTGTGGGCCGTCATAAGCATCCACGACGAGCAACACGCCATCAATCATCTTCATGATGCGCTCCACTTCGCCGCCGAAATCCGCATGGCCGGGCGTGTCCACGATGTTGACGTGGTAGCCTTTCCAGATGAACGCGGCGTTCTTCGCGCGAATGGTGATGCCCTTCTCGCGCTCAAGGTCCATGGAGTCCATGATGCGTTCCTCGCTGGCTTTGGCTTCGTTTGCGCGGAATGTGCCGGCCTGTTTGAGTAGGCAGTCCACGAGTGTTGTTTTGCCATGATCAACGTGAGCGATGATGGCGATATTACGAATGTTGTCTTTCTGCATAAAATTAGAATTCCCCGAAAAAAGGGGGCGGAACATGGCAGAAACTTTCTAACTGGCAAGCGATGGAATAGCGGTTGACCACAATTCTACTTTACCGTAACGAGCGCGTCTCAATTTCAATCCTCATGGGCAAACAATACAACAAAACCGAAAAGAAACGTCGCCGCGAATCCTACATCGAACGCAAAAAAGCGAAGGTGAAAGCCGGGCTGGGCAAGGCGAAAGCCGCCAAGAAGCCCGCCGCAAAGAAAAAGGCCGCAGCCGAATAGCCGCCGCACACGCGGCAGTTACTTTCCGAAGGAGCGAATCGTGATGAATGTTGCGATTCGCTTCTTCGTTTTTGTGAGGCATGGTTTTGGGTGGAAAATGAAAGTTCCGCTTTGCGCGTTGCGCCGCATGTATGCAGCGTGAGCGCATGAAAATCTCGCTCGTTCAGTGCGACCCAATTTGGGAGGACAAGCCCGCAAATTTTTGCAAAGTGCGGGAGCTTCTGGAGCGTTCCCACCCCGCGCCCGGCGGGATGATTGTGCTGCCGGAAATGTTCGCTACGGGCTTCAGCCTCGACCTGTCGAAAACGCAGGCCGCAGGTGCTGGCAGTGAAGCGAAGTTCTGCGCGGAACTCGCGCGGGAATTCGGCTGCTGCGTCGTGGGCGGATTCGTAGATTCAGCAGGGGAGCATTCGGGAAATTTCGCCGCCGCTTTTTCGCCGGATGGAGAAATTGTGCGCTATCAAAAGCGGCGTCCATTCACCGGCGCGGGCGAGCACGAATGCCACGCGCCCGGTTCGACTACTGTGGTTTTTCAATGGGCTGGGATGACCGTCGCGCCGCTTATTTGCTACGATCTCCGCTTTCCAGAATTGTTTCGCGATGCCGTGCGGCTCGGTGCAAATGCGTTTATCGTCATTGCCGCGTGGCCGTCGCGCCGGAGCGAGCACTGGCTCGCACTTCTGCGTGCGCGGGCTATCGAAAATCAGGCGTTCGTCATCGGCGTGAACCGCACGGGAAACGAGCCGCAATTTTCCTACAATGGCCGCAGCATCATCGTGGACCCGCAAGGAGCTGTGATTCTCGATGCGGGCGAAAGTGAATGTGTTGCGACGGCGGAAATCGAACCGGCTGCGGCTGATTTGTGGCGCACCGAATTTCCCGCCGTGCGCGATTTTCTCAGCTCGCTCTAAAGTTATTCTTCGGCGCGAAGCACTGCGCCTGCTCCGCGTAGTTTGAGCTTCGCTTTTTCGCGGAGCGGGTCTTTGAACGTATCGTCAAACACTGTGTCAGCGCCGGTTGCGCGGTCAAATTCAGCGACGGTGGCATTGTATTCGTAGCGGGCTTGCAGCTCGGTGGTCCGCGCTCGCGTGAGGGCGACGCGGGCATCGAGTACGTCGAGTTGTGTCCCTGCGCCGGCTGCGAGGCGTTCTTTGGCAAGGCGCAGTGTTTCGTCGGCCTGCTCCACGGTTTTGATCTGGCTGGCGATAGTCTCTTTTGCCTCGCGCACGCGGGCGAAAGCGCGGTGAACTTCCAACTCTACTTGTTGCGCGGAATCACGCTGCTTCACGCGGGCCGCGCCAAGTTTTGCCTGCGCCTGGATGACTTTGCCCTGCGTCGCGCCGGAATCAAAAATGTTCCACGATCCCTGCACTCCAAAATACCAGCCATTCACTTCGCGGGAGATGTCGTCGGTGAGTCGCGAGTTTCGCAGTTCGTATCCGGCATTTGCTTCCAGACGCGGCTTGCCGGAAGCGCGGGCGATTTCGATCTGGTCGGTTTCGCTGCGCACATTGCGCTCCTCGATTTTCAGCGCGGCGCGGCGACGCAATGCGGTTTTCAAAGCGGACTCCAGACTCCAGCCGTGGTCAATGGCGCGGAGTTCGCCGTGCGGCTTGAATAGCGGATTCCCGCTTTTCGGCTGAGGTGTGCCAGCAGTTTTTGCGAGTTCCAGCAGCGCGATAAGGTGATTGTTTTTCGCGCGGATTAAATCGGGCTTTGCGTTGGCGAGTTCCACCTCGGCGCGCAGCACGTTGAACTTCGGCACGGTCCCGGCATCAAAGCGGTTTTTCTGATCTTTCAGCTCCTCTTCCAGCAGCGTGATACTCTCTTCCGCGACCCGGATTAACTCGCGATTGAGGAGCGCGAGATAGAACTGCTTTCGCGTCTCCGCGATTACTTGCTCCACCGTATCGCGCAGCGCGAGATGCCCGGACTCCGTGGTATTTTCCGCGATTCGGATGGCCGATTTCACCTGCCCTCCGGAGTAGAGCAACTGGCGCATCTCCACAGTAAAACGCCAGTTTTTATCACTGCCTTGATTAATTCCGCCGAACCCGCTCGAAACCCCGCCGACACGCTCCAGAAGAACTTTGTCCTCCTGCCGGTAACTGCCATTGGCAGCGACGAGCGGAAGCGCCGATGCGAGCACCTCGATATACTGGCCGCGAGTGCGCTCGATGTTGTGCAGCGCAGTGCGGATTTCTGCGTTATTTTTTAGCGCAAACTCCACGACCTGCCGCAGCGACACATCGCCAGTCAGTATAGTGCGGGATTTCTCAGCGGCAAAAGCCGCGAATCCTTGCAGAAAAAAAACCGTAGCCAGCGCGATGCGAATCACCGAGGACAATGCGGCGAGATTTTTTCGTAAATGCTCAACCAGGTGGTTTGCTCCAACGGATCGAGATGATCCATCAGGCTGACGATGTTTTTCACCATGTCATTTTTCACGTTTTGCACGAGCTGCTCGCCCTTTGGTGTGATGTGAACCAAGATTTTGCGGCGATCCTTTGGCGCGTCAGCCCTCCTCACAAAACCAAGTT
>JANMLS010000137.1:0-6464 GCA_031372675.1 Verrucomicrobiaceae bacterium
CACCGCCTTCTCGCACGCTTCCTTTTCCCCAAGGTCGAGGTGGTGATTCTCCACATCCTCAAACTTCTGATACCATTGCTCAAACGGCTTTATATCCACCGCACGAATGGACTTCACTCCCTGCCTGCGCAGGTCCGCCACAAGATGTCCGCCGATAAATCCACCGGCTCCACACACGAGTACTTTATTCATATTTTATTCAGTTTAAGGGTTGATGAGAAAAAGGGCCGGAACTCTCTTTATCACCGCTTCTTTTGCAAGTGAGGATTTTAGAAACGGTGAATAATCGCGTCTGTGGAAGGCATGATTTCCCATCGACGGGAAATTGGTTGTATGGCAATTTCCGCCGCATGAGTGTGCTCGCTGCCACATACAAGTTCACCATCGACGATTACCAACGGCTCTACGAGACGGGATTACTCGATGCGCATGACCGGATCGAACTGCTCAACGGAGAACTCATCATCATGCACGCTATCGGCTATCGCCATGCTCAGGCTGTCACGAATCTTAACGCTGAACTCAGTGAGCAAGCTCGGCGTCGCTTCAAGATTTCCCCACAAAACCCTGTGGAACTGGATGAGTATTCCGCGCCACAGCCAGACCTTACTTTGGTTTCGTGGAGTCAGCGAAAATCTAAACGCCATCCCTCGCCGGAAGAAGTTTTTCTCATCATCGAAGTGGCCGATAGCTCCTTGCGCTACGACCGCGAAGAAAAGCAGAGTGCTTACGCAAAGACGGGCATCCGAGAATTTTGGCTGCTAAATCTTGAGGAAGACATTCTTGAGGTTTACCGCCAGCCGGAAGGCATCGCTTATCGGGAGAAAACCATCATCCCACCTGACGGGAAAGCTTCACCTTTGGAGTTCCCTGATGTGGTCCTCGCGCTGGCAGAGATTTTCCCTGCGCGATAATTCACGCCCCTTCTTTCCTCCGCAGTTTTTCAAATGCCCCGGATTCATTGGCGTAAAATGGATACTCTCTCTCGGTGTTGCGCGGGCGGTAGCGGAAATGTTTGTAGGGCCACATCCAGAGGCCGGGGTTGCGGCGCAGGCGCGGCTCGAAGTGATCCCAGCAGCGTTGGGCGATTTCGTGGGGCGGGAGGTCGGCAGGGAGGTCAATCTCCACGGCTCGCACGTCGCAGGTGCCGTCGGGCTGCGGCATTGTGTGGAGGGCGACGAGCAGGGCGTTTGCGCGTTCAGCGAGGACTGCGTGGATGGTGCTGGCGCTGATTTCCATACCGAAGATGCGAACAATGGTCGCGGCCTGCGCTGGGTGAACGCCGAGGTCGCAGAGAAATCCGGCGCGGCCACCGCGTTTCACGGTGCGCATCATTCGCAGCATGGAGTTTTCCTGCGGGATGATTTGCTGTCCGGTCGCCTCGCGGAGCCGCGTGATGATGGGCGCGATGGCGGGGTTTGCAAAGTGCTCGGCTACCGCGATGGAAGGCATCCCGGCGAGGCCGCACGCGAGGTTTGCCCACTCCCAATTTCCCGCGTGGAGCGAGATGTACAGGATACCGCGATTTTCACGCTCGGCGCGTTCTTTGACTGCTTCGTATCCATGAACGCGGATGTGTGCGGCGGTCACGCGCGGCGCCCAAAATAGATCGATCATCGCGCGGACGAAGTTGCGGTAGCTTGCGCGGACAATTTCCTCGCGCTCGGCAGGATTTTTTTCGGGAAAGGCGCATTGCACATTCGCGTGCGCCACCGCGCGGCCCCTGCGGTCGAGCCGCGCGGCGAGTTCGCCGATGGCATTTGCGAGGTGTACGCAACTCAGCCTCGATAGCTTCGGAATGCCCCACGCGAGCAGACGCAGCGCGACGGCCTCTAGCTTAAATCGGAACTTTTTCCACAGCGACATTGCGGCTTCTGAATGGCGAATCCCCCGCCCCGACACAAGCGCGGAGCGTTTTTTCCGCACATCCGCGTTTTTTTCCTGCGCCTGTGCGCTGGGAATGGTTATCAAGTTGCCGCCGATGAATCCGCTCGAAAAGCGACTGAAATATAAGTTCCGCAACCCGCTCCTGCTCGCGGAGGCGATGACGCATCCTTCGCTCGGGCATGAAACACAGCGGCATCACTTTGATAATCAACGCTTAGAGTTTCTCGGCGACGCAGTCTTGCAGTTGATTTTCACCGAGTGGCTTTTCGATCACTTCAAGACGTTCAGCGAGGGCCAGCTCACGAAGATGCGTTCGCGGCTCGTGTCGCGAGAAGGGCTGACTTTACACGCGACTCGCCTGAATCTCGGCTCTCATTTGATGATGGGGCGCGGCGAAGAAGCAAACGGCGGTCGCGAGCGGAGTTCCGCTCTGGCAGACGCTTACGAGGCGCTCATCGGTGCGATTTATCTCGATTCCGATTACGTCACAGCACGCCGGATTGTTTTGTCGGAAGCGCGTGAGGATTTGGAAAATCTCGACATCGATCCACCGGAAGCAAACCCAAAGGGCCGGCTTCAGGAAATCCTTCAGGCCATTTCCCCTGTCAGCCCGCGTTATGTGATTCTGGCAGCCGACGGGCCGGAGCATCAAAAGCATTTCACTGCTCGCGTCATTTGGTTTGGTAGCGAGCTGGGTCAGGGCAACGGGCGGAGTAAAAAAGAGGCGGAAACCAGCGCCGCGCTCGACGCACTGCGGAAAACAATTTGGGTGAAACCGGATGACGAACAGTCTGTGAATAAGCCGGAAATCACTGCGAATGACGGACTGTAAAAAATGCGTGTTGGTGCTGCGGGTGAGCTTGGCACAGAAAGGACCGTGTTTATTCACATACTCCTAAAGGCGCGGAACGGGCACTAACGCTACGTGGAACACGAACGCCGCAGGTTATTCGCATTAAGGGTATGAAGAAGGATCGTTGGATAAAATTGAATCCGCTCCATACAGGATGTGAACAAACTCCAAACCGCGTGAACCACGAGAAAGCCTAAACGCGCACACCGCGTGGCATTTTTCTCGCTATCTCACGGGTAATGGCACGCATCGACCAATACTTCAAATTCATGAAAGAGCAGGGAGCATCCGACCTGCATCTCTCGACAGGAAATCCCCCCATTTTACGAATCCACGGCGAGCTAGTCCGAATAGATGCACCGGCGTTTCAAAGCGATGACTTGAAGGCACTGGTTTACGAAATCGCCCCTGAACACAAAATCAAACAGTTTGAAGAAACGGGCGATGTGGACTTTGGCTACGAGTATCCCGGCTTTGCCCGATACCGCGCAAATTTCTTCAACCAGAAGTACGGCATCGGCGCGGTCTTCCGCTTGATTCCTAGTAAAGTGCTCACAGCGGAGCAGCTCGGATTGCCGCCGGTAATTAGACAATTTGCCATGCTGAAAAAAGGGCTGGTGCTGGTGACGGGACCGACAGGCTCCGGAAAATCCACGACGCTCGCCGCGATTATTGATTACGCGAATCTGCAACGCAAAGACCACATCCTCACCGTCGAAGACCCGATTGAATTCGTCCACCAGTCGCAGCAATCGCTGATCAATCACCGCGAAGTCGGAGTTCACACCAAATCATTTGCCTCAGCCTTGCGCGGAGCACTGCGCGAAGACCCGGACATCATCCTCGTCGGAGAAATGCGCGATTTGGAAACCATCGAGCTTGCCCTCACAGCCGCACAAACCGGCCACTTGGTTTTCGGAACTCTGCACACACCCAGCGCACCGAAAACCATCGACCGCATCATAGACGTGTTTCCAGCGGGCCAACAAAACCAGATTCGCTCCGGCCTCGCGGAATCGCTCAAAGGCATCGTCGCGCAAAACCTTTTCAAACGCATAGACAAGCCCGGTCGCACGGCGGGCCTCGAAGTGCTCGTAGTCGATCCACCGATTGCCAACCTCATCCGTGAGGGCAAGACGCATCAAATCACCGGCATGATGCAAATCGGCAAACAAAAGGGCAACCAACCGCTCGACGACGCGATCATGGAACTGCTCAAAAAGAGCATCATCTCGCCGGAGGAAGCATACGACAAATGTCTCGATAAGAAAAAATTCCGCATGTTTCTCAAAACACCGCCCAGCGCATTCGACGAATAGCCATGAAACGCCCCGAACTGGACGCAATTCTCCTCTCGATGCTCGGCGCGACCGCAGGCATTTCGGACATCAATTTCAGCATGGGGCGCGCACCACAAGTGGAAGCCTTCGGCGTGCTCCGAGAAGTCGAAGTGCCGCCCAACGTAAAAAAGCTCACACCTTACCAAACCGAGCGAATCGCTCTAAACATCATGGGATCGGAAAGGCGGCTTTATCAGGACCTCGCGCAAAAAGGCTCCTGCGACTGCTCCTACTCCGTTTCAGGGCAGGTCCGCTTTCGTGTGAACATCTTCCGCAATCGCGGAAATCTCTCGATTGTCATGCGAAAGGCGCAGTCCGAAGTGCCCACGATTCAATCGCTGAATCTCCCCAATGTTCTCCGCGAAATCGCCAAGGAAAAAACCGGCCTCGTCCTCGTCACGGGAGCCACAGGAAGCGGCAAGACCACCACGCTGGCTGCGATTCTTGATGAGATAAATCGGATGCAATCCGTGCATGTGGTCACGCTCGAAGACCCGATTGAATACATCCACCCGCACAAGCGCGCCACCTTCAACCAGCGCGAGCTTGGGTCGGACTTCGACGATTTTCCAAACGGCCTCCGCGCCGCTCTGCGTCAGGCTCCCAAGGTGATTCTCGTCGGCGAAATGCGCGACCGCGCCACCGTGGACATCGCGATGACCGCCGCCGAAACCGGCCATCTCGTCCTCTCGACCATCCACACCATCAACGCCGGCCAATCCATCAACCGCATCCTCGGTATGTTCGACAAAAACGAGGAAAAGCAGCTCCGCCTGCGGCTCTCGGACATGCTCCGCTGGGTAGTTTCGCAGCGCTTGCTCCCGCGTGTTTCCGGCGGGCGTCTGCTCGTCCAGGAAATCATGGGAAACAGCCTGCGAACCCGCGAAACCGTCTCGATGGGCGAAACCGAGGACGTCAGTTTTTACGACATCATCGAGCAAAACCACACCTTCGGCTGGTGTACCTTTGATCAGGCGATTGTGAGAGCGTTCGAGGAATCCAAAATCACCGAGGATGTGGCGATTCAATACGCTTCCAATAAAGGAAAGATGAGCCGCTTCATTGATGACGTGAAAAAGAAGTTCAACATCACACCAGTTGATACCTCCGGCCTAAAACTCGACACCTTTTCTTAATCAAAATGAACGCATTTCCAGACAACAGCTTTCACCACAGGATCGACTTGTTTGAGCCGGGTGACAAAACCGCGCTTGTCTGTATTGATGTGCCCGAAGTGCAAAGGCTGGTCGTCGAAAACCTCTTGGAAATTGACTATAAAATCCACACCGGCCTCTTCCTCGAAGACATCCTGCTGAAGCTAAACAGCCACCAGTACGATGTCATCGTGATCGCCGAGCACTTCAACGCCACCGACCGCGAATCCAACCCCATTCTCGAAGCGATGCGACTGATTCCATGCAGCCAGCGGCGGCAGCAGATGTATGTCCTAGTCGGCTCCGGCGTCCACACCGACAGCGAGATGGAAGCCTGGGCACTCAGCGCAGACCTCGTAGTCACCCTCGCTGATGTCCCAAACCTCAAACACGTCGTCCGCCGCGCCGCCCTCCGCCGCGAAGCATTCTACAAACCGATGAACGACGCCTACGCAGTGCTCGGCATCGCGTGAGTTGGTGCGCATTTGCGCTTGCGAAAGTAGTCAGCGGCTTCAGCCGTAAAAGCTGCTGATCCGGAACGCGAGCGCTTCGAGGAAAGCAAGCGGCCACGTTTCTCAACATCGCAATAAAATACCAAGCCGCGACGGCTGAAGCCGCTGACTACTTTCGCAAGCGCAGCTTAAATTCACTTCCGTTATGAGCGACATCGCTCGTTTAATGCCCGCACTAATTTTGCCCCAAATGGCCCGCCGTAATATATGCGCGAACTATTTCATATAATGCATTTTATCTCTGGCCGTAATGCTGGTTAAGCTAATGGCACCAGCACCAAAAACTCACTCCTTTCCTACTCCGCCTCGATCCAAATGCTCTCGGAATGTGCGCCAAACTCCGGCGCATACATGCACTCGATACTCGCAAAGCCAGTCTGGTAGTGACCCCGATTGTAGTCCTCCACTGCTTTGGCGTCGGCCATCACTTCGTCGAATGCCTCGATCATCAGCGCATGGGTCTCGATGGGCGCGGCCTGCCACGACCAGGAGTTTTCCGTGTCGCGCCAGAACATGCCCCGTGCTTCCAATGTGACTTTTCTGTTATCGAGGGTAATTCAGCTTGGCTCGAATTGTGGCGGCGGATATCAGGGCGGTGCTTTGAAAATGACCCCTTCCAATTCCACACGCGGCTTCCTCTTTCTGCTCGTTTTTCTATTCACGGCGATCCATTTGCAGGCGCAGGGGCCGCCGGATGGGAAGATGAGTATTTCGCGCA
>JANMLS010000138.1:0-4158 GCA_031372675.1 Verrucomicrobiaceae bacterium
TGCGCGAAATACTCATCTTCCCATCCGGCGGCCCCTGCGCCTGCAAATGGATCGCCGTGAATAGAAAAACGAGCAGAAAGAGGAAGCCGCGTGTGGAATTGGAAGGGGTCATTTTCAAAGCACCGCCCTGATATCCGCCGCAACTAATCGAACCAAGCTGAATAACCCGGCCAACAGAAATTTCACAAAGGGAGCAGTGCGCGGCGGGCAAGTCGTAGCCTTGCCTGTAACCGAATAAATCAGCCTTTGTGTAAATGGGCCTAACAATCTCCCTCACGTCCTCCTTATCCAGAAACTCAATTTCCTCTTTATGAAATCCTTTTCCAACTTCCTGTCGCTGTCGGCGCGTTGTGCGCTTTTGTTTGCGGGCTTGACGACTTTGCTGGCTGCGGAGCCTGCGGCGGAAGTGAAGAACCAGCCTGCGGCTGCGGCGGCTCCGGCGAAGGAATTCAAGCTGCCGGGCGTGGTCATCAATGCGAAGGAGCACTATGTGGATGTGGAGAGCACGATTTGCTTGGACCGAGGCACGCTGGAGCTGATTGCCACTACGAAAGGCGGCAAGGATCATGAGTCTATTTTGATTATGGATGCCCGCCCGCTGCACGTTCACACCGCGCTGCTTTTGCTGGGGGCGAAAAGTGGAAATCCGGCGATTCGCCGCCCGAAGAACAAGGACTTTAGCGAGTGGGAGGATTTGCCGCCGAAGGGCGATCCTATCGAGGTTTTTCTAGTCTGGAAAAATGCGGATGGGACTGCGGTGGAGCGACCGATTGGCGATTTCGTGACGCGGCGCGGTGCGGAGGGCGATGAAAAGAAAAAGGAGAAGTTCCCCAGCACTTTTGTGTTTGCAGGCTCGGCTCTTGGCGACCCCGCCCAAAAGCCCCGCGAGTATGTGGCGGAGACGAGCGGCAACGTGATTTCGATCTCCACGTTTGGCGACGAGCTTTTGTGTCTGCCGGGGCATCAGAGTCAGGAAAATGGTGCTCTGCTGTGGGAAATTGACCCCACGCATCTTCCGAAGCTGAACAGCAAAGTCACACTCCGCCTCCGCGCGAAAAAGCCGAACTAATCAACACACTCATGAAACTAAAACCGATCTTCCGAACAGCGCTGTTTGCGGCGCTGCTACTCACAAAATCCCCGCTTTTCGCCGCTGAAAAGCAGCCACTCGAACTCGCCTCGCTCTTTGTGGATGGCGCGATTTTGCAGCGCGAAATGCCGGTGCCGGTCTGGGGCTGGGCTGCGCCGGGCGCGAAGGTGAGCGTCTCGTTTGCGGAGCAAAAAAAGACCGCCACTGCCGATGCGCAGGGCAAGTGGATGGCGAAGCTCGACCCGCTCGCTGCGTCTGCGACGGAGAGCGAATTGGTGGTTTCTGCGGGGGATGAAACGGTGCGCCGCAGCGGGATTTTGGTCGGCGAAGTTTGGTTCGCTTCGGGGCAGTCGAATATGGACTGGATTGCGGGGAAATCGAACTGCTCGAAGCTGGCTGGCGAGCTGGGTAAATCCAAAACGGATATGCCCATCCGGGAATATACGGTGGATACTGGCTCTTCTGTTTATGCCGCGAGTCGCGCGGCTTCCGAGGAAGGCTGGAAGAAGTCCAAGTCGGCGGGCAATTTCTCCGCGCTGGCGCTGGCGTTTGCCTGGGAGCTGCATCAAGAATTGAAGGTGCCCGTGGGCATCATCCGCAGCAGCCACGGCGCGACTCCGGTGGAGACTTGGACGGCTTACGAAGGCTTTGCGGCCAATCCGCAGCTTCAGGAAATCGCGGCAAAAATCCGCGTCGGCGACCCGCGCACGGAGGAGAGCAAAGCGGCGTTTGCGAGTTATTTTGAGGCGCTGAAAAAGTGGCAGACGGACGGCGCGGCTTTGGTCGAGCGCGGCGGCGCGGCTCCGCAGCGACCTTCGTTGCCGGGGATTTTTGACGACTGGAAAGGTGAGACGCGGATGTTTAACAAAAAGATCGCGCCGCTGATTCCCTTCGCGATTCGCGGGGCGATTTGGAATCAAGGCGAGCACAACTCCGGCGACGGGCGCATTTACGCGGCGAAAATGGAGGCGCTCATCAGCGGGTGGCGCAAAACTTGGGGGCAGCCGGAGTTGCCGTTCTACTTCACGCAGATGCAGAACTACGGCGGCACCGAGCCGGAGACCGTGGGATTTGCCGACTGCCGCGAGGCGCAGCGGCTGTTTTTTATGAACGTGAAAAACGTCGGCATGGTCGTGCAATACGACGCAAACACGGCGAATCCGCAGGGGATTCACTACTCAAATAAACTCGATCCCGGCAGGCGGATGGCGCGTTGGGCGCTGGCGAATCAATACGGCAAAAAGATCGCTTACACCGGCCCGCTTTATCGCTCGCATAGCATCAGGGGCGGCGCGGTGCGTGTGCAGTTTGAGCAGCGCGGCGAGGGCGGCGGGCTGATGACGGGCAGCAAGGGAAAGGAGAACACGCCGGATTTTGTGGAGCCTGCAAAGGAGACGCCCGGCGCGGCGCTGAAGTATTTCCAACTCGCGGGAAAAGACCGCGTGTGGCACGCGGCGGATGCGGTGATTGAGGGCGAGGAAGTCGTCGTCACCTCGAAGGCTGTGGCCGAGCCGGTCGGCGTGAGGTATGCGTATTCCGCCAGCCCGGTGAGCGCGAATCTTTACAACCGCGCCGGACTGCCAGCCGCGCCGTTTGCGTATTTTGATGGGAAGCAATTTTTCCAGGAAGACGAGCCTGCGAACATCGCAAAAGCGAAGGCGGCTAAGGAGCAAAAGATTGCAGGAAAGGCATCGCTCCAGCCTGCGACGATGTTCCGAAATGGCTGTGTCATTCAGCGCGATCTGCCCGTGCCGGTTTGGGGACATGGCGAGCCGGGCACGGAGATCACCGTCACGTTTGGCGGGCAGAACAGAAAAACGAAAGTGGGCGAGTTTGGCTTCTGGCTGGTTGCGCTCGACCCGATACCCGCTGCCGCGACAGGCCGCGATCTCGTCATCCGTGGCGATGGCAGTGAAAGGACGATCAAAGATGTCCTCGTGGGCGATGTATGGTTTCTCACGGGCGGCAATATCCTCGCAGGCGAGAGCTTCAAGGCAAAGCCCGGCGAGACTATCGCACTGCCTGCGCTGCCGCTGGTGCGCGAGTTTCGCATCAAGACCAAAGCGCGCCGCCATCCCACGCCGCGCAAAGTCACGATGGAAATCGGCAGCGGCAAATACAGCAGCGCGTGGCAGGCTGCGGACTTCGATTCGCTGGAAGATGCGCCGTCGGTTGCTGGATACCATTTTGCCGCGCAGGTGCAGGAAGCGGGCGTGCCGCTCGGCGTCATCACGCTCGGCTCGGAAAACCCGCCGCTCACCTGGATGTCGCCACTTGCGATGCAAACTGCGGTCGGATTTGAGAAGGACCGCGATCAACTGAATCTCGCCTACCCGAACACCGAAGCGTGCAAAACCGCGCTCGTGCAATACATCGTCGACCTCCAAAAATACAACGACACCATCGCCGGATTGCTCGCCGCCGGAAAAGAAATCCCCACTGCGATGGCGGACCGCGCACCTGCATTTCCACAGGCTCCGTACGAAGAATGGGTGAGCTACACGGAGACTGCGACGCACACTTACAACTTCTGCATCAGCCCGCTCACACCCGCCGCCGTGCGCGGTGTCGTGTGGCTGCCGGAGAAGGAAAATCTCGGCACAGACATGGACCGCTATGTGAGGTCGCTCAAGGCTTACGCCAAGAGCCAGCCGCAGACTTACACGCAGGAAAAAGTGCGCTTCGTCTTCGCGCATCCTGCAAACACGCTGGTTCCCGGCCTTTCCTCGCCGATTGAAAACGCGGCTTCCGTAGAGTTCAGCGAATGGCCCAAGAGCGTGGAGGCGATTGCCAAAGCGCTCGGAGCTGCGGCGAAAACACTCAAGTAACCTCATCCTATGTTTTCCGGGAAACTCATTCTCGCCTCCATCGCGCTGAGTTATGGCGCGGCTTCGACAGCAGAGCATGCGCTATTATGAGTGTGCCTAATTGTGCTTTTTAGAAGCTTTCATCGTGTTTTCATTTCTTTTTCCTCGCCTGACCCGTTTTCCCCATACTCGGCCTTGGTGCGCTCGCGCAAATGGCGCAAAACGAGCAAAGCGGAGAAGGATTTTAACGACGCGAATGAG
>JANMLS010000185.1:0-6988 GCA_031372675.1 Verrucomicrobiaceae bacterium
TCGGCAAACGTCACGGCGGGCAGCGGCATTTTTTCGCTGGCGAGGATGATGCAGGTATTTCCGCTGAGGATTACGGAGGCCATCAAGGAGACGAGGCCAAGCAGCGCAGGCTGGTCGGGGCACACAATCGCGACCACTCCAGAGGCTTCGGGGAATGTGAAATTGAAATGCGGCGAGGATACCGGATTCACCGCACCGAAGACCTGCGGAAATTTGTCCGTCCATCCTGCGTAATGCACGAGCTTATCAATGCAGGCGTCCACTTCTGCGGCGGCTCCTTTTGTGCCAGCGCGGGTGAGTTCTGCGACTAGCTCGGCACTGCGCATCTGGAGCATTTCCGCAGCGCGGTAGAGAATCTGGCCACGAAGATAAGCGGTGGATTTTTCCCAGCCGGGCTGCGTTTTGCGAGCGGCCACCACTGCTTCGCGAAAGTCCTTCCGGGATGCCATGCAGTAGTTGCCGAGGCTCTTTCCATCTGGCCCGACTGCGGCGATTACCCGACCACTTTCTCCTCGTGGAAATTTGCCGCCGATGGAGAGTTTATAAGTTTTGAGGACGTTCAAGCGAGCCATGCGAGGGAGCATCCACGGAAGCAAAAGAGATTCAAACAGGAATTTTACGAGATGCTCTGCGCGGGCGTGATTAAATTGTGGTCCCAATGAGGGCCGAAGGCCCGGCGATGTTATAGCCCAGACAAAGCGAGGACCGAGCGCAGATCTGGGTCATCCCGCAGTGATTGATGCAGCCCTGCAAGGGCGTGATTGAACCGCAGCCACAAAGTTGTTTCGCCCTTGCAGGGCTGGATCGTTTTTCCGGCGGAACCAGGGCTGCGCTCGTTCCTCGCTGACCCTAGGCTATTATATTTTCGGGACCTTCGGCCCTCCAATTCATCCGCTTTCTGGACCACAATTTCATCACGCCCGCTCCAAGCGCAAAAAGAAAACGCAAGGGCTGCCCCTTGCGTTTTCTGAATTTTGATGAGGCCGAAAGGCTCGGCCTATCCCTCTTTGTTCGTTGGCATGTAGCGGTAGAAAACTTCCAGCATCAGGATGCAGAGTGTGGTGCGATAGACCTGCCCTGATTTGGTTTGTTCATCCTGTGGGCCGTGCGCTTTTCCGCCGGGTGCAGGCCAGCTTCCGTCCGGATTTTGGACCTGAACAATTTCATCCTGAAACCATTTATTCCACTTCTGCCATGCGCTGCCGCCAAACATCAGGCACGCTTGTGTGTGATAGTACCAAGCGTAAAGATCAGCGTGTTCGCTTTTATACTTCACACCACCCTGTTTTTCGGCGGTTTCGAGCATCCACTCCATCCCTTTACGGAGATCGCCACGGTCTCCTTTCCAAAAAAGGCTGCAAAGGATTCCGACACCGGTGAGCGAGTATTTGTCCTCAGCTTTGCGATAGCCAAATCCGCCTTTAGTGCCTTTCACGCGCTCAAGGTTTTTCATCGCACGGTCCAGCGCTTCGTCCACGCCGGGGATTTTTAATTGCGAAAGATGCGCGGCTTTAAGTGCCTGAATCTGCCAGCCGGAAACCGATGTATCGCTCTGCGTCTTGTCGAAACCATACATCCATCCACCATCCGGCCCCTGCCCTTGCACGATGTATCCCATTGCCTGCTTGAACAATTCCATCACGCGCTCGTCTTTGGTCATCGTGTAATACTCGCCGAGCGCATAAGCACAGATGCCGTGCTCATAGACACCTTGCTGCGTAAATTTATCCTGCATACTGAGGCGGCCCTGCTCTTTAGTGCCATTATCAATAATCCACTGCACGGCTTTGTTCACCGTGAGGCCGTAGGAAGGCGATTCGCCAGTTTCTCCGTGGCCGAGGAAGCAGAGTAAGGCCAGGCCAGTCATCGCTCCTTGGTTTTTTTCTCCCCATGAACCGCTGGCGTTCTGGTTGTCGCGAAGCCAGTTCAGCCCTTTAATTACCGCAAGCTCGCTGGCGGGTTTGCCGCCAGTCTTCTGCATCGCCGAAGCGCGTCCCGAACCCACGCGACCGCGCATCGTGCCCGGAAGGGAACCCAGCCCGGCAGTGAGACCGCCAGCGACGCTGCCCGTGGCCTTCGCCAAGTCCGCCGTGTTTGGCGTTTGGATGTTCACTTTCACCGAAGCTGGCGCGACCTTGAAGCTGGAGGTTGTGGCGGTTGTGGAAAGGATGTCCACAGTGGGCGTATTCAGGCTTGGCGTGGGCTGCTGCTGGAATGTCTCAACAGGAACGGAATCCGAAGGCTGCTGGTCTTGCGGAGGCAGGTCGCCAGCAGGCGCAATCAAGCCATCGCCACCTTCCGCGACGAAATCATCGGCATCTTTTTGACTGATAAAAAGCACGATACTTCCGCCGAAAATCACGAGAAGCACATGCAGCGTGAACGAGATGAAAAAGAATCGCGATTCAGCGAGTTTCTTCTGAATTTTTTCGGAGGTGGATTCTGAGTGATGATCGTGAGAAGCGTCCATGGGTAGAGTTAATCGTGTGTTTTACAGGCTGTCAAACAGGGCAACGGATGGGGGCGATTTTTTATTAGGGGCGCAGTGAAAAAAATCGGCAAGCCGCCTCGTTGCCTATGAGCAAGCGACTAAGCTGCGTCCTTATCCTGCTTGCGGCGGATGGTGGGGATTTTTTTGCCCTCGACCACTGCGCGGTTCACGGTGACTTCCGCGATGTCCTCGCGGCTTGGGACTTCATACATCACGTCGCGCATGATGCGCTCGAAGAGGGAGCGCAGTGCGCGTGCGCCAGTGCCGCGTTTCACAGCAGCCTCGGCAAATGCACGCAGCGCGTCTTTTGTGACGGTGAGACTGACTCCCTCCATCGCGAGTAGTTTTTGATACTGCTTCACGAGCGCGTTTTTCGGCTCCGTGAGAATGGAAACCAACTCATCTTCGCTCAAAGGGTCCAGCGCTGTGACGACGGGCAGACGACCGACAAACTCCGGGATCATCCCGAACCGCAGCAAATCCTCCGGCTCCGTGTGGCGGAGCACTTCGCTTTCGGGGACTTCGATTTCCGGCTCGTTGTCATCGCGCTTTTCTGCCGCTCCGAAACCGAGCATCTTTTTCCCGCGACGACGTTCGATGATTTTGTTCAGCCCGACGAATGCGCCGCCGCAGATAAAGAGAATCTTTTCCGTGCTGACTTGAATGTATTCCTGATGCGGATGCTTCCGGCCACCTTGCGGCGGGACGTTGCAAGTGGTGCCTTCGAGAATCTTCAAAAGTGCCTGCTGGACGCCTTCGCCGGAGACATCGCGAGTGATGGAGACGTTCTCCGTCTTGCGCCCGATCTTATCAATTTCATCAATATAAACGATGCCGATTTCCGCACGCTTCACGTCGTAATCCGCAGCTTGCAGAAGGCGCAGGATGATGTTCTCCACATCCTCGCCGACGTATCCGGCCTCGGTGAGTGTGGTGGCGTCTGCGATGCAAAATGGAACGTCGAGCACCCGCGCAAGCGTGCGGGCCATGAGCGTTTTTCCGCTGCCAGTCGGGCCGATGAGCAGAATGTTGCTCTTGTCAATTTCCACTTCGGCGAGCGGGTCGAGCTGGTTGTTGATTCCCTGACCGATGCTGCTGTTGTGCAGGATGCGCTTGTAGTGGTTGTGAACTGCGACGCTCAGTGTCTTTTTCGCCGTCTCTTGGCCGATGACGTAGTTATCCAGATTGCGCCGGATTTCCGCAGGCTTCGGGACGCGGAGCTGCGTGCTGTGACGTTTGGCTTCCTCGTTCAGCTCCTTGTCCAAAATGCCTTTACAGACATTGATGCAGGAGTCGCAAATATAAACTCCCGGACCTGCGATCAGTTTGCGGACTTCTGCGTGCGATTTGCCGCAGAAGGAGCACATGGTGAGATTGGAAGCGCGTGCCATTTATTAAACGTGAAAGCTGATTTTGTTCCTCGTCCGGCTTATTTAGCGACCGTCACGATCTCGGCGAAATTCGGGACGTCTTTTTTGTTGGAGACGACTTCATCCACGAGACCGTAAGCCTTCGCATCAGCCGCCGTCATGTAATTATCGCGATCGCAATCCAGCGCCACTTTATCCTGCGGCTGGCCGGTGTGGTGGGCGATGATCTGTTTCGTGCGGCGGTTCAGTTTGTAAAGAAACTCCACGGTGCGCTCGATGTCCGCAGCCGTCCCGCGTGCGCCGCCGCTGGCTTGGTGGATCATGATGTGGCTGTTGGGCAGCGCGTAGCGTTTGCCCTTGGTCCCGGCGCAAAGCAGAAGCGCACCCATCGAGGCGCACATGCCGATGCAGTAAGTATTCACGTCGCAACTGATGAACTGCATCGTGTCGTAAATCGCGAGGCCGTCCGTGACGCTTCCGCCGGGGCTGTTGATGTAAAGATGGATGTCCTTTTTCGGGTCATCCATTTGCAGGAAGAGCAACTGCGCAATCACGACATTCGCCGAATGCTCCGTGACCTCGGAGCCGAGGAAAATGATCCGGTCCTTGAGCAGTCGCGAAAAGATGTCGTAGGCGCGCTCGCCGCGTCCGTCGGAATCAATGACGGTGACGTGGTAGGTGCCTTTAGGTTTCGCGATTGCGCTGTGGTCGTTGTTGTCGAAGTGCATGGAATTGAAAAGTAATACGCTGAGGTCGTCCCGGCAGCCGCCTAGGATTTCGGTGCTTCCGCAGAACTGGTCACGGTCGCTTCTTTCGCCACGAAATCAAGCGTCTTGGCCGTGAGGATTTCCTCGCTGATCTGATCGAGTGCGCCGCGCTTTTGGAGTTCCTTCAGCATTTTGTCGAAGGTCATCTCGTATTTCCGCGCAAGCTGCGCGATGCGGGTGCGAAGCTCCATTTCCGTGACTTGAATCTTCTCCTGCTCGGCGATGCGGAGGAGGACAAACGTGCCTTTAATCCGATCCCGCGCACTCTGCGCCGCGCTGCCGACGAGGTCTTTTTCGTGTTCCTTGAGCACTTCCTCGGCGACGCCGCGCGTTTGGTTTTCGCGGACGATTTCTTGAAGGATGGACTGCGTCTGATTACGCACCATCGCCGTTGGCAGCTCGCATTCCACCTTCGAGAGCAGTGCGCTCATCACGCCATTGCGCTTTGCAGCGTCTGCATTGTTTTGCTTCTGCCGCTCAAGTTCCTCGCGGGCCATCGTGCGCAATTCGGCGAGCGTTTTACCCTCGGCGATGTTGCCAGCAAATGCGTCGTCAAGCTCCGGCAGTTTGCGGGATTTGAGTTCCTTCACAGTGACTTTGTAATGCACCTTCGATCCCGGCATTCCTTCGACTGGAAAATCCGCAGGCACTTCGATGTCAAACTCGCGCGTCTCGCCGACATTTGCGCCCACGATCTTCTGGCAAAAGCCGGGGAAAAACGCCTCGTCCGTCATCTTGATCCAAAAATCCGTGTTGTGCGAAAGCGGCTTCCCAGCTTTTGGAAACTTCATATGTACCGGCTCGCCATCAATCAGCCCGTCGTAATCCACTACGATAAAATCCTCCATCGCCGCAGGGCGCGCTGGCTCCACATCCGGGAAATCCGACTGCTGCTCGCGGAGGTTTTCGATGGCCTCGTCAATCTCCGTCTCAGTCACCTCTGCGCCCGGCACAGTCACGGGGATTCCTTTGTAATCAGGAAGATCAAAAGTCGGATGCAGCACAAGCGTCGCACGGAAAGCGAGCGATTGATCCTCGCCCCAAACCACGTCCTCGACTTCCGAAAGCGAGAGCACGCGGAGGCCCTTGTCTTTAATCGCCTCGCGGCACCCATTCGAGAGCACCTGCTTCGTTACTTCCTCGCGGATTTCCTTGGAAAACTTCTTCTCAACCACCGAGCGCGGCGCTTTGCCGGGGCGGAAGCCGGGGAGTTTTGCATACTTCGCGTAGTTGGATGTGACCTCGCCCATCGCCTCATTCACCTTATCAGGGCTTACGGAGATTTTCAGGGTTGCGAGGCAGTTTGGTAGAGCTTCAAATTCGACGTTCATATTTTTCGGAAAAGTGGAAAGGGGGCGGAAAATAGCGGGACTCCTGCGCTTGCCAAGCGGCGAGTGCGAATTTTTTTTCCATCTCCGTTTTTTTCGCAGCAGCGAAGCAGATGGATTTGCGGCATGTCCGAATTTCGCCTTGCCGCGCACGGACTCGCTCGCCACTTTCCGCGCCTCTCAAACGAAAACCAAAACAACACCACTATGAGCAATACCTCTCCGAAACTTCATAACGCAATGTGGCCCGGTCTCGTGGGTAAAGGAACCGACGCTGGTCAGGAACCGCCCATCAGCCTCGAACACATGCTCGACCTCACCGCCGCCGCAAGCGTGGACGGCCAGAAGTTCGACGGCATCGACTACTTCCTCTTTCTCCCGCACACAAACCCCGAAGCCAGCGACGACGAAATCAAACGCATCGCCGACCTCATCGCCGGCAAGGGCTTCAAAGTCGGCTCGCTCGTCGCGCCAGTCTGGCCCGGCACCGTCGGCGATTCCGCAATGGGCGACACCGTGCAGCGCGAGAAATTTCTCAGCGCAGTGAAGATGGCCTGCCGCATCGCCGGTATTTTTAATCAACACGGCGTCCGCGAATACGGCGTCATCCGCATTGATTCCGCCGAATTTGGCGTGAACAAATGGCGCGAAGATGCAAAGGCAAACACCGCGAAAATTGCCGATACTTTCCGCGAAGCCGGCAAAATCGCCGAGCAACACGGCGAACGTCTCGCCGCCGAAGGCGAAATCTGCTGGGCCGGAATGCACTCGTGGAAAGACATCCTCGACCTCCTCGAAGCCACGGGAATGCCGAAGACCGTGGGCTTCCAGGCCGACCTCGCGCACACCTACCTCTACCTCCTCGGCTACAACGCCCCCGAACACGCCCTCGTGAAAGAAGGCTACACCGACGCCGAGTTCTACGCCGCCTACGAAAAAATGACCGACAAACTCCGCCCGTGGACCTTCGACTTTCACGTCGCGCAAAACGACGGCCACGTCCACGGCGCAGGCGCACACGACAAGACCGGC
>JANMLS010000208.1:0-11754 GCA_031372675.1 Verrucomicrobiaceae bacterium
TTTGTCCCAAACTCAAACATCATACAGCCCACAGCATCTGCGAAATCTGCGCAATCTGCGGGCGATAAGGCGGCGTTCGGGTTAAAACAGAAATGCCGTGATTGGAGTCGCAGAGCGGTGCAGCGTAGTGGCATTGGCGCCCCGCCAATCAACGGCGTGCAAAGCAGATGTGTGCCCGAATCAGTGCAAACCAAATGGTTCGCCTGCACCCAAGTCACGGCACCCGGCGGAGGCCGCCGGGCCACCTTTCATTGGCGGGGCGCCAATGCCACTACTTTGCCGCTCCTGTACGTCCTCAGTGCTTCGCTGAGTTTTTTACGGCTATTGCGTTCTTGTTAGCGGCGATTGCATTCTTTTGTAGTGCTATTGCATTCTTTTTCACGGAGATAATTTTCATCTACGCGGCGATTCTATTCATGTTCATTGCTATTGCATTTATGTAAGCGGCAGTTTTCTTCTTTTTGACCTTCGTTGTCTTCGTGTCTTATGCCGTTGTCTTCTTGTAAGCTGCGATTTACTTCCTATTAAATGCCATTGCATTCCTCTAAAATCTCGTTTATGAGAGGCGTATGAGTATTCCGCCTGATTCTTCCAGTGTTTCGCAGCGTGCTGTGCTTGTTCCTACGCTAAACGTCGGCCTTTTAGTAAAGGCGCTGGGTGATCCGTTGCGTTGGGCGATTGTGCGGGAGTTGAGTTCGGGGGAACCTCGCATGGTGAACGAGATCGCTGCGGCGCTAGGCAGGCCGCCGACGCTGATTTCCAAGCATCTGCTGTGGTTGCGAAAGGCGGGGGCGGTGGCGACGGGGCGCGGGCGGCTTTACTCGATCCCGCCGCGATTTGTGCCGTCGCCGGGAGATGGCGTGGTGGATTTCGGGCACGTCGTGCTGCGGACGAAGCTGGCGGAGTGAGCGGGGCGCGGGAATCTTGATGGGTGTTTCTTGCATCGCAGGTTTGCGCCCGCTTTTCTTGCGGCATGGCAGACTCGTTCGTTCATCTACATTGTCACACGGAATACTCGACGCTCGATGGCGCGTGCCGTGTGGGTGCGGCGGTGAAAAGAGCGGCGAAGCTGGGGATGCCGGGGCTGGCGATTACGGACCACGGGGTGATGTACGGGGCGATTGAGTTTTACCAAGCGTGCGAGAAGGCGGGGATAAAACCGATCATCGGCTGCGAGATGTATGTGGCGCCGGATTCGTATTTGAAGAAGTCGGCGACGACGAAGCAGGAGGCGAATTTCCACTTCACGCTGCTGGCGCAAAATGAGGCGGGTTACAAAAATCTGATGAAGCTCGTATCCATCGCGCACCTCGATGGATTCTACTACAAGCCGCGAATTGATAAGGAACTGCTGGCCCAACACGCTGAGGGGCTGATCGGCTTGAGCGGGTGTCTGAAAGGCGAGGTGCCGTATGCGATCCACGCGCAGGATGATTTGAAAAAGGCGCGGGAACTTGCGGCGACTTATCGCGACATTTTGGGGAAGGAAAATTACTTCATCGAGATGTGCGACCACGGGATCGAGCAGCAGATCAAAGTGAACCGCGAGCTGCCGAAGATCGCTCGCGAACTGGGTGTGGGGATGGTGGCCACGAATGATGTGCATTTTTTGAACAAGGAGGACCACGACGCGCATGACGTGCTCATCTGCATCGGCACGGGCGCAAACGTGGCGGACGAGCGGCGGATGCGGTACGTGACGGAGGTGTACTTTAAGACGCCGGAGGAGATGCGGTATATTTGGCGCGATTTCCCGGATGCTTGCGATAACACGCTGGCGATTACGGAGCGGACGGGCTTCAAGCTGGATACGTCGCCGAAGTATCCGAGCTACCCGCCGCCTGAGGGCAAGACGCAGAACGGTTATTTGCGCGAGATTGTGGATGCGGGATTGCGGCGGCGATATGGAGCGCGGGTGGATTCCGCCGAGATTCAGGAGCGGTATGAACGGGAGATCGAGCTGCTGGAGAAGCAGGGCTTTGTAAACTATTTCCTGATCGTGTGGGATTTCATCGCGTGGGCGCGGGCGCAGGGAATCTCGGTGGGGCCGGGGCGCGGCTCGGCGGCAGGCTCGATGATTGCGTATGCGATGGGGATTACGGACATAGACCCGATTCGCTTCAAGCTGCTGTTCGAGCGTTTCCTAAATCCAGAGCGCGTGTCGCCGCCGGATATTGACGTGGACTTCTGCGTGAACCGTCGCGCGGAGGTGATTGATTACGTTCGGAAAAAGTACGGCGACCGTGCGGTTTCGATGATCATCACTTTTGGCACACTCGGCGCGAAGTCGGTGGTGCGCGATGTGGCGCGGGTGCAGGGCATCGGCTACGGCGACGCGGATCGCGTGGCGAAGATGATCCCAAACGAGCTGGGAATCACGCTCGTCGGCCACGAGAAAAAGAACAAGGAGACGGGCGAAGTGGAGAAAGTGATGGGCGCTATTGATAAGAACCCGGAGCTTGCGGCGGCAGTGAAAAACGATCCCGCGATTGCGCAGATGTGGGATGTGGCGACGAAGCTGGAGGGGATGACGCGCGGCGTCGGCGTCCACGCGGCGGGCGTGGTAATCGGCGACCGCGATTTGTCGGACTACATCCCGCTTTCGCGCTCGAATGACGGCTCGATTGTTTCGCAATACGCGATGGGTCCGCTGACGGAAGTGGGGATGCTGAAGTGCGATTTTCTCGGCCTGAAAACGCTGACGATTATCGCCGATGCGGTGAACCTGATTCACGCGCATGAGCCGGATTTTAACATAGACACAATCCCGATGACGGATCAGGCGACGTTCGATTTGTACAATCGCGGCGAGACGATTGCGGTGTTCCAAGTCGAGTCGGGCGGCATGGTGAATGTCTGCCGCCAATTCAACGTGAGCGACATCGAAGACATCAACGCGATCCTGGCGCTCTATCGCCCCGGCCCGATGGAGCTGATTCCCGACTACATCAAGCGTAAGAAGGGCAAGGCAAAGGTGAAGCCGCCGCACGACTTGCTCGCCGACATCACGAAGGAAACTTACGGCGTGCTCGTGTATCAAGAGCAGGTCATGCAAGCCACGCAGATTCTTGCGGGATACACGCTCGGCGGCGCGGATTTGCTCCGTCGCGCAATGGGCAAAAAAGACAAGGAGAAGATGGCGAAGGAGCGCATCAAGTTCTGCGAAGGCGCGGCGAAGCTGCACAGCATCCCGGAGGACAAAGCGAACGAAATTTTTGACACGCTGGAGAAATTCGCGGGCTACGGCTTCAACCGCTCGCACTCTGCGGCGTATGCGTGGGTGAGTTATCAAACGGGATATTTGAAGGCGAATTATCCCGTCGAATTCATGGCCGCTGTGATGAGCAACGAAGTCGCGAACATGGATAAAATCAGCGTCTTTGTGGCAGAGTGCGAGCGTCTGGGAATCAAGCTGCTCGCGCCGGATGTGAATGAGAGCGGACTGAAGTTCGCGCCTTCCGCAGTGAGTGCTGACGGAATCGCCGCGCTCAAAAAACTGCGCAAGGCAGTGGTCGCTGCGGATGCAAACAAAGAAGTGCCGGAGGAAATCGCAATCGCGCCCGACGGCGACTTGGGTTCCGTAATGTCGGACGCGGAGTCCGACGCGGAGAATCATCGCTTTGAAGAACTCAACGAAGCCGACGCGCCCGCCCCCATCGCCACTGCGGTGGAGACGCCCGCGCTTGCTGGCGAGAAGCCGCACATCGGCTCGATTCGCTACGGACTCGCGGCGATCAAAAACGTGGGCGAACTCGCGATGGCTGCGGCAATCGAGGAGCGCGGACGCGACGGGAGATTCAAGTCGGTGGACGATTTTTGCTCGCGAGTGGACTCGAAGAAAGTGAACCGCAAAGTCGTGGAGTCGCTGGTGAAATGCGGCGCGTTTGACTTCACCGGCTCAGAGCGCGCGCAGATGTTTTCCGAAGTGGAATCCGCGCTGGCTGCCGCTGCGAGTGCCCAGCGCGACAAGGCCACCGGGCAGTCTTCGCTATTCGGCGACATCATGGCCGTGGCGAAACCCGTCAAGAGCGGCGCTGCTTCGAGAGTCATCCCCTGGCCTGCCTCGGAGAAGCTGCAATACGAAAAAGAGCTTCTCGGTTTCTACGTCACCGGTCATCCGCTCGACGAGTATCGCGCCGAATTGGAGAAGCCGAAATTCGCACCCATCGGACGCCTCGCCGAGCGCGAGGCAAAGAGCACCGTGACTATCGCCGGGCAGCTCGCATCGGTGGAAAAGAAGTTCACAAAAAAAGACGGCAAGCCGTTCGCGATTGTTGTGATCGAGGATTTCACCGGGCAGCTCGAAGTGATGATTTGGAGCGAGGCTTACTCGAAATTCCAAAACCTGCTTGTGGCTGGTCGCGTCATCGCCATGACGGGAAGGCTCGATATTCGCGATGAAGGCCCGCGCCTTTCTGCGGACAAAATCGAAGTGCTCGAAAAACCGAAACCGAAGGACAAGCCCGTAGTGCTGACTCTCGATCTCGCGAAGCTGGGAGAGAAAGATTTCATCGCAATCCGCGATACGATTCTGCGCTACCCCGGCACTCGGAGTGTAGAGATCAGACTCACCGGCATATCACGCCCACTAAAAATCATTCCAGCCGCCGGCTTCCGAATGGAGCTAAACGACGCCGCAAAATCCGAGCTGGCCGGGTATTTGATCTAGTGCTCTGTCAGTCACTGGATGAGGGAAGTCATCTGTACTTCGGATGCTGTGAATGGTGAATGGTGACTAGTGAATAGTCGCAAGCGTTGGAGCGTGAATACCGCGCTTGCGACTATTCACTAGTCACCATTCACAGCATCCGAAGCACAAAACTATCCTCTTACAAAAATGGAAGCAGCTACTACGGACGCGGCGCAAGTGCGTCGAGACGGCGCTTCCAGTCTGCGGCTTCTTTCCTGCGACCTGTGAGGGTGAAGTAGCGGACGATTCGCTTTGATGCCGCAGCAAGTCGTGCGCGGTCGGCATCGCTGGAAGGCGAGCCGAGCGCCTCAATCAAGGCACCCGCTGCGCTAAATTGCTGCTCGGCATTTGCGTCTGCGCTGCGCTGGAGACTGGCTTCGCCAAACAGGAGTTGAGCTTCGATAAGCGGCCAACCTTCCACGCCATTATTTGTGCGAAGCTCGACGCACTGACGGGCAGTTTCCTCCGCTTCGGCGTATGCTCTCGCAGAAAGCTGAAAGCTCGCCAGCGATGCGAGGCTGTCGGCGAGGGCGATGGTTGTGGTGCGCTGGTCGGCGAGTAATTTTTCACGTTCCGCTTTTGCGGTTTCGCCTTCCGAGTTGCGGCTTTTTTCGAGTTCTGTGCTTTGCTTCTCGGCTTCGGCGCGGAGGCGTTCGTTTTCTTTTGCTGCGGCAATTGCGGAGTCGCGTTCCTGCTCGGCTTTTGCGCGGGCTTCTGCGGTGCGCTGGGCGTCGGTTTTGGCTTCGAGTGCGCGAGCCTCGGATTGCTCGCGGTCGGTGAGCGATTGCTCGGCGGCGGCGTTCGCTTCTTTTGCGGAGTGTTCGGCGCGGACGCGGCTTTCTTTTTCAAAGTAAAAAGTTACAGCGAGCGCACCGACTGCCAGAGCCATCAGCGTCGCGCTGCCCCACGCAAAAGTAACCTGCCGCTGAAGCTGCGGAGGAAGCACAGGAAATTGCATCGCGGAAACCGGCACGAGCGCAAGGGCTGGCGAGTCTTTCCCCTCACCGTGATGCTTGAGCGAAGCGGGCGCGATGACCGCCGGAGAATTTGCAATCGCACGGGAAGCGAGCCGTTCTTCGAGACGCTGCCGCATCGCGGCGTCGCCGGAGCAAGTCCGGTCGAGATACGCAGCACGTTCGGCGATGTCCGACATGGCCGATGCGATTGCAAAAACGGTCAGCTCATTGAGCGAGACGGAGGATTTTTGCGCCGTAGGCTCCGGCTGTGCGGAAGCGGGCGGACGTGGCTTTATAAACGGCTTCATGAATGCGGCATATTACGGGCAAAACGCCGCGTCCCGGATGAGGACGCGGCGTGAAGAAAATGCTCCGCTAAAAACTTCAGTTCTTAAATTCGAGTGGTGCTCCGGTGCGCATCGCTTCGTGTTGCGCATCAGTGCAGGCGCTGTTGAGCGGGACGTTCACGGGCGCGTCGTTCGATTGGACGATCCCGTTTTGAAGCATCCACGCTTCAAGTTCCTCGCCCGAAACATCCGGCAGCATCCGGCCATTGATTTCGAGGGTCGGCTGCTTGTCCTGCCCGGAACGCTGCTCCATTTCCCAGCGGAAAGCAGGATTCTGGATGATGTCTTTTTCCTCGTATTGGAGGCCGTATTTTTTGAGCACAGCGCGAACGCCATTGCTCCAGCCACAAGATGTTTTCAGCCACGCGGTGATAGTAGGTTTTTCCATAGTGCTAGTGAAGATGCCACGCTTGGGAAAAGCGGCAAGGCTGCTTTTCGTAGGTGCCACTCAAAATAAATCGCGAGTTGGCCTTGTTTACGTTTGGGTGATGGAAAATCTAAAAGTGCCCGTGCTCCGTTCTGCTTTATTTTTGTTGCTCGCGATTTCCGCAGTCGCCTTTGCGCGTCCTGTGCAGTTTTCGGGCGTGCTGGCTTCGGGGGAAATTCCGCAGCACGAGGCGGGACAGTTGATTGATGGCAACGTCGATCCCGAAAATGGCTGGGGCGTCGCTGGGAATAGCATCGGCACGGTGGAGGCGGTTGTTCGCACAAAAGAATCGCTTACCGCTGGGCTGCTGCTTTTTTCCGTCGTGGAAATCAGCCGCTGGTGCGAGATGCCGGCGATGTTTGATCTCGCGGTGACGGCGGACGCTTTGCCCTCCATCGAGGGAAACTGGACGCCCGTGAACCCGGAGTTTGCGGCGGCTTCGCAAACTGCGGTTGCTATCGAGGGCATGGCCGTGCGGCCCAATGGGAGCGGTGCAATCACGGTTTATGCGACTGCGCCGTTTGCGGGCATCACGGGTTTTCGCCTGCGAATGCTACCAGTGGATAATGATGGAAATCCAGCGACTCCATCGGTTCTAGGCAGGGTTCCCGGCGGACCAGTCGGCCTCACGGAATTCACAGTGGAGGCGGACCCACTTCGCTCCAGCAATGTGGCTTTTGGGCGGCCTGTGACGACATCCGGGCGGCTTCACAGAAACATGCTGGCGCGATTTCTTACGGATGGATTTGAGGGCACGTTTTCACACCCAGCGCGTGACTTGGATACCGATGGATTTTTCTACGAAGTGGACCTTGGGCAGTCGCGGATGCTCGATCATATTGTGATTCGAGGACGCGGCGATGGCGTAGCACCAGAGCGGCTCACGCGGTATGAAGTGCAGATTCTCGATGGCGATGAACGCGAGTTGCGCTGGTCGGCAATGCTGCATCCCGGCGGTTCACATCCGGGCAATGCAGGCAGCGATGTGATCCGGCGGGATGCTGGAAAAGGTAGGATGGAAGGGCGATTTGTACGCCTCGTGAATCGCAGCGGAATCGCATACAGCCCGCAGATTGCGGAAGTGGAGGTGTATCCCGCGCTGCGCATTCAAGCGGAGGGACTCGTGGCGGATGGCGTGAATGCCTCCAACGGCACAATTCCGGCGGGGACACGTCGGCTGGGATTTCGTATCGCGCTGGCGGAAAATATCGTACCCACGGAGCAGGCAGCATTTCGCTGGCGGATCGAGGGCGCGGATGCCGCATGGCGCGATGTGGATTGGCGCGGCGTGGTGGAGGCGGAATGTCCCCTGCCCGGCTCCTGGATGATCGCGGTGCAGGCGCGGCATACCGATGGGATTTGGGATGAAAACGGCGCATCGCTCTCGCTGCGAGTGGAGTTTCCGTGGTGGAAAAATCGCGCGGTGATTGTGGGATTTATCCTCATCGCCACAGCCCTCGCAGGCTGGGTGATTCGCCGCATCGCGCTGCTTCGTCTTCAGCGCAAAGTGATCGCGCTGGAGCACGAGCAGGCGCTGAATCGCGAGCGCGAACGCATCGCACAGGACATGCACGACGACGTGGGTGCTCAACTCGCATCGCTCTCACTTTTAGCAGAGCGCTGTGTGGACGATCCTTCGGCCCTGCCCACGCTTGGCGAGCGCGCCCGCTCGGCGGTGGCTTCGCTGGATGAGATCGTGTGGTCGGTGAATCCGCGCCACGACACGCTGGGTGCGCTGGCCGACTATCTATGCAAGTTTGCGCAGGAGTTTTTGGAGACAGCATCCATCCGCTGCCGTCTTCAAATTTCCGTCGGTGAGCGTGAGCGGATTGTAGAATCTGCGATGCGGCACAACATCCTCATGACCGTGAAAGAATCGCTCAATAACGCCTCGCGGCATTCCGGTGCCAGCGAAGTCTGGCTGCGACTTCGCGAAGATGCGGATTCGCTGGTCGTAGAGATTTCCGATGCTGGTCGCGGAATCCCTGACAGCGCCAGCGCTCCAAACGCGGATGGCCTCCGCAATTTACGCAAGCGAGTGCAGGAAATGAGCGGCAAGCTGGAAATCCTCACATCGCCAGACTCCGGCACGACCATCCGAATCATCGTCGCCTTGTCACCGATATGATTTTTTCCTGCCCATCCGAGCGGGTGAGCATTCAGACTATCGCCGCATGAAAACCAAGGTCGCAATCATCGAGGACAATGCCCGCTTCCGCACCGAGCTTGCCGCGCTCATCGAGACGGCGAAGGATTTGGAATTGGCAGGAACTGCGGGGAGTGCGGAGGACGCGATAAAAAAAATCCCGCCACTCGCCCCGCAGGTCATCGTCATGGACATCAATCTCCCCGGCGCTTCGGGGATCGAATGCACTGCAAAACTGCGCGAACTTTTGCCGGATGCGCAGATTCTCATGCTCACCGTGTACGAGGATACCGATTCGATCTTCCGCGCGCTGCAAGCTGGCGCGACGGGCTATTTGCTCAAGCGGGCACACCCGCGAGATATTCTAAAAGCGATTCGCGAAGTGAAAGAAGGCGGTGCTCCGATGAGCAGCCACATCGCGCGAAAAGTGGTCGAATCCTTCAACCGCCCCGCCGCCGCGCCCGACCCCGAAATGGAAAGCCTTACGCCCCGCGAGCGCGAAATCCTCGACCTGCTTGCGGAAGGTTTTCTTTACAAGGAAATCGCGGACCGCCTGAGCGTCTCTTATTCGACCGTGCAGACGCATGTGGAGCGCATCTATCGGAAATTGCAGGTGCATTCGCGCAGCCAAGCCGTCGCCCGTGCGCACCGCCGATAGCGAAAATATCTGTTATCGGATGAGAGTTATTCTCAGTGCTGTTGATGCTGTGACTGGTGAATTGTGAATTGTGATTAGCCGCAAGCGCGGGGTCGTGATTTTCGCGCTTGGTACTATTCACCAATCACGAGTCACAAGTCACAGCCGATAAGCGCCGCTTCGCTGACATCATTCAACAAGTGACAAAGCAGCAGTCTTCCGGCTTGCATCGCGCTGCATTCTCTCACTACTTGCGCCGCCCATGAAACTCTCACTAATCACCACGCTCGCTTGCGCTGTCGTTCTCTCCGGTTGCGATTCGCTAGATAAAAAGAAGGACGAAAAAAATAAATCACGCAAAGCCGCTGCGGAGCCAAAATCTCCGGCAAAAGAGCAGCAGGGTGACGCCGCATTTCAGAGCTTCGTCTCCCGACTGCGCATTGCTGCGACAACCCGCGATTTACCCACGCTGGCAACGCTGATGACGAATGACTTCGGCTATCGCTGGGATGATGCGCCGCAGGGCGAGACGGCTTTTGACTATTGGGACCAGAACAATCTCTGGCCCCAGCTCGGCGCAATCCTGAACTCCAAATGGGGACCGCATGAAGGATACATGGTCGTGCCGCCGCAGATGACTATGGTGCCAAATTACGACGGCTATCGCGCCGGGATAGCGATGGTCGAAGGCGAGTGGAAATTCTCTTACTTCGTCCCTGCCCCACCACCAGAGTAGGCAAGTTTATCGCGCCTGATCCGGACGCTGCGGGCGCTCTCCACGCGGTTCGTCGCTAGGTGCTTTGGGGCGCACCGGTGCTCCGTCGGGGCGACCTTGCGGGCGAGGCTCGGCACCGTCTTTTGGGGGTTGGTTAAACGGACGAATCGGCATCTGGCGAAGTTCTTCGGCAGCGATTTTCCCATCGCCATTTTTATCGAGTGGCTTGAGCGATTCCGAAGCCTTCGCGAGTTCGTCTGCGTCGATTACGCCGTCTTTGTTGATGTCCAGTGCGCCGAAAAGTGGATTGGGTATGGGGCGAAAAAACTGACCGTCCGGCTGACCAGGTCTACCTTGTCCGGGGCGACCTTCGCCGCCGGGCTGACCATCGCCACGAGGACGATCCCCACGAGGCTGATCGCCGCGCGGAATATCTCCGCCGGGTGGTCGCGGCTGCGGTGAATCTTGGGCGATGGTGAGGCTTGAGGATGCGCCGATTGTCAGCGCGAGGATGATGGCTTTTGTGGTTTTCATGCGGTGAATGTCTGGATGATGAGAGGGTAAATTCTGAAACCCCGTGGATGAAAAATCGACGCATTATTTTATCGCGACGATTCTTTCAGCTTCTCCGAAGTCGCAACAAGCGGCGCGGTCCTTGACTCTCCCGCGCCATGCTGGGACCGTCTGTTCATGCCGACAAATCCATGATTCCACCGGAGAAGCCAAAGCGACGCCCGCGTTATTCTGGAAAGAATCCGCGTGCCTTCCACGAGAAATACAAAGAGCAAAACCCGGAGCGATATGCGGAGGATGTCGCCAAAGTTTTGGCCAGCGGCAAGACGCCCGCCGGGACGCATCGGCCCATCATGGTGCAGGAGATTTTGAGCGCACTCGCGCTGAAGCCGGGGGAAACCGTCGTCGATTGCACGCTCGGCTATGGCGGACATTCGCAGGAATTGCTCGCAGCCGTGCAGCCCGGCGGACGTTTGATCGCGATGGATCAAGACCCTCTCGAATTACCAAAAACGGAGGAGCGATTGAGGGCGCTGGGTTATCCGCAAGATACGCTGATTGTGCGGCGGATGAACTACGCCGGGATGCACACGCTCGTCGCTGCGGAAGCGCCTGCGGGAGTGGATGCGGTGCTGGCAGACCTTGGACTTTCCTCGATGCAGATCGACGACCCGGCGCGTGGATTTACGTTCAAAGTGGATGCGCCGCTGGACATGCGGATGAATCCCCGGCGCGGACTGCCTGCGGGTGAATTGCTCGCACGGACCCCCGCCGCAGAGATTGCAGGATGGCTGAGTGAATTTAGCGATGAGTCGCACGCGGAGCTGTTTGCGAAGGCGATCAAAAACGCGGGAGTTTTGAGCGGCACAAAAGCGCTCGCCGATTTGATCCGCCGCAGCTTTCCGCGAGGAAACAGGCGCGTGGATGAGGATAGTGTGGAGACGAGCGTGCGCCGAGTTTTCCAATCAATCCGAATCGCGGTGAACGATGAGTTCGGTGCGCTGGATACTTTTTTGCGTCACCTCCCCGAATGCCTGAAAGCGGGCGGGCGCGTGGCTATTCTCACATTTCACTCAGGCGAGGACCGAAGGGTGAAACAGGCATTCAAGCAAGGACTTCGCGATGGATTTTATGTCAGCGTGAGCGATGAGGTGATCATAGCCACGCCCGACGAAAGACGCGCCAACCCGCGCTCAGTTTCCGCAAAGATGCGCTGGGCAGTCCGGGCGTGAAACAGTCGAAAAACTTACAGCGCCGCAGTCTCTCGGATGAGTATCTCGGTAGTCGCCCAGTCAATACACTGGTCGGTGATGCTTTTGCCGT
>JANMLS010000214.1:0-13151 GCA_031372675.1 Verrucomicrobiaceae bacterium
CCCCCCCCCCCCCCCCCCCCCCCCCCCCCCCCCCCCCCCCCCCCCCCCCCCCCCCCCCCCCCCCCCCCCCCCACTCCGGCAATGGCGCTCCAATCGCGGCGTTCACGCTAAAACGAGCTTCATGGAAAAGAAAATGGCACCGGCTTTTCAACCGGTGCCATTCTGAATTCCGAAGCAATCCTCGGCCTACTTGCCGACTGCCTTCTTGAGCGCGGCGGCTTTGTCCGTGCGCTCCCAGGTGAGGTCCACGTCGTCTTTCCCAAAGTGACCGTAGTTTGTGGTCTTGCTGTAAATCGGGCGGAGCAGATTGAGCTGCGAGACGATGTCCGCTGGCTTGAAGCTGAATGTCTTCAACACTGCGGCGAGAATTTTTTCGTCCGAAACTTTGCCGGTGCCAAAAGTGTCAATGTGGACGCTCAGCGGTTGAGGATGCCCGATTGCGTAAGCGAACTGCACTTCGCATCGGTCGGCAAGTCCTGCTGCGACGACGTTTTTTGCGACCCAGCGGCCCATGTAGGCTGCGCTGCGGTCCACCTTGCTCGGGTCTTTGCCAGAAAATGCGCCGCCGCCGTGACGGCCCATTCCGCCGTAGGTATCCACGATGATTTTGCGTCCCGTGAGGCCGCTGTCGCCTTGAGGTCCACCGACGACGAACTTGCCGGTCGGATTGATCAAATACTGCGTCTCCTTTGTGAGCATCTCTTTCGGCAGCACTTTCTTGATCACCTGCTCGATGCAAAATTTCTCGATTTCAGCGTGCGAAACATCTGCCGCGTGCTGCGTGGAGATGACGACGTTCACGATGCGCGTCGGCTTTCCGTCCACGTATTCCACGGCGACTTGAGTCTTCGCGTCGGGACGCAGCCATTTCGCGACTTTTCCGGCCTTGCGAATCTTCGTCAGCTCGCGACCAAGGCGATGCGCAAACATGATCGGCGCGGGCATCAGTTCAGGCGTCTCGTTGCTGGCATAGCCAAACATGATTCCTTGGTCCCCTGCTCCTTGCTCCTTCGTCTTTTTGCCTTCGGCAGCAGCTGCGTCCACGCCCTGAGCGATGTCGGGGCTTTGGATAGTCAGGTAGTTATTGATGAAAAGTGTGTCGGCGTGAAAAACGTCGTCGGAATTTGTGTAGCCGATTCCGCGAACTGCATCGCGGATGACTTTGCCGATGTTGATCACTTCATCAATGGGCTTCGTCGTGCCCTTCTTCTTGTCCTGGAGTTTTGGAATCGTGATTTCTCCGCCGACTACGACGATGTTGCTCTTGGCAAACGTTTCGCAGGCAACCCGGCTTTTGGGGTCGAACGCCAGACACGCATCAAGGATCGCATCGGAAATAGTGTCGCAAACTTTGTCGGGATGGCCTTCGCCGACAGACTCGGAAGAGAAGATAAAACTACGTGGCATAGAATAGATAGGTGGTTGGATTAGTAGGATACCGTGCAGCAGAATGCCCCCGGCAAATCGAAGCGCAGTGGTTTATTGGAATTCGCGCTTGCGTCAACGGGTATCTAACGGGGCGGCGGACAAAGTGGAACGCCGCCTCGCCTATCTCAGAGAATTTCTGTGCCTCTGCCCTGCCCTGCTTGCCAGTTCCTAGTTCCTGGGGCATCGTGTGTGCAAATTATGGGCGCAAACGCTTTAATCATCGGCACCGGCGGAGTGGGGAGCGTCATCGGCCAGAGGCTCCACAGCTACCCCGCGTTCGACCGCATTTTCCTCGGCGATGTGGATACGACTTACGCGCAGCGACTCCACGAACGCACGCCGGAGAGCCGCTTCGAGGTGGTGTCCATCAATGCGATGGATTCCGCCGCGCTCGCTGCGTTCCTCGCGGAAAAAAAGATCGCCATCGTGATGAACGCCGCGACTTGGCTCGTGAATCACAGCGTGCTCGAAGCCTGCGCAAACGCCGGTGCACACTACATGGACATGGCGGCGGATATTTACTCCCCGCCCGGCGTGAAGCGGCCCGCGAAGAACAGCTACGAGGCGGAGATCGAGAAGTTCGACGCGCGCTTCCGCGAAAAAGGGCTGCTCGGTCTGCTCTGCATGGGCTGCGATCCCGGCGCGGTAAATGTCTTTGCCCGCTGGGCGATGGACCGGCTCGACAGCGCAGAGAGCATCCGTGTTCTGGATGCGGATAATGCCGACGTGAAGGGCTACCGCTTCGCCGTGCTGTTCAGCCCTGAGACGCTGTTCGAGGAACTCGGCGCAGTGCCTTATTACGTGAAAGATGGGCGCGTCATGTCCGGCAAACCGCTGGAGACGGAGGTGGAGTGGCACCGCTTCCCGCCTCCGCTGGGCCTTATGAAAACTTACGCCGTGGCCCACGAAGAAGGCGTCTCGCTCGGCCTCTACAAACCGTTTGTGGACAAAGGCGTGAAGTATTCCGTTTTCAAATACACCCTCAGTGAGAAAGTCGTGCAGCTCGCGAAATCGGTGTCGCTGCTGGAGCTGGATTCGTGGAAGAAAATCAAAGTGGACGGCGTGGAAGTCTCGCCCGTCCGCGTCGCCTGCGCGAATTTACCCAAGCCCGCCACGCTCGGCGCAACTGCCGATGGCTACAGCCTCGTTGGCACCGAAGTGCGCGGAGAAAAAGACGGCAAGCGCGTAGAGTATTTCGTCTATACGATAGACAATCACCACGAGACGTACGAACGCTACGGCTACAGCCTCACCGTCGTACAAACCGGCATCCCGCCAGCGCTCGCAGCACGCCTTTTGATCGAAGGAAAAATCCCCGAACGCGGCGTCATGATGCCCGAAGCCCTCGCGCCCGACGCACTCATGGAGAACTTCTCAAAAGAGGGCCTGCGCATCTTCATAGAACGCCGCGAAGTCGCGGAAATGTAAGGTTGCGAAAGGCGGGGCGACGGGGAAATCTCCGCCGCTCCTATGAAACCGATCACATCCTTCCTACTCGCCGCCAGCATTGCGTTTCTCGCGGCTTGCGACATCAAGCCTGCAAGCAGCACGACCGACGGCGGCGACGAGAAGCTCATCGTCGGGCTGCTGTTGAAGAGCAAGGGGAACCAGTATTTTGCCACGGCGGAGAAAGGGGCGCAGGTCGCGGCTGCGGAGCTGGGTGTGCAGCTTCTTTCCGATGGGCCGACGAATACGGATGCGGCAAAGCAAAACGAGATTGTGGAGAACTGGATCACGCAGGAGGTGGACGTGATCGCGGCTGCTGCGGAGAACCGCGATTCGCTGAGTTCTGCGCTGAAAAAGGCGCAGGCAAAGGGAATCAAAGTCGTGACCTACGACAGCGATGTGCAGCCCGATGCGCGTGGTTTTTTTGTGAATCAGGCCACGCCGCAGGGAATTGGCGAGTTGCTGATGGATACAGCCGCGAAGCTCACCGGCGAGGAGGGCGAATTTGCGATCATCACGTCCACAACCACTTCCGGGAATATGAACGAATGGCGCAAACACATCGAAGCGCGGCTCGCCGCGAAGTATCCGAAGATGACGCTCGTGGCTACGAAGCCGTGTGATGATCAAAAAGACAAAGCGCAGCAGGAGGCGACGAATCTCCTCAGTGCGTATCCGAATTTGAAAGCGATCATGGCCATTTGCTCGCCCGCAGTCCCCGGCGCGGCGGAGGCAGTGAAGCAGGCCGGCAAGGCTGGCGCAGTGAAGGTTCTAGGGCTGGGGCTGCCGGGCGAAAACAGGCAGTATGTGAAGGACGGGGTCACGCAGGCGGTGATTTTGTGGAAGGTGGAAGACCTCGGCTACCTCACGATTCAGGCAGCGGTCGCGTCGGCAAAAGGCACGCTCAAGCCCGGCGACAAGACCTTCAAGGCCGGGAAACTCGGCGAGATGGAAATCAACGGCAGCGACATCATCCTCGGCAAGCCGTTCGTTTTCACCTCGGAGAACATTGATAACTTCAATTTCTAAATCGTGAGAAAAGACGTTCAAAAACTCCTCGCACGCGCACCGCTCGTCGTCGGCACCGTCCACTCCGCAGGCAGCCTCCGCGCTGCTTCGCGTCTGAAAACGGGCAATGTGGATGTGCTGGAGTTTCGCGTGGATTCGCTCGCTGACCGACTCGATGAAGCGGAGCGTGCGATGAAGGCCGCGAAGTTTCCCGTGCTGCTCACCGTGCGCCATCCCGCAGAGGGCGGCGCAAACCCACTCGCCGCAAAACGGCGCAAGGAACTCTACCGCGCCTTTCTCCCGCACGCCGCGATGATTGATGTAGAGCTGCGCTCGCTCCCCGCGTTTTCCGACATCGTCGCGGAAGCCGCGAAAGCGGGCTGCGCCATCGTGGTATCGAACCACGACTTTGCAAAAACCCCGCCGCTCGCCACGCTGCTCGAACGCCGCAACCGCGCACTCGCAGCAGGCGCGGATATTTTCAAAGTAGCGTGCGTGGCCTCGACCGCGACGGACCTCGCACGCTTGCTGGAACTCACCGCGCAGATGCCGCAAGGCTTCCTCGCCGCGATGGGCATGGGACGGTTTGGCCGCGTGTCGCGTCCCGCACTCGCAGAGGCAGGCTCGGTGCTAAATTACGGCTACCTCGACCAGCCGAATGCGCCGGGACAGTGGGAGGCGCGGGAGTTGGGGCGGTCGCTTCGCGAAATGACGAATGATCCCGATGTATCGGGAACGAAACGCAGGCGTGTTTTGCTATCGGCTATCTGAAATTGGCCAATCGCAAATAGCCGATAGCCAAATTCGTCATTCGTCATTCGTCATTTCTCGGAGTGACGGTGCGCGGGCGGGAGCATTCGGTTTTCCTCTGCGAATAGGCGGCGTTTTTTTGCGATTGCGAATGCGCTCGCGGCTTCGGATTCCCGTCCGGCGGCAAAGAGCGCGAGGCCGTGGTAGATGGCGATTTCTGGTTGTGCGAGATCGGCTGTTGGGACGCCGCTAAATGCTTCGATGGCCTCGGTGGAGCGGCCTGCTTTCAACTCGGCGAGCGCGAGCGTGGCTGCGGTTTCGGCGTTGCCGGGATGCCGTCTCACGAGCATTCGCGCTTGCGCGGTGCTGTTCTCCGTATCGCGGTCGGTGAGCAGTGCAAAACGCACCATGCGATTGCGCACGGTGTCGTCGTCGGGGTTTAGCTCAGTCTCGCGGGTGTGGACGCGGAGCAGCCCTTCTGCGGAGCTTTCGGCGGCGTAAATCTCGGTGAGCTTTGCGAGCGCCCAGCGTGCATCAATGCGGTTTGCGGAGTCCCATAGGATGTCGCGCTGCTCGTCCTTCCAGCCCCAATCCGTCGCAAGCCGCAGCAGCTCGGCGGTGGTCTGGAGCGCTTCCCGCGCAGCTCCGACTGCGGCATCCCAGCGGTGGTTTGCGTTGATGGGATCATTCATTTCGCGGAGCGCACGCGCTGCGTAGGCGTGGCGGAGATGCTCGGCGGTTCCCCACGATTCAAAGTCATCGCACTGGCGGCGGAGATTGCGCCAATCGGCGAGGATGAGAAGGCTCTCCGCCGTGCGCCGCGCTACGTCGGGAGTGCGCGTGAGGCGTGGCTCCATTTTTGCCGTCCACTCCAGCGCAGCAGCGGCCATTTCGTTTGCATTCATCCACTGCAAAATCGCGGAAACATCGCGCACTTCGCGGGTGCTGGATTGAAGCGCGGCGAGGCTGGTTTTGAACTGCCACTCGTCGAGATTGCGCAGGATGTGGAGCTGGCGGATTTGGTCTTCGATTTGCGCGGGGCGTGTTTCGATGAGCGGCTTGTTGGCATCGAGCGCAGACTGAAAATCTTTGGCGCGGATATAGTGCGCTGCGAGTGCGCGGTGCGCCGGGGCTTTGTGGGTGGGGTTTTGCGTGAGTTTGCGAAGCGTGGCGACTGCGGCGCTGACATGCTCCGCAACTTCGGAATGCGTGGTGATGTTGCTCGCGAGCTTGAGCGCGAATGCGGGATTTTCCGGCGCAAACTTTCCAGCTTTGCGGTAAGCGGCCTCGGCATCTTGGTGACGCTCCAGCGCGGTAAATGTGTCGCCGAGCGTGGTGTGATAATCGCCATCGGCTCGCTGGTTTTCCGGCACGGTTTGCAGCGCGGAGAGCGCGATGTTTTCGCGATGCCAGCGCAGCGCAGATTGCGCCCATTTTACTGCGGTGCTGGCGTTGCTTTTGTCGAGCTGCGCGACTCGCGCCCATGCTTCCACGGCTCCGGGACTCTGCATGTGGTCGAGCGATTCAGCGGCGATGCGCGCAGCGGTGATGGATTCGGGATTTTCCAGCAGCGCACGCTCGGCGGCACCGTGCGCGGATGGGAAGCGACCGCTTTGAAAATGAATCACCGCTTCCTTTTCCACGCTGCGCGATTTCCACGCCTGATAGCCAGCAGTCGCAGCCCATATGACGAGCACGAAGACGCCGACAAACGCTGCCAACTGGAGTCCCAGTTTTTTCCAGAATGGTGCGGCTGATGGATGTTCGCTCATGATTTCTGCGTGGTGGGTAGCAAACCAACGGCGCGTGCGGCGATGTTTATTGCCGCAATCCGTAGCGTCGTAGCATTGGCGCCCCGCCAATGGCCGGGTGCCAGTGCCACAGCTTTCTTGCGGGGCTTGCGTCTGCGGCGGTTGCCTGCCACGTTCCGCGCTCTTTCGTAATGAACCAAGAATTGCTCATTTATCTCGACGGCCAGATTGTTCCTCAATCGCAGGCAAAGATTTCTGTTTTCGACCACGGCCTGCTTTACGGCGACGGCGTCTTTGAGGGCATCCGCTTTTACAATGGCCGCGTCTTCCGCCTCGAAGAACACACGCGCCGGATTTTCGATAGCGCGAAGAGCATCCTGCTCACCATCCCACTGACGCCCGATGAGCTGATTCGCGCGACGGTGGAGACGATTAAAGCGAACGGTCTCCGCGATGGATACATCCGCTCCGTGGTCACTCGCGGCACCGGGCCGATGGGCCTCTCGCCTTACAAATGCCCGAAAGCGACCGTCTTTATCATCGCGGCGAGCATCCAGCTTTATCCTGAAAGCGCCTACCAGACTGGGCTGACGATGGCCACCGTCGCCACGCGCCGCCCGCGCCACGACATCCTGCCGCCAACGGTGAAGTCGCTGAACTATCTCAATAACGTGATGGCAAAAGTGGAGGCGATCCAAGCCGGCGCGGAAGAAGGGCTGATGCTGAACGACCAAGGACTCGTCGCCGAATGCACGGGCGACAACATTTTTGTAGTCCGCGATGGCGCGGTGACGACGCCGCCGATTTCCGCAGGTGCGCTCGATGGAATCACGCGCAAGGTGGTCTTCCAGATTTGCTGCGAACTCGGTATCCCGATCCGCGAGCAGGAGACGACGCGGCACGATATTTTTGTCGCCGACGAGTGCTTCCTCACCGGCACTGCGGCGGAAGTCATCGCGGCGGTGAAGCTCGACCAGCGCATCATCGGCGATGGAAAACCGGGGCCGGTCACGCAGCGAATCATCGCTCGTTTCCGCGAACTCACCCAGACCACCGGCACGCCGATTTACACGTAGGTCTGCCACTTGCAAACCGGACTGTTGATGCTCCAATTTGTGACCCTATGAACTGCGATGTTTGCAAAGAAAAGTCGGCGACCGTTTTCCTCACGCAGATTGTGGACGGCAAAATGCAGAAGGTGAATCTCTGCGAAACTTGCTCGAAGGAAAAAGGCGTCACCGACCCGACGGGCTTTGCGCTCGCCGACTTGCTGCTCGGCCTCGGCGCATCGCAGGAGATGGAAAAAAGCACCATCGGCGCACGCTGCCCCGCGTGCGGATTCAGCCACGCCGATTTCAAAAAGACTGGCCGCTTCGGTTGTGCAGTTTGCTACGACACTTTTGCCGACGGCCTCGAAAACATGCTCAAAGGGATGCACAAAGGTCTCGAACATCGCGGCAAAGTCCCGCCACACCTGCTCAAAGCCAAGCTCCGCGATGAGGAAATGAAAAAGCTCCAGCGCGACCTGCGCAAAGCTGTCTCCGACGAAAAATACGAAGCCGCCGCCGAACTGCGCGACCGCATTCGTAGCCTTGATGCGTAACTGTTTTGAAATAATGGCTGTCTTCCCTGCTTTTGAGGGTGTGAATAGTGAATAGTCGCAAGCGAGTTGGCAGCGCATTTCTTCACCTGCGACTATTCACTATTCACTATTCACAGCCGACAAGCACAGTCGGTCACCAATACACAAAAACTAACGCAACCAAAGCCCATGCCCATTCACAGCATCCTCTCCACATCCGGCGAATGGCTTCGCGGCGACGGCCCGCAGAGCCACATCGTCGTGAGCAGCCGCGTGCGGCTTGCGCGAAACCTGAACGGCTTCCCATTTCCCGGCCACGCGAAGAAAAACGAACGCATCTCCGTGCTGGAGTGCATTAAGCCCGCCGTCGAATCACTGCCCGAAATGGCCGACGCGCATTCCGTTTTTTCGCAGGACTTGAGTGCGCTGGAAAAGCAGGTCCTCGTGGAGCGCCACCTCATTTCCCGCGAGCACGCCGCGAAAGGAGCCGGCTCTGCAGTCGTGATGAATAAAAAGCAGACGCTCTCCATCATGATCAACGAAGAGGACCATCTGCGGATGCAGGCGATCCGCTCCGGCTTGCAGCTCAAGAGCGCGTTTAAGCTCATTGATAAAGTGGACAGCGAACTCGGCGAGAAAGTGGATTTCGCATTTCACCATCAATTCGGATACCTCACCGCCTGCCCGACAAACGTCGGCACCGGGATGCGTGCGAGCGCAATGATGCACCTCCCCGCGCTCGTCCTCAGCGAGCAGGTGAACCAAGTCATCCAAGCCGTGAACAAAGTCGGCCTCGCCGTGCGCGGGCTTTACGGCGAAGGCACCGAAGCGATGGGGAATCTCTTCCAGATTTCCAACCAGACGACGCTCGGCGAAAAGGAGGAGGAAATCATCACGCGACTGAACAAGGTGATCGAACAAATCATCCTCCACGAAAACAACGCCCGCCTTACGCTCCAGCAGAAAAAGCCCGTCACGCTCCTCGATAACATCGGTCGTGCATTCGGCATCCTCCGCTACTCGCACAGCATGGCCAGCAAGGAGGCGCTCAATCTTCTCAGCTACCTCAAGCTCGGCGTGGACCTCGGCTTTTTCCCCGAAGAATGCCGGATGCCCGTGGACGAGCTGTTCATGGAAACCCAGCCCGCGCATTTGCAAAAAAGCACCGCGCAAAAACTCCAAGCCGAAGAGCGCGACGCCCTCCGCGCCGCCATCATCCGCGCCCGCCTCGAAAAACTTCCGACGCCCGCGCCAAAATCCGCCCCGCCGCCGGAGCCTCCCGCAGATGCCGACGAGAAGGCGAAGCCATAGCTCACTGCCGTGGAGCAATTGTGCGCGGAAATCTACTTCCATCCGAGATGATGGCGATGTGAGTAGCAGAGGGGAAAATGGGAGCGCGGGCTTCTAGCCCGCAGGTTCCGGCATCCTGCCGGAATCCACGGAGAAGCTCATTGGAATGAGGAAGCTACTTACCGCTGCATGTGCCCGGCAGGATGCCGGACACTACGGGCTGGAAGCCCGCGCTCCCTTTCGCTCCGTGCTAGTGCTGCCTTTGTGAAGTTCCGTAAAAGCTCAAAGTGCGCTTTTTAACTCTCCGGCAGCACTTGCAGGATTAGCCGGTCCACGCCGTCGCGGGCGAAGTCGCTGGCGGGATACAATTTTTGCGCTTTGAGGTAGTGCGAGAGACTGGAGCCAAACTGGGTTTTTTTCTCCAGTTCCTCGGCGGTGCGGATCGTTTTCACGAAGTCGCTTGCGCGGGTGGTCATGTCGGCGCGGCGTTGGTTGAGCGCGGCGTCGTCGGGATATTTTGCGAAGGTCTTTTCGAGGTTCTCCCATGCTCCGGCGTGGTTGCCCTGACGCGCCATTTCGTCGGCGGTGAGGACGCTGCGCTCGATGCTCTCCATGTCGCCCATGATTTTCTCGAGAGTCACCTTGCGCTCGGGATTGATGGCGACTGCGGCGATGAAGCGGATTTTGTCGTTCCAAATCTGCCGGTAATTGCGCTGGCTCACGAGTTGGTCGAACTCCAGCAGCGTCTTCTGCATGAGGTCGCCCTGCTTGTTGAGCTGCGAGAAGACTTCTTTGTATTCGGGATTCCCCGGCCAGATCATCGCGGCTTCGGTGAGGTTTTTTTCCAGCGCGGGCTGGTCGTTATTAAGCGCGGCTTTTTTCGCCAGAGCGAGCTTGCCGCTGGCTTCGATCTTCGCGCCTTCGATGCGGGCGGTGGGCTTGGAATCATCGAAATCTGAAGCGGCTTCTTTCATGTCCTTCACGAGCTTTTCCGCACGTTCGTAATCGCGCACATCAATCGCGGAGATGAGCTGGAATCCCTTCTGCGAAAAGCTCAGGCATTTGCGCTTTTGCTCGCGTGGGATGAGCCGCACTTCGGGCATGTATTCGCCAAGGACAAACGATTCCTGGAGCCGGTTCGTCGCGCTGTAAATCTCGCCTTTTTCGAGCAGAAAACTGAACGCCTTCGTGCCTTCGCGCACGTCGCGAATCGCTTCGTTTGCCATCGAGTCGAGGATGCTCACGGTCGGCGGTGTGCCGGTGCTTTTTGCAAAGAGGTCCATCGCGTCTTTGCCGAGATTCAGCTTCGTGTCGCCGTCGGTAAAAAGTGCGCGGTAAAATCGCGTGGCGATCAGCACATGCTGGAATCGGCGCTGGAGAAAATACTGCACCATCAACCCCTGAAACTCGACCTTCACCTGAAGCTCCGAAAGCTCGCGCTTCACTTGATTCGCTTTCATCACCACCTCGCCCTCAACGATGCGCTTGGTGAGCGACGCAGCCCGCACGTCGGAGTCCGTCATGCCCGTGCTGGTGGCCGCCGGACGAGGTGCGCGGCCTTGTCCCTGGCCGTTTCCGCCGCCGGTGGCTGCTGCGGGTGCGCGTTCGATTTCCTTGCCCGTCGCGGCCATTTGCAGATTCCACTCATGCCGCTTGCGCTCCTCTTCGAGCATCTGGTTTGCCATCGTGAGCCGCGTCTGGTTTCGCTGCGCCTGCCACACGGAATACACCGCGTCTGCCAGCGATGAGCAAAGCCGCGCATCAATGTCGTATCGCGCGGCGTAGGGCAGGAGTTTGAAAGCGGCGTCCACATTTTGCGGCGTAGCACTTCCCGGCTGGAGCAGCGTGAGGATGCGGTCGAGATAGGCGCGATAATCAGCGTCTTCCTTCGACGTGGCTTCGGGCGAATTCAGGTATTTTTCAAACCGCGCTTGGAAAACCCGGTTGTTCGCGACGTTCCAGTTTTTCCCGTTAAAAGTCATCACCTCCGAACCCGGATCGAGCACGGGCACTTCCTGCCCAAACGGGGAATTGGAAGGTTTCGCGCCACCCTGCGCAGGCGCACTTTGCCCGACGGGAGCCGACTGGCCGATGGGCGCAGCAGCAGGCGCGGCGGGCGGGGCATCGGGGACTTGAGCATGGGCAAATCCTGCTGCGAGCAGCGCTGCGAGGATGCGTGGAGTGTTTGCGTTCATGGGATTGGGTCGTGTTTGGATCAGACCTTTTTTGCGTCGAGAGCTTTGAGGATTCCCTTGTCGCCGACTTCGACTTTGAAAAGAAACCGCTGGCCTTTCTGGATGTTAATATCGCGCAATTTTTCCGGGATGAGGAGGCTCACCGGCTCACCGTTGATCTCCACGGAGAAAAGGCGTGCGCTATTTACAAAGCGGAGCTGGTCGCCCACGACGGCTTCGAGTTTGTAGCTGTTACCGCGCAGGGAATTGGAGTTCTGCATGTAGTCGGCCACGGGGAAAACCGTGAGCGTCCGGTAAGGATCACTCACCGTCCCCTTGAGCATAAAACCGCCCGCAATCGCCCCCGCAGTAATCACTGCAAACGCGATAAACCACGCTGGATTAGTAGATGAACTGGCACGTCTAGCCATATTGCCACGCTAAAAGCCGTTCCCGTGCTTGGCAAAAGGATTTCCTGTTATTCATCCGAGTGCGATCATGGTTTCAGCAAGTTTTTGCTTTCGGCAAAGGTCGGAATCCAGTTTCCCTAAGACGTGCCCGACGAACCAATCATCGATCTCCAAAGCGACCAGTATTTCATGGGCGAGGCACTGCGTCAGGCTCGCAAGGCTTGGGAGCGCGAGGAAGTGCCGGTGGGCGCGGTGATCGTGCATGAAGGCCGCATCATTGCCCGTGCGCACAATCAAGTGGAGCAGCTCAAGGACGCGACCGCGCACGCCGAGATGCTCGCAATCACGCAGGCCGAGAGCGTGCTCGAAGATTGGCGGCTCACGAAATGCGACCTCTACGTGACCAAAGAACCCTGCCCGATGTGCGCGGGAGCCATCGTGCATGTGCGGCTGCGGCGCGTCATTTTTGGCTGCCCGTCGCCGAAGGACGGCGCTGCGGGCGGCGTGGTGGATTTGCTCCGCCACCCGAAGCTGAACCACCAATGCACTGTGACTTCCGGCGTGATGGAAAATGAGAGCGCCGCGATGCTCCGCGCATTTTTCCGCGAGCGGCGCGGTGCAGATTCCGGCGAATGAAAGCGATTGCGGCAATGGCTCTGAACGGCGTCATCGGGCGCGGAAATACGATTCCGTGGCACCTGCCGGAAGACTTCAAATGGTTCAAACGCGCCACGATGGGGCAAGTCGTCATCATGGGCCGCAAAACCTTTCTCAGCCTTGGCAAACCGCTGCTGGGGCGGAAAAACTACGTCCTTTCGCGGCACCCGCGCAAACTGCTCGAAGACCCCGCATTCGCGCCAATTCTCGCGGGCGCAAAAGTCGGCTCCGCAGCGCATCCGCGAAAACGCCCGCTGCAATTCGTGCTGCCCGGCCCGCCCGGCACCGAGCTTTGTCTAGCACGCGGCCTCGATTCGCTACGCCGCGCTGGATTGCTGGATTCTGCATGGCTCGCGGGCGGCGCGATGCTCTACGAACAATTCCTACCGGACTGCACGGACCTCTACCTCTCCGTCGTCTTTCGCGAAGTGGAGGGCGACGCTTTTTTCCCGCCCTACGAGCATCTTTTCGAGCCGGACTACGCGGTTGAATTAAAAACGGCGGAGTTTGAAGTGCGGCACTACCGCAGGCTTCCAGCGGCATCGGATTCCCAACGAATCCTCGCAGAATAACGCCACTGCATTTATCCCGAACGCCGCGATTGAATAGAGGCGTTTTGCGCGGCGAGGACGGTGGTATGGGAGTTTGTGAAGAC
>JANMLS010000223.1:0-5544 GCA_031372675.1 Verrucomicrobiaceae bacterium
GGGCGAGCGCATCGAGGGGGGCGCGTGTGTGGGCTGCGAGTATAACTCGGCGACGCATGAGACTCTAGGGCAGCGCAGGTCGCAGGCGCGGTGCATGAATGCGGCGTGCTACAAAAAGAAAGTGGAAATCCACGTCGCCGCGCAGCTCGTGAAGGCGCAGGAAGCCGGCGAGACGGTGCTGAAAGAAAGCGAGGCGAAGAAGGTGATTGAGCCGGGGCTTTTTGGAGCGAATGAAAACTATGTGGAGCTGGATAAGAAGCTGGGCGAGGAGGAGCGTGCAAAAGGCATCACAGACAAGGCTGCGCCGACGTGGCGCGAGTTGGTGACGGACAAAAAGGGCAAAACAGCGGTGCCGGTCCTCGTCGTCGTTGACAAGGACGGCCATGTGCGCCGGTTTGCGGAGCGCAAGGTCGTCGCGGCAGCGGCGGATAAGCTCGGCAAGAGCAGCGTGATGAGCATTGCCGCCGGTCGCGGAAAATCGCTCGATGCCAGCGACCGCGCAGCTCAGGAAAAAAAGCAGCGTGCCAAGGAACTCGCTGAGCAACGCGAGAAGATGGAAACGGCCTCCGCCCTGGCTGACATGCTGGCGGGTGCGGTGGAGAAAAAGCGGGTGCCGGAAGCGGCTGCGGCGGCGCTGCTGCAGCTCGCGATTGGGCACGCTGGTTTCGACGGCTGCAAATTTGTCTGCAAGCGGCGTGCGCTTGACGGTGCGCAGGATGCGTATCTTGCGGTGCGCAAATACGGCGAGAAGCTATCCGCCGGGCCTCAGCTCGGACTGGTGTTTGAGCTGCTCGCGGCGAAGTCTTTGGCGCATTGCGCCGGGCCATACAGCCCGCAGGCCGTTTCCGACGACTTGAAGCCGGTGCTGAAATTCTACGGTGTGGAATTGGCGGCGGCGAAGCAGACGGCGAAAGAAAAGCTGGCTGCTGCTGCACCGAAGAAAAAGGAGACGGGGAAGCCGGGAAAAAAGGAGAAGAAAGACGGCGCGGACGAGCGGCACGCTGCCGAGTGGAATCGCATCGAAGGCAAGCTCGATAAAGCGCCAGCAAAGGCTGAACCTTGGATTAGCTGGAAAGACCTTAGTGGGAAGCAACAGGCGCTTGTCGCCGCTGCAATGAATGGGATGAAGACATCGCAGCTTGAAGCAAAAGAGTATCGCTTTTCCGAGGACGCGGCGGCTCCCGCGAAACTCACCGATTCGCGCAACGCGCAGCCGAAAGCGAAGGCCGCGAAAAAGCCTGTGGCGAAAAAGTAATCCCTCCCCGACGATGGATCTCACCGAGCGAATCCGCCGCTATGTGGCGGCGATGCCGCCTGCTGTCTCCGGGCAGGACGGGCACAATGCGACCTTTGCGGTCGCGTCTGTGCTCGTCCACGGCTTTGACCTCAGCCCGGAGGAGGCGCGGCCGTTTCTTGACGAATATAATCTGCGGTGTTCGCCTCCGTGGTCGGATCGTGAGCTGACACACAAATTGCGGAGCGCGGAGAAAACTCCGAGCGAGCGCGGGCGGGCTTATTTGCTGAATGCGCGGGATTCGCGCCCGGATGTGCGGCCGCCGTCGCCGGTGAAGGCCGCGCCGAAAACGGAGCGCAAACGCGAGGAGTGGGCAAAGCCGAATATGACGGCGATTGCAAACTTCACCGCTGGCCTGCCTGCGATTGACACCGACTGGCTTCGGCGGCGTTCGCCCGTGGAGGTGGCGACGGTGACAAGTGGGGCCTTTCTCGAAGCGCTTTACGGGCGCGATGAAAAGGTGCTGATTTTTACGCGCTACTATTCGCAGGGTGATTTTATTTGGTGGGTGGGGAAGGGCGGATTCCGGCTCTCGGATGAGCGCGGCACGAAAGCCGTGGCGAGCGAGCTGCCGAAATCGGCGAAGCTGGGCGTGTGGTATCTTGTGCAGCCGGTGAGCGGCCGCTGGGAAATCGGTGAACGCATTTCCCAGGACACGGCGAAATATACGCGACGCTCGGAGGCGAATGTGACGCGCTGGGTTTTCTTCGTGCTGGAGTCGGACGAAGTTGAGGCGGCGGTGTGGTCGAAAGTCCTCGCGGGCCTGCGCCTGCCGATTGCGGCGATTTATTCGAGCGGCGGGCGGTCGCTGCACGCGCTCATCAAATACCCGGTCGATTCGAAAGCGCAGTGGGACTTTGTGAAAAAACACATGGAGCGGCTCGTGTGTCCGCTCGGCGCGGACCCCGGAGCGCTCTCGGCAGTGCGGCTCTCGCGACTCCCTGGCTGCTTTCGCGAGGGCCGCGAAGTGGATTGCCCCTCCGCAGAGGGGAAGCGCGGAAAGCGGTATGAACGCTTTGAGCGGCCGCGCCCGCAAGAGCTGGTCTATCTGAACCCGCACGCGGTTTTTGAGCCGATATTTGTGATGCCGGAGATTCGCCGATGAGTGACACTCTCCCGCAAACATTGCCACAGGTGACGCCGGAGTTTCTGGCTGCGGTCGCGGCGGCCGCGTCGAAAGCCGGGCTTGCGCTGCCTCCGTATGGCGAGGGTGCGCCGGTCGCGCCGACGCTGCGGCTCGAATGGGGCTGGCGGAGGCTGGGCTTTGAGCTGGGTGCGATTTTGCGCGGGCAAAACATTTTCCTCCGCGGAGGAGAGCTGGGACTGGTGGACGTGCGGACGGGGCTTTGGGTGAAATTTGACCAGCGGAATTTTGCGGGATGGGTGGAGGAGTTTTGCGTGTTCACTTGGAAGGGCGAGCGGACCTCGCTGATTGGCGAACATGCGGCGATGCTGATGGCGCAGTTTACTTTTCGGGAACAGATTCGAGAGTTGGAAGCGATTCATGAGCTGCGGTTGCCCGTTGTGCGCCCGGATGATTCGGTTGAATGGCTATCAGCCGGCTACGATGCGCAGACGAAGATTTTCACGGTGGACCTCTTGAAATATCCGATGGATTGGCCGGTCGAAAAAGCGTGTGCTTTCCTCGAAGAGAAGTGCGCGAACTACCCGTGGATGCGCGCGGAGAATGAGGATGCAAGCTCGCTGTCGTCGAATCGCAGCTACGCGGTCCACATTTCGGCCATGGTCGGCGCGTACGGGCGAGCGATGTTCCCGACGGGCATCACGCGGCCCATGATTCTCTACACGGCTAACCAGCAGGGGTCGGGCAAATCGACGCTCGCACAAATGGACTTCATCCCGGTGTTCGGACTTACGGCCGCGAACGACATGCCGAAGAATGACGACGAACTTGCAAAAGAGCTGGCGTCGGCCGCGCAGGCACTCACGCCGTTCCTTTTTCTCGATGACATCGGCTCGATGTTGCGCTCGACGAAGCTGAATCGGTTCATCACGTCACCTCGCCACGCGGGCCGGATATTGGGCACGAAGGATCGTTTTGACGTACCGGCGGTGACGCAAATTTTCGCCACGGGTAACGATGTGCAAGGGTCGCGAGACTTGGCCGAGCGAGCGCTGATTGTGGAGCTGTTTTACGCTGGCGACTTGGGTGCGCGTCGGTTGCCGATGCGGATTACTCCACGGTGGCTCTCGCAAGAGGACGTGCGCCGCGATTTCCTCGCGGCTCTGTGCGCGCTCGTGAAGAACTGGCAGGCATGGAAGGCGAAAGACCCGGAGATGATGAAGCAGATGTTCGCCGCGCTCGAACCGCACGCTCGTTTCCCCGAGTGGACCAAGCTGGTGGCCGAGATCGTGATTTCCGGCGGGATGGCCAACCCACTAGCCGCGCCGATGCAGCCGATGGCGGAGACTGAGGATCAGACGAAAGACCTGTTGAGGGCTGCGGCCTCGCAACAGGTCGAAAAAAAGGACTGCGTTTTCGACCGCTCCGCCTTGGTCGAATTGGCCCGCGAGAAAGAGCTGCTCGAGGACGTCGTAGGACTCAAAGGCGACAAGGAACTCGACTCGAAAAGCAACAAGCGTTTCGGCCTGCGGTTGAGGACATGCCGGGGGCTCGAACTCACCGACGAGAAGGGCCGACGCTTCCAGTTCGGCCATCGTCGCCAGAAGCACGGCGCGACTTACCCTTTGACGTTCCTGTAGTTCGGGCGAAGCCCGCCTCCTGACACGCGCGAAGCGCCTCGATTTTGCGCGTCGCTCTCGCTGCCGTCGCGACTTGTCACCTTCCGTGCTCCGACTCGTCACCCACACTACACCGCACCGGCTTTTTCGTCGCCGCAGCGGTCGCCTCAGCTACGGCTTGTCTTTTTTTGTACAAGCGACTCGTCACCTTTCCCTTCACACGTCACCAACTCTGCATCTGTAAGTTATTGAATACCAACCGTTGGTGTATGTGGGTGTATAGGGTGTAAAAGGTATTGCTTCCGGCAATATCTCCAGTGCCGTCCCTTTTGGGCGGAACATGTTTCACTTGAACCGCAAAAATGATAAAACGCGCTTTTTATATCAAAAGTGAGAGGTTTTTAACGCATTTTCAGGCGTGCAAGTGAGAGGGGTAAGGAATCTTTTTCCCGTTGTGGCGCAAGGTTCAATATAGGCGTCCCCAACCCTCTTTCCACACGTCCCTTGCAAAATATCCGCGTCCCTTTGACACCGCCGCACTGCATGGGGAACGTCCCTTTCGCATCCGGCATACCAGTTCACTGCGCGCATCACAAAATTGCGCCGCTTCACGAGTGTCTTTTACACCCGCAGAATCCTAACGTACACCCGGATGCCCAGCTCACCCTTTACGGCGCGGCTATCGTGGCCCGTGGCTGGCGGGAATCTATCACGATCTCGACTCGCAGCGGCTTCGTGGTGAAGGGCAACGGCGGTGTATTGGCCGCTCGAAAACTCGGGATCTCGGAAGCGCCGGTGGAATTTCAGGATTACGCGAGCGAAGATGGACAGCGAGGGCATCCTCTTCCTCGACGACGATCTCGAATACCTCTGCCGCTGCTACGGCGGGACCGACGAGGCCGCGACTCGCAAAGTCACCGATGCCGAAATGATTCACGCCATCATCGGGCAAACCGCGCAGCTCGCCCGCGAGGCCGGTGCATACTTCTTCGGATGGGAGTCGAGCGAATCGACCATCCGCTACTACGGAGGGCAGCAGCCTTTCGCGTTCACCGGGTTCGTCAACGGTTGCGCGATGGGTTTTCTCAAAGGCCACGGCCTCAGCTTCGACGAGCGCATCGTCGCGAAAAATGACTACGACATCTGCTGCGCAAACGCCTTCCGAAACCGCATCCTGTTCAAGGATTGCCGCTTCGCGTGGAGCCAGCGCGAGACCTTCACCGGCGCGGGCGGTCAAGCCTGCCACCGCAATAGCGTCACCGAGCAACGCGACGTTCACTTGCTCCGCGAAAAATACGGCGACGTGATTCGCACCGGCGCACTCGGAGGCACGCGAAAACGCGACTACGCCGGAGCCGTGAAAGTCACACTCAACCTTCCGTTCTGATGCACGCCCCGACTGGCTTCCCCTCCACGGAGGGGACCGCAAAAGCGAGCGCAAGCGCCAAGGGTGTAGAGGGTGCCAAGTCCTGTGTTTATCAGGGCGGCGGGCCGCACTTGCTGAGCGAAATCTTGCCACACGCGACAATAATTTCCTCCCGGAATTT
>JANMLS010000266.1:0-5900 GCA_031372675.1 Verrucomicrobiaceae bacterium
GGCCTCCTCGGCATCCTTGTCACGGCAAGCATTGTCGCTGCGATCCTGCGCGTGCGCGTGAAAAGTGAGAAGGGGCAAAAGGTGGTGGAGAATCTCGTGGCGCGGACGAATGCTTGGTGGGTGATGGCGGCGCTGTTTGCGGTGGTGATTACGCTGGGGCGCACGACGACGCTGGTGATGTTTGCATTCGCATCGTTTTTCGCGCTGCGGGAATTCATCACGCTGACGCCGACTCGGAGGGGCGACCATCGCTCGCTGTTCTGGGCATTTTTCATCATCCTGCCGCTGCATTACTGGACGCTGGGGAGCAATTGGTACGGGTTGTTTGTGCTGCTGATTCCCGTCTATGCGTATCTCTTTATCCCGATGCGAAGTGCGCTGGCAGGAGACACGGAGCACTTTCTGGAACGCACATCGAAGGTGCAGTGGGGGCTGATGGTGGCGGTGTATTTCCTCAGCTACGCGCCTGCGCTTTTGATTCTCGAAATACCCGGCTGGTCTGCGGAGAACCCGGAGCGAAATGCGCGGCTGATTTTCTTCTTGGTCTTCGTCGTGCAGATTTCCGACGTGATGCAATACGTCTGGGGCAAGCTCTGCGGGAAGCGCCCCATCGTGCCGAAGTTGAGTCCGAATAAAACCGTGGAGGGCTTCATCGGCGGCGGGTTGTCCGCGACAGCGCTGGGAGCCGCGCTTTGGTGGGCGACGCCGTTTTCCCCACTCGCAGCAGCGGGACTCGCGGCGGTGATTGTGGTGATGGGCTTTTTCGGCGGCTTGGTGATGTCGGCCATCAAGCGCGACCGTGGCGTGAAAGATTACGGCGACCTCATCCCCGGCCACGGCGGAGTGATGGACCGCGTGGATTCGCTGTGCTTCGCAGCGCCCGTGTTCTTTCACCTCGTGCGATGGATATATCAATAAGCCGCACGATCCGGGTTTGAAAAATTTCAGCGATTTAGAAAAAAAGATTGCACGACTCCGCTGTTGCCGTGTCTGCATCCGGCCCCGCAGCGGATACGCTGCGGCCAGTAATTTTCCAACAACATGATCCAAGTCCAAAATCTACGAAAGGAATTTGGCCCGAAGGTGGCGGTGAATGGCGTTTCATTCACCGTCGAAAAGGGCGAAGTCCTCGGCTTCCTCGGGCCAAACGGCGCGGGGAAATCCACCAGCATGAGAATGATCACCGGCTTTATCCCGCCCACGGAAGGCTCCATAAAAGTCGGCACTTACGACATGCTCGAAAACCCCATCCCGGCGAAACGGCTCATCGGCTACCTGCCGGAAAATGCGCCGTCTTATCCCGATATGACGGTATCCGGCTTCCTCGGTTTTTGCGCGGAGATGCGCGGGCTTTCCGGCGACGCGAAGAAGCGGGCCGTGAACCGCGTGCTGGAGATGTGCTTTTTAGAAAACGTGAAGCATCAAAGCGTGGAGACGCTCTCGAAAGGCTACCGCCACCGGACGTGTTTCGCGCAGTCCATCATCCACGACCCGGAGGTGCTCATTCTCGACGAGCCGACAGACGGCCTCGACCCCAACCAAAAACACGAGGTGCGCAGCTTGATCAAAAAAATGGGAGAGACGAAGGCGATCATCTTTTCCACGCACATCCTGGAGGAAGTGGAAGCCGTGTGCTCGCGGGCGATCATCATTGATCGCGGAACCATCGTAGCCAACGGAACACCGCGTGATTTGAAAATGCGCAGCTCACAAGCTGGAGCAATCACCGTGAAGCTCGTGGACGGGGATAGCGCGGCGGTGAAGGCGAAAATCGCATCCGTGCAGGGCGTGGACGAGGTCAGCGTAATCAGCGAGCGCCCGCTCACGCTCCGTGCTTTCCCAAAGAAAAACACCGGGAGCGACGATGTCGCACGCGCAATCGCGGAGCTGGCATTCAAGGAGCGCCTGCCGCTGCAAGGTCTCCACGTCGAGGAAGGGCGTCTCGATGAAGTGTTCCGCAGCATCACACTCCCAGACAACAAGGAGGCAACGAAATGATACCCACACTCACCATCGCAAAACGCGAATTGCGCGGCTACTTCGCATCGCCAGTCGCATTCGTTTTCATCGTCATCTTCCTGCTTCTGTCAGGATTTTTCACATTCATGCTCGCCCGCTTTTTTGAGAACGGGCAGGCAAACTTGAACGCCTTTTTTACATGGCATCCTTGGCTGTATCTCTTCCTCGTCCCGGCTGTGGGGATGCGGATGTGGTCGGAGGAACGCAGGCTCGGCACCATCGAGCTTTTGCTGACGATGCCCGTCACGCCGTGGCAGGCGATTGTGGGGAAATTCCTCGCATCGTGGGTGGTCGTCGCCGTCGCGGTGCTGCTCACTTTCCCCATCGTGATTACGGTGAACTTCCTCGGCGAACCCGATAACGGAATCATCCTCGCCGGATACGTCGGCAGCATCCTCATGGCGGGCGCATACCTCGCGATCAGCGCGATGACTTCCGCGATGACGCGCAACCAAGTTGTGAGCTTCATCCTCGCCGTGGTCATCTCGCTTTTCCTCATCCTCGCGGGCTATCCGCCGGTGACGAGCCTGCTCACAAGCTGGGCACCGACCTGGCTCGTCGAGGGCGTCGCGGCATTCAGCGTGATGACGCATTTTGAGAGCATCCAAAAGGGCGTCCTCGATTCTCGCGATGTGATCTACTTCTTCTCGGTCATCGCCTTTTCACTCTTCACCACCAGCGTCATCATCCGCGCCCATCGCGCAGGCTAGACGCACCTCAAAACTACTTTTTCGACACCATGAAAAAAGGACTCGAAACCTACCTCTACACAACCCTCGGCGTGCTGGCATTCCTCGCCATCCTCATCGGCGTGAACGCCATCGGCAACCGCGCCAAAGTGCGCGTGGACCTCACTGCGGATCGCTCCTACACACTCAGCAAAGGCACGCTCGCGATCCTGCAAAAGCTCGATACGCCCGTGCAGATTCGCTTTTACTGCACACGCGGCGAAAACCGGATGCCCGTGGAGCTAAAAAACTACGCGCAGACAGTGGAAGACCTGCTGGTGGAGTTTCAGCAGAAGTCGAATAACCAGATCGAAATCCAAAAGCTCGACCCAGAGCCGGACTCGGATGCCGAGGACTCCGCAAAGCTCGACGGAATTGACGGCATTCCCGCGAACCCAAACGAAATCGGCGGCGAAGTCATTTATCTCGGCCTCAGCGTGACGATGCTGGATCAAAAAGAAGCCATCACTTTTCTCGATCCCCGCCGCACCAAGCTGCAGGAATACGACATCGCTCGCGCAATTTCCCGCGTGGCGACTCCCACAAAACCCGTCGTGGGAATCATGTCTCCCCTGCCCTTCAACGGTATGCCCGGAAGCCCGATGATGATGCAGCGCAACCGCAGCCAGCCCGCGTGGGTTTTCACTTCGGAGCTGAAGCGCGATTTCGACGTGCAGCCTGTGGACATGAGCGCCGAGAGCATTCCCGATAACGTGAAAGTGCTCGTGCTCATCCACCCAAAAGCCATCACGGAAGCGACGCAGTTTGCCATTGATCAGTTCGTGCTACGCGGCGGAAAGCTCATCGCTTTCCTCGATCCACTCGCCGTGCTCGACCCCGCAGGCGCAGGCCCGATGGGCGGAAGCGGCAGCAATTCCAACCTCGAAAAGCTGCTCAAAAACTGGGGCCTCACTTTTGATTCCACGAAGGTTGTCGCCGACATGGATTACATCTCCCAAACTCGGGGTGGCCGCGCTCCCACAGTGCTCTCGCTCACCGAGAAAGCCGTGAACAAAGACGACATCCTCACGGCGAATGCGGACAATTTGTTCTTCGTGTTTGCGGGCGCATTCAGCGGCACTCCCGCCGAGGGACTGCGGATGACGACGATTGTAAAATCGTCCACCAACTCGCAACTCATTGACCCAATGAGTGCGCAAATGGGCGGCGAACAAATTGTAAAAGATTTCATCCCGTCGAACACGAATCACAACCTCGCTGTGCGTCTCACCGGGAAATTCAAAACTGCATTTCCGAACGGCAAACCAAAGCCCGCCGAACCTGAAAACGCCAAGCCGGAGGAAAAGAAACCCGACTCGCCCGCAGAAGCCGGGATCAAGGAATCCGCTGCGGAAAACACGGTCGTTCTCATCGGCGACTCGGACTTTTTACAGGATCAAGTGAGCGTGCAGGAAGCGATGAATCCTTTGGGCGGCGGGCAGCGAATGGTCATCCCGGTGAACGGAAATCTCGCATTTGGACAAGGTGCCGTGGAGCAGCTTGCTGGAGACAGCAACCTCATCGAAGTCCGCAGTCGCGCCTCGCTGGAGCGTCCATTTACCGTGGTGAAGCAGATGCAGGCCGAGGCGGAAGCTGCGTTCCAGAAAAAGATCGCTGAACTCGAAACCGGCCTACGCGACGCCCAAGCTAAACTGAACGAATTGCAGCGTGCGAAAACTGGCGAAGCCGGGCAGCGCTTCATCCTCTCGCCGGAGCAACAAGCGGAGATCGCCAACTTCAAAAAGAAGGAGGGCGAAGTGAAAAAACAGCTCAAGGAAGAGCGCAAAAAACTAAACAACGCCGTGGAGTCTCTCGAAACGAGGACGAAGTGGCTGAACATCCTCGGAATGCCGCTCATCGTCGCAATCGCGGGCATTCTCCTCGCGCTCTATCGCCGCAAACTTCAAGCAGCCCGATAACCACTACCGACCATGAAAGGAAAACAACTCGCAATCCTACTCGGAACCGTCGCCATCGTAGGCGGCACCGGATTCTACCTCGCGAACAGCAACCGCGCATCGTGGAGCGAAAAAGGCTCCGCCACCGCAGGCGGAAAGCTGCTCGACCTCGCAATCAACGACATCGCCCGCGTGACCGTGAAAGACACGACAGGCGAGCTGAACCTCGTGAAAAAAGACGACGTCTGGACCGTCGGAGAACGCGCAAATTATCCCGCAAACTTCGAGCTAGTGAGCGGCCTCATCCTGAAAATTCGTGAACTAAAAACCATCCAGGAAGTGAAAGTCGGCCCATCGCAATTCGCGCGGCTCGAACTCATCGAACCCGGAAAAGGCGACGGCGCGGGGACGCTGCTGGAATTTAAGGACAAGGACGGCAAAGCACTCGGCTCGCTGCTGCTCGGCAAAAAGCACATGAAGAAAGGTGGCGAGGAAATGGCGCAATTCGGCGTCAGCGGAGATATGCCAGCCGGACGCTACATCATGCTGCCCGGCGGCAAAAGTGTCGTGCTCGTTTCCGAGTCGTTTGAGAATGTCATCATCAAGCCCGAAAGCTGGCTGAAGCGTGATTTCTTCAAGCCCGACAACCTCACCGGCATCACGCTCGAAGGAACCACCGACGCGCAAAAATGGAAGCTCACCCGCGAGAACCAGACTGCGGACTGGAAGCTCGATGGCGCAAAGCCCGATGAAACCATTGACGCCACGAAGGTGAATCCCATCGCGAGTGCGCTGGCATTTCCGAGCTTCACCGACGTGATGCCGCCCGACGCGAAGCCGGAGGAAACCGGCTTGGACAAACCTGCGACCATCAACTTGGCGACCTCCGATTATTTTGCCTACACGCTCAAAGTCGGCAAAGAAACCGCTGCAAATTATCCCGTCACCATCGCCGTCAACGCCAATTTCCCAAAGGAACGCACGCCTGGAAAAGACGAGAAGCCCGAAGACAAGACGAAGCTCGACGAAGAATTCAAAGCCACGCAGAAGCGCCTCGAAGAAAAACTCGCGAAGGAAAAAACCGTGGAAGGCCGCCCATTCCTGATCTCGAAAGCGAATATCGAACAACTCATCAAAGACCGCGCATCACTGCTCGCGGAGAAGAAAGTGGAGACGCCGCCCGCCGCGCCCAGCGAGCCGATTTCGGTGACAACGCCGCCGGTTTCATTACCGCAACCACCCGTCTCGGCAACGA
>JANMLS010000268.1:0-1641 GCA_031372675.1 Verrucomicrobiaceae bacterium
GTAGCTCAGGCATCGCTTGACCTCCTCCGGACTCGTGGGCTTCAACACTCATGCTCCGCGCCGGCCTAATTCGCTGATCTGCCGGTCCAACTCCGCCGCTTTCGCCTTTGCTTCCTCCAGCGGCAGGCCTTCTTTCATGCCCGGACGAAGGTGGCGCGTCTCGCGCAACCACGCGTCCTTGAGCAAACGCTGCCGTTGCTGCACCAGCGCCAGCACCTTGTCGCCGTTCGGGCGCCCGGCCAGCATCGCTGTGGCGTCGTCCACGTTTGCCAGATCGGTGGCGCCCCAGTGCGTGAGGATCGCCTTCGCCGCGAGCCAGTGGCCGGTGGCGTTCATGTGGACGCCGTCGTTGGCGAGCCGGAAGGCGGAATCCTTGGCGCGTTGGTCGGCCAGGAACTTGTTCATCGGCGCGTGCAGGTCCACGACTTCCCAGCTGGCCTGGCGTTGGGCGAGCAACCATTCCGAGTAACGGTCGAGCACGGTGTTGTAGCCCTCGAACGGTTGGCGGTATTCCGGCAAACCGGCGGGAAGCGTTTTCTCGCGGATCGGCACCGGATCGAACACCGGCGGTGTGATGTGCAACACTTTCGCGCCCGCCGCCGCGCACCGCTCGCGCAAGCGTGTGATGCCTTCGCGATACTTCGCGAACCGCTCCTCGCTCAACGGATGATAGATGCCGTCGTTCATTCCGTAGCAGGCGACGACGAGATCCGGCTTGGTCCTCTCCAGCACGCGGCCGAGCCGCTCATGCACATCCGGCCGGGGAAAGTTGCCGGCCGCATGCCCCGGCTCGGACAGGCCCGACGTGGTCTCGCTCGGCAGGCCGAGGTTCAGGAACTCAATCGCGCGTCCGGGAAACCGCGTGCGCGCGTACGCCTCGATGGTCTCGATGTAGCCGCCTGCGTACGTGATGCTGTCGCCGAGGAACACGACCCGCTTCACGCCGGGGACAAACTCGGCGGCGCGTGTCACGGTGGTGGCGGCAAGCGACAGCGTGACAACGAACGCGGCGCGCAACGGCAGCAGCGCGGCAGTGAAGGGATTCATAATCCGATGAATTCACCCGCTCGCGGGCCGGTTTCCAAGCCAAAAGGCGCGCGGTTCGCGTGTCGCCCCGCGCTCCGCCGTTTACACACCTGCCCGCTTGGGGAATGCTCGGTGGCACCGGCCGGTGTGGCGAAATGGCAGACGCACGGGACTTAAAATCCCGGGACCGTAAAAAGTCGTGCGGGTTCGAGTCCCGCCACCGGCACCATCAACGGGCTTCTTAGTTTTGTATCGCGTGCTCAATTGCTCCGACTCAACCGCCTGTTCCCGCGCCTCGGAGCCGTGTCCGCGATCAGTTCGCAACAGCGGCCCGCCGCCACCGCGCTGCAACTATGGCGTCGCCACGTCACGGACACCGCGCGTGGACGCGTCCGGATTCTTGACACCACCGCCCACTCCCGCCGGTCCTCCGTACGCTCGGTCGCTCGTGGAAAAAATCGCGTTTCATCTCGGGCCGCTGACGGTCCACTGGTTCGGTGTGTTCGTGGCGGCGGCTTTCCTCGCCGGCCTCTGGACGGCGGCGCGGCGCGCGCGGCGGGACGGACTCAACCCCGACCACATCTCCGAAGCCGGCACCTGGCTGATCCTCGGCAC
>JANMLS010000023.1:0-1592 GCA_031372675.1 Verrucomicrobiaceae bacterium
CTTGTCGATGTTGCCACCCGCTCCGGTCGCGAAGTCGTAGGCGGTGGTAAAGTTTTTCGACGTGACGCCTTGCAGCGGGAAATACGGGACTTCGACTTTATTGGTGCCCGAAAGCGGCACGTTTTGGAATACCGTGCAGAATGCGCGGAGCGGCAGAACCGCCCGCTTGAACGCGGTGAGCGCCGAGTCGAGGATTTCGTTGAGCTGGAGTTCGCTGGCGATTTCAATCGTGTCGGGCGCGGCTCCGAGCTGGCCTTGCTTGTGTGGGCCGGCGATGACTGCGGCGGCGACGAATAGGACCAGACCGGCCAGGAGGGGCGAGGTCTGGAACGTGGTGACTGCGAGCGCGAGGGCGAGCAGAGCGATGATGCGTTTGATGTGTTTCATGGATTTGTGAATTACGATTTGCGAGTGACGGTGATTGCGGATTGTCAAAGAGCCGCTCCGCGACGGGCGGCTTCGGCGCGGATTGCGGCTTTGTGTTCGCGGTAGATTGCGGACTTCGCGGAGCCTTTGGCTTCGAGCCACGAATCGTAGTGGCTGCCGCCGTTGCCGGCGATTGGCGCGGGAAGGCTGGCCAGTGGGATGCCGACGGTGGAGGCGATTTCCGTGGCGGTCGCTTTGACGATGGCTTGCTGTCCAGACAGTGCGGCCTCGACGTCGGTGAGCTGGCGGCGGAAGTCGTCGCGCTCGGCGGTGATGGTGCCGAGCTGCTGGCGGGCTTCGTCGCGCTCTCGCGTGAGTGTGGCGATTTGCGCGGCGAGCTGCGCGGTGCCGGCGTTGGCCGTCATGAAGCCTTTCACGCGGTCGGCGATGCTGGGGCGTTCCGCTTCCTCGCGGCGCTGCACGGGCGCTGCGGGCTGCACGGCTGCCGGTGCGACGGGTGCGACGGGCGGAGTCGGCGCGGGTGTCGCGACGGCAGCGGGCGCGGGCGGCGCTGGAGTGGATGGAGTTTCGGCGGATGCCGCCTGCGCGAATGCGAAGGCGGCGACGATGGCGATGAGCATGTGTTTGAGCATACGCATTCGCGGGGTTGTCAAAACGGGCTTCCCCTCCGTGGAGGGGAATGGGGAGGATAGCCGATTGCAAATAGCCGATAGCCGACTACGCGAGCAGCGCGGCGATGGCGGATTCGAGCGACGGTGCGAGCGCGTCGCACAGGCCGAGGGCGAGCGACTCCCGACCGTGGACCCATGCGCCTTCGAGGACTTCGGGGGCGAGGTTTGGGCGGTGGGCTTGCATGAAATTTGCGAAGCCCTGGAACGTGCTGTCCACGCGGGCTTGGTAGCTCTTGCGCTCGGCGTCGGTCCACGGCTTGCCGGAGATTCCGGCGGCTTTGAGCGGGCCGCTGCGGAACAGTTCGCGCTTCATTCCGCCTTCGGTCCACGCGGCGGAATTGTCGAGGGCGGCGATGAAGCAGCCGACGTTGCCGACGATTGCCGACGCCGAGAAAACAATCTGGTCGCACGCGGCGGCCAGCCACATCGCACACGAACAGCAATCGTCGTCGGAATAGGCGAGCGTGTTTTTGCGCATCGCGGCGAGGATGTCGGCAGTCTCTTCGCAGCCGACTACCATGCCGCCCGGCGAGC
>JANMLS010000290.1:0-12510 GCA_031372675.1 Verrucomicrobiaceae bacterium
GACGCCCCGTCCGGAAATTCACGCGCCGATGGCGCCTTGCTGGTGCCGGACGGGGCGTCCGGGACACGATCACAAGCGAGGGCGCTTGTGCCACGCGCAAGCGACGTGCGCCGCTTCTCGCTCGATTGGAGCAGCATCACCGCAAAAGTTTTCACCGACATCCCCGGCGTCGTGGATGCCAATACGCTACAATGGGCGATGCAGAAAAATATCGGCGATGTTTTGGAAATCCCCGGCGAACGCGGTGAGCCGGCACGCATCCAAGTCGCTGCGACTGTGCCAGCGTCAATTTTGCAGGGACTCGTGCTGATCCCGGAAGACCGCTTCATCTCCGCGTATCCCAACTCAGCAGGAACGCGCTTCTTCCTCATTGATTGCCCGCCCGCCAAAGTCGCAGCCGTGCGCGAGCACTTGACGGAGCAGCTCGGCGACCGTGGACTGGAGCTGGTTTCCACGGCGCAGCGGCTCGCGGAGTTTAATGCGGTGGAAAACACGTATCTCTCGATTTTCCAAGTCCTCGGTGGGCTGGGGATGCTGCTCGGCAGCGCGGGGCTGGGCATCGTTGTCGCTCGCAATGTGCTGGAGCGTCGCCGCGAATTTGGCCTGCTCGAAGCAGTCGGCTACACGCCCGCGCAACTCCGCTCGCTCGTCTTTGCGGAGCATCGCTGGCTGATTGTCGCTGCGCTCGGCATCGGTGGTGTGAGCGCAGTCATCGCGGTGCTGCCGGGAATTATCCAGCGTGGCGCGGGGTTTCCGTGGGCATCGCTGCTTGGCTTGTTTGCGGGGATGGCGGCGCTGAGTGTGTTCTGGGTGTGGGTCGCCACGCGCCTTTCGCTGCGCGGCTCGCTGCTTGGTGCGCTGCGGAGTGAGTGAGATTTATTTCGCGGCGCGGAAGCTCGTGATGGTCTGAATCGCGGCGGTGTCGGCATCCGGGAGCGGGAGGATTTCGGCGGAGAGATAGCCGGTGTAGCCGATTTTTTTGAGCGCTTGGACGATGGGTTCCGGCGGTGTGTGGCCCATGCCGATGGCGCGGCGGTTTGAGTCGGCAAAATGGACGTGGCCGACGAGTGGGCCGCAGACTTCGAGCGTTGCGGCGAGGTCGGATTCCTCGATGGTCATGTGGAAAAGGTCGCAGAGCAGCTTCACGTTGCGCGTGCGGAGGGAGCGGAGGAAATTTGCGGCGTCGCCCTGGCGGTTGAAAAGATTCGTTTCGTAGCGATTCAGCGGCTCGTAGAGAAACGGGACGCGGTGCTGCGCGGCCTGCTCACCGAGTTCTTCGAGCGAGTCCGCAAGCCAGCCGAGCGCTTGTTCGCGGGTGACTGGTGCATCGTAGCGGCCTTGCATGGAGCCGAGGATCGCGGGTGCGCCGAAACCTCCGGCGAGGTCTATGATTGCGCTGATGAACTCGCGGGCTTTGGCGCGGTTCTCGGCATCGGGCGATGTGAGCGAGTATTTGTGCAGCACCCAGCCTGCGCCGGTGCCGATAGCGGCGACTTTCAGGCCGTGGTGATCGAGCAGCGATTGCAGGTCGGCGATGTCTATGGCGTTTGCGGCGGGCGGGAAGATTTCCACGGCGTCGAAACCATGTTTGGCGGCGCGGGCGCAGCCGTCGGCGAGTCCTTCGTGGAAAACAAAAGGGCCGAGTTTGGCTTCGGGAACGAGGCAGATAGTGATCGCGCTTTTCATCGTGGCACGATGACAACACGACAGCGCGGCGAACGAACAGAAAAAATCCCGGCAAGCGGCTGGTGGAGTCGCTTGCGAAAGTAGTCAGCGGCTTTAGCCGACAAGGCGAAGCAGGTCGGGAGAAGTTTTTTTTGAATGAGCGGCCCGCAGACAAAACTACCCGCTCCGCGAGAGCCATGTCGCTACGGCTAAAGCCGCTGACTACTTTCGCAAGCGCGATGGATTGAGCATTTTGGTTTCTGAGCTGTCTAAAACCCCGTGCTCGCAATTTGAACCGAACGGGCGCACTTTCCTGCACATTGAAGCCGCACTTTCACAGACCGAACGCATTTACCCTGCTGGAGCTGATGCTCGCCGTGATGATTATCGTGATCATCATGCTCATCGCGGTTCCGAGTATGCAGGGGCTTCGCGCGGAGCGGGCGTTGCGGGAGAGCTACGAGAAGCTGGAGGCGCTTGTTTACAAGGCGCAGACGAATGCCATCACGCAGCAGCGGACTTGGGTGCTTGTTTGGGATAAAGGCGCGATCCTTCTCCAGCCGGATAATCCCACGGAGGAAGAGCTGGCGAGCGGCACTGCGGAGGGCGGCGATACGCTGGCTATCGGGGAGGATGAAACCATCACGATCCAGCGTCCGGCGGCGTTACTGCCGGAGAAGGAAGTGCCCGGCGAATGGCCGTTTTGGCGCAGCGGCGCGTGCGAGCCGGTGACGATTGCGTATCAAGGGCCGCACGGGATTTGGACGGCGCAATTTCATCCGCTGACTGCGAAGGGCGAACTCATCGAGGAGAGGCCGCGATGATCCGGCACACGTCATCCCGCGCGGGCTTCATGTTGTTTGAAGCGATGCTGGCAGTTCTGATTTTTGCGCTTGGCGTGCTCACGCTGGGCAAGTGCGTGGAGAATTGTCTGCGCGCGGAAAAATTCCGCCGCGAGGAAGGTCATGCGCGGCGGTTGCTGGCAAATCGAATGACGGAGATTCTCTCGAATGCCGTCCCGCTTTCCGACAAGGCTTCCGAGAAATGGGACAAGGGACCATGGACGGGCATGGAGCTGACGACGACGCGGGCGCCGCTGGAATTAACAAACGAAAAGGAGCAGGAACTTTTCGGGCTGTATCAAGTTACACTGGAGCTGAAGTGGAAGTCCGGCGGCGACACTGTGACCCGCGATTTGCTTTTCTACATTTACCCGCGCCAGCGATGATACGACCGCTTTTTTCCAGAACAAAAACTAACGCGCTGACGATTCTCGAAGTCATGCTCGCGGTGCTTGTGCTTTCGATGATCGCCGTCGCGGTGTTTCAGTTTGTGCGCTCGAATCTGAAGGCGATTTCGCTTTCCTCGGAAGACATCAATAACCGGCTCGCGCTGGAGCGGCTCACGGAAGTGGTGCAGGAGGAGTTTTTCAGCTTCCCCGGACGCGGCCAGTCCACGCTGCTCTCCAAGGCTGTGAAAGTCGGCGGGCGCGATGTGGACAGCGTGGAGTGGCGCTCCAAGGGCGGGCCGGGGATGATGACGACGGCTGCGAAAGGCGAATTCGTCGTGCGGCTGCGCATCAGGCCGGTGGAGCGCGATTCGTCGAGATACGAGATCGGTTTCGAGCGCGAGCAGGTGATGTCGGATGCTATTCTGGCGTCATTCCGTTCTCCAGTCTCTCCCCCGGAATTTGTGCCGGGCGATTCGATCAGCAGGTCGGGAAAACCCAGTGGCAAGCCGGACTGGATTCCGCTCATCCCCGATGCCTACGCGCTGAAGGTGCGCTTTTATGATCCGCGCTTAACTACGGAGGTTGCGGGCTGGACAGACCCTGGGGCGCGGCCCAGCTACATGCGACTGACCATCACCCGCAGTGCAGACGAGGAGCCGCTGGATGCGGTGATCTCCATCCCGGCGGCAATCGCTACCCAGCAGCAATGATGTGCTCTTTTAACAGCCCAATTTCCAAGCAGCGCGGCGCGGCGCTTTTGCTGGTGCTTTGGGCGATGATTGTGCTCACGAGCGCGGTGATGGTTTATGCGACTTTTGTGCGGCAGACGATTGTTGCTGCGGGGCAGAGCTACAATGACACCGATGCCCGCGCGATGGCGAACAGCGGCATGGCGCTCGCGCTGCATCCGCTGACGAGCAAGGAGACACCGGCGCTGGCGATGCAAGCGGGCAATGATCCGGGTTTCAGCGTCCAGATGACGAGTGAAGGCGGGAAGCTGAATTTGAACACCATCCTCCGCGAGGACGACCCTCGGAAGCTCGATATGTTCAAGCGATGGCTGGAGTCTCGCGGCATCGAATTCAATGACCGCGAGCGCATCGTGGACTGCATTTTGGATTACCTCGATGCGGACGATCTCAAGCGCATCAACGGCGAGGAGAATAACAAAACCTACAACGCTGCGAATCGCGGCCAGTTTGAATCCGTGGAGGAACTGGAGCTGGTTTGGGGAGTCGAAGCCCTCACGAGTCAGCCAGGCTGGAAGGACGACCTCACGATTTACTCCGCAGGGCCGATTGATGTCACGGCGGCGGATTTTCACATCATGCGACTGCTGCCGGGGCTGGGCGATGCGGGGATTCAGCGCTTCATCGAGTGGCGGCGCGGCGCGGATCAAACCGATGGCACGCTCGACGATCCACCCATTGCGAAGCTCGATCAGATTCAGGGTTTTCTGGGGCTGAACAAAACGCAGTTCTCCGCGCTCGGCGGGCTGATTGGAATGAAGGATAACACGTTTCACATCGTTTCGGAGGGCTGGAGCGGAAAAGTCCATCGACAAATCGAAGCCGTGGCCCGTAAAGGTGGGCAGAACCCAACCATTTTAAGCTGGAAAGAATGAAAAAGAACGGCGCGGCAAAAGCGCTTCTCACTCCCGACGCCACAGGCTGGCGGCTTCGCATGGGCGATATGGATCAATCCATCGCGTCGCTCGATGAGGCCGTCGCAGCCGTGCCCGCCAATGTGCGGCTCGACCTCGCACTGCCCTGCCAGACCGTGCTTCTGGAGCGGCACCGTCTGCCTTCCACAGACCGCGCTGAACTCGCGGACATGCTCCAGCTTCAGCTCGAAAAGACGCTGCCTTTTCCCGTGGATGAAGTGAGCAACGGCTTCGAGATTTTGGAAACCGGCGAGACGGAAAGCACGGTGCTGAGTGTCACGGCGCAGCATTCGCAGCTTGAGGAAATCTGCGCGCCGCTTCGTTCACATGGCCGCGTGCCGGAGAGTATCACGCTCAATGCCCTGCGCGTTGCAGCGGCGTGTCCGCCGGAGGAAAATGTCCTCGCGACATGGCCGGAGCAGGGCCAGACGGTGGTGGCGATTTTTGAAAAAGGGAAACTCGGCTGGGCGCAGACGCTCCCCGGAACGACGACGGATGAAATCATGGCGGAGCTTCCCGCTTTGCTCATGGCGGCGGAGTTGGAAGGTGCGCCGGTGAATTTCTCCCGCGTACTCACTGCGCCGGGCAACCTCGAACTTGTGGGCGCACTCGGCAGCCATTTTGCGCGGCAGGTGGAGCCGATTGATGAGCCAGCGGACTTCACGCCGAGAATTGATCTTTTACCAAACGGCTGGCTGCACGAGGCAAGCAGCCGCGTGCGGGGCGAAAAACTCAAGCAGCGGTTGCTCGCGTTTTCGGTCGTCTATTTGCTGCTCATCGCGGGCGCTTTTATTTTTCTCGCAGTGCAGAAGCGCGGCATCCAGAGGCTTCAACGCGAGTTTGCGGAGATGGCTCCGAAGTATGAGGGAATCAAGAAACAGAGCGCCCGCTGGGATGCGCTGGCGCCGGTTATTGATCCGCCGCGATACACGGCGGAGGTGCTGCATTTGCTCGCGCGAAACCGCCGTGGAATCACGCCGGATGTGGAGTTCACGACGTTTAATTTCCGCCCGACGGAATGGACGCTCAAAGGCGAGGCGACGACGGACAGCCACTTCGAGTTCACGCAAAAGCTGAAAAAGGACGAGGACTTGCAGGCTTACAACATGCCGCCGCCAAATCCGCCATACGTGCCGATTCCCAATACCGATAAAAAAGTCACATTCACCATCGTAGGGAGGCCGAAATGACCGAGATGTCCCAACGCGAAAGAGTCCTCTCGTGGGTCGTCGGCGGTGTGATGTTCCTCGTCATCAATGTCGTCGCGGTGAAATTCCTCATGGAAAATTACCGCAAGCTCACGACCACGCGGGCAGAGGTGGAGGGGAAAATCGCGGGACTGCGGCTTCAGGAATCGCAGCGCGACTTGTGGGCGCAGCGCGATCTTTGGCTGAATAATTCGCTGCCCGCGATGGGCGATTCGGATGTCGCCAACCGGCAATTGATCGCAGCGGTGCAGGGCGTGGCGAAGAAACACACCGTCACGCTTGAAGCTCCGCAGCCCGGCATCCCGCTCCGGCAGCAGCTTTACACGATGCTGAGTATCAGGCTGGAGGCGAAGGCTGCATGGACGCAGATGTTCGACTTTATGCAGGAGCTACAAGCGCCGGGGCAGTTCATTTCCGTGGAGGGCGAACTCAAAGTGGACCCGGCGGATAAGACGCAACTTCGCGCTGCGCTCACGGTTTCCAAGTGGTATATTCCCGACGTAAAACCATGAAAATTTTCGCATTCCTCGCACTCAGCACGACCGCTTTTTCCATGAACGATGGAGTCGTCCCCGTGGCATTTTCCAAAGACCGCTACGAGGAGACGCGCACCGAATCGCCTTTCGTCCTCGCGACGAAAGTGGAAGCGCCGGAAGTCAAACCACCGGAGATCAAATTCACGCAGAACCTCTACATCACCGGCCTCGGTCGCGCGGACGGCAAGGAATACGTGACCATCGTGCGTGTCGGCGAGGAATCGAATCCCATCCGGCTTTGGGGGAATGAGGAAGGGGAAGACGGAATCACGGTGCAGCAGGTGATTTGGTCGGATACCTTTGGCAAAAGCCGGGTGAAACTGAAAAAGGGCAGCGAGAATGGGGAGATTGGTTTTAATGAAAACGCGATCCGTTCAGCCACGGCTGGCGTCGCTCCGGCGCAGCAGCCACCGGGAGTTCGCCCGCCCACTTTTCCAAATGGGGGAACGCCGAATTTTCCACAGGCTCCGCAGGGTTTTAATCGCCCCGTGGGCACTCCCACGAACATTCCGCAAACAGGCCGACCCACTGGCGCAACACCGCAGACTGGAGCCTCGATTCCACGCCCGCCGGGTTCCTTCACCGCACCGCCGACTGGCAATGGGGGAGCGCAGACTCAAGGCAGGCAGCGTGTGCGGGTGATCAATAGCGGGCCAGGGCGCTGAAGTAGCAGGAGCGGGGATTTCCAAATCCCCGTCACGCTACGCACTGCGGACTACTTCTGAGCTTGTGGGCGCAAACGTCGGGGATTTGGAAATCCCCGCTCCAACCGTGCTTCGCCTCCGCTCATGGGTAGAAGATCGCCCAAATAGTTGAGGAAATCCGCAGGGATTTCATTATCCTTCCACCTACAAGCAACATTCCTGCTTAAAAAATCCCGCTAAATCACCCGCACCCATGCCTTCCAAACGACTCCCGCTCATTTTCGCTCTCCTCTTTTCCGTCTGCATCCACTCGGCGAAGGCGCAGTTTATTATCAGCGAGTTTATGGCGGATAATGTGAGCAGCTTGGATGTCGATGAAGATGACAGCCGCCAAGATTGGCTGGAGATTGTGAATGTGGGGAATGTCTCGGCTTCGCTGAATGGCTGGTATCTCACGGACAGCGCCTCGAATCTGAGGAAGTGGCAGTTTCCCGCTGTGTCGCCCGCGATCACTCTGGCACCGGGCGAGTATCTTGTCGTGTGGTGCTCGGATAAAAACCGGAAGGCATCGAAAAGCCGCCTGCACACGAATTTCAAACTCGGAAAAGATGGCGAATACCTCGCGCTCATCCGGCCCAATGGAGTGACGCCCGAACACCAATACACGCCGACTTATCCGCCCCAACTCCCAAACGGCACCTACGGCACGGTGCTCGCCACTTTGCAGCAGGGCTATCTTACTTCCGCGACTCGCGGCGCGGTGAATACCGGAATCAATACAATCGTCGGCCCCGGCGTTCTCGATGTCACCGACAAGCCGCCGATGCCTGCTGGCGGAGCGGGCAGTGCGCCCCTCCTCATCACTGCGAAAATCGTCGCGACTCTGCGGCCTCTCGCGAGCACTGCGCCTGTGGTTTTGAAATGGCGGCGCATGTATGATTCGGAAGCCGCAATCACGATGGTGGACAATGGCACTAGCGGCGACGTGCTCGCGAGCGACGGCATTTTCACCGCCCAAGTCCCCACGACTTCGCTGCTCCAGGGCGAGATGATCCGCTGGCGCATCGAGGCTAGGGATAATGGCGGCTCACCCACGTATTCCTTTTCCCCGCCGTATCCGTTTGGCAATGCGCCGCAGTCCAATCCGCCCACGCCAGACTCTCTCAGCGCCGAGGCCGAGCAATACTACGGAAGCATCGCGACGCCCGTCTATGCCGCCACTCCGGGCGTGCCGGTCATGCACTGGTTCCTGCCACCGGGCACGGATAACACCGTCAACGAAACCGGCACGCGCTGCTCGTTTTTCTGGCAGCCGCTTTCCGTGGATAATCCGGGAGTCGGCTACGTCCCGCCGAAGCCGAGATTTTACGATAACGTGCTCGTAAAACTCCACGGGCAATCCTCCGCGACCTTCCCCAAAAAGAGCATCGACCTTGGTTTTGCCAAAGATAACAAATTCCTCTGGAAAGATGGCGCGGACGATTCCTCCGGCCTGAATCTCCTTCAAAACTACTCCGACAAATCCAAAGTCCGCAGCTCCGTCGCGTGGGAGGTTTGGGATAAAAGCGGGCATGTCGCCTCCCACTACAACACGCTCGTCCGCGTCCAGCGGAATGCTGCTTTTCGCGGGCTTTACGACATGGTGGAAAGTGGGAATGCCTCCTTCCTAAAGCGCGAGGGTTTGGACAGGGCGGGTGCTCTCTACAAAATGTATAACTCCACGGAAAACGCCAACATCACGACCACTAATTCAGGCGGCGTGGAGAAGAAAAACCCCGACAACACCGACACCTCCGACCTTCTCGCACTCGTGAATGGCATCTCCAATTCGCAAAGCTACACCCTGCGTCTTCGCTACCTCTACGACAACATGGATGTCGCCTCCGTGGTCAACCTCATGGCCGTTCACGCCTTGCTCAACAACCGCGACATCGGACACAAAAACTACTACCTTTATCGCGATACAAACGGCACCGGCGAATGGAGTCCTCTCCCGTGGGACCTCGATCTCTCTCTGGGCCACACCTACACAGGCTCGCAGTTTTATTTCGACGACGACATCTACAGCCAAGGGCCGATTCAATCCGCCGCAGGCCATGTGCAGAGTAACCGCATCCTCCAAATCATTTGGAACACCCCTGAACTGAACGCCATGTTCGTCCAAAGAGTCCGCACCCTCGCGGACCAGTGGTATATCTCCAGCACAGAAACCAACGGCCCCATGGCGCAGCGCATCAACGCCATCCTCAACCAAATTGACCCAAACCCCGATAACCCTTCAGGCGGCAACGACGACGCCGACTTCGATATGCGTGAGTTTGGCTTCTGGGTGGATGGATCGGGCACAGCGTTCCCGCACACAAACGGCGCCGTCCTCAACCACACCGTTCGGGCGCAAGCTGCCCGCATCACCATCTCCAACCCCATCCCGCCCGGCGAAGCATCCTACGCGGGCTGGAATGATGGCGGCACCACCAGTCTCCCGCCCTTCATCATCGGAAGGCGCGATTACCTATTCGGCACCCCGGCACCCACGAGCAGCGGGCTTTCAATGCCCGCCAGCCAGCCGCTGAACCCCACCCTCATCATCGAGCAGATCAACTTCAACCCCACACCCGTTGTCGGAAATAACCCGATCACCCAGCAGTTCGAGTACTTCGTCATTCGCAACCCCAACGCCTTCTCCGTGGACCTCTCCGGCTGGACACTCAGCGGCGATATAAACCTCACCTTTCGCGGCGGCACCGTGCTCCTCGGCCAAGGCTCCGCCACCACGCAGACCACCAACAGCGCCTACATAAACCAGCTCATCGTCGCCAATAAACCCGGCACCTTCCGCACCCGCACCACCTCCCCCATGTCTGGCGAATACCGCCAAGTCGCCGGGCCATACAGCGGCCAACTCAGCGCACGCGGCGGCACCATCATTTTGAGCAGGCCAAACGACCCCCTCAACCCAGCCGCAGGCTACACAGCCGTGGTCACGCAGCCCTTCACCGGCACACCCACCGCATCCCAAAACGCCCTCCGTGTTTCCGAAATAAACTTCCGCCCCGCGCCTGCCACCACCGCAGAGCTACTCGTGCTCCCCGGCCTCGTCGCGGGCGATTTTGAATTCATCGAACTCACCAACACCGGCGCCACCACCCTCAACCTCGATGGCGCGAAATTCGATGAAGGCATCGACTTCACATTCCCCGCAGCCTACACCCTCGCCCCCGGCGCACGCTGCCTCCTCGTCGCCAGCCAGACCGCCTTTGAAATCCGCTACGGCACCGGCCACCCCATCGCCGGTGAATTCCAAGGCAGCCTCGATAATGGCGGCGAGCGCCTCAGCATCGAAGACGCAGTCGGCGAAGAAGTCCTCGATTTCACCTACGACGACGACTGGTTCCCCGTCCCCACCGGCCAATACCGCACCCTCGTCACCCGCACCACCGCACCCGCCTTCAGCGCCTACAGCACCCCCACGACTTGGGCACTCAGCGAAACACAAAACGGCACCCCAAACACCGGCGACACCACCAACTCCCGCGTCTTCGATGGCTGGCGCTGGGACCACTTCACCCTCGCAGAAATCCCCACCTTGCTAAACCCGAACACCCTCGGCGCACTCACCGCCGACCCCGACGGCGATGGGCTAAACAACTTCGCCGAATTCGCCTTCGCCCGCCTCCCGAGGACCGCAGACAACCCCGGCTCCCTCGTCACCGCAGGAAAAGTCACCGACGCCGGAAATAGCTACCTCTCCATCACCTTCCGCCGCGCCAAAAACGCGCTCGACACCACCTACCTCGTCGAAGCAAACCCCAACATCACCAACCCCGGCGGCTGGACGAATGTCGGCGTCTTCGTCTCCGCCACCGACCTCGGCAACGGCGTCGAGCAAGTCACCTACCGCGACAACACCCCCATCGGAGCCACCCCCCGCTTCCTACGCGTCCGCGCCGTGAAGCCCTAGAGCCAACTCGCGTTAAAAGTCAGCGCGGAAGGCGTTATTTGCGCAAAGTCGGACGTTCAACCGAGCATAACGAGCGTTCGTTGCGCAAAGTCGGACGTTCAACCGAGCATAACGAGCGTTCGTTGCGCAAAGTCGGACGTTCAACCGAGCATGACGAGCGTTCGTTGAGTCAATCTGCTTAAGCAAACTGGCACGATGAGTCTTTTTGCTCACCAATTTTTTGAGCGTATGGTCAAAAATAGCCACACCCTGCCAAGTTCCCCGCATCGGAACGCCGGAAAGCACGGCAAACCTCTGCAATCATTCGCCAAAAGCATCAGCATCAATATCCAAAACCCCAGACCTCAGTGCCCTCAGTGCTCTCTGTGGCAAAAACATCTGCGCAGACTCGCGTCTATCTGCGGTTCCTCCCTTGGCGTTCGCGTTCAGTTCACCGTGAACGCCCCATTGATCGTCCGTTGTGGGCCTGTCCCGCTGCTAAAGCGGACGCTCACATTTCGAGCGCTCACCGTCGCCCCCGCATCAATCGTGAACGTCGCATTCACCAGCGTCTGGCTCGGGCGCGAAATCCCGCTCACCGTCACACCGCCGCCTGCGACGGTGACGGAGAAGACCGCCACGTTTGCAGGCGGGAGCGGCGGAGTCAGCGCTGCGTCCAGCTCGATGACGACGTTCACCACCGTGCCGCGCGCCCCGGTGTTTGGCGTCACGGTATTGGGTCCGCCTCCGGCACTGCCGCCGATGGTTCCGGGGAAGCCTGTTTTATCAAACGCACTCACGCCCGTGCGCACCGTGCGGTAAAAGCGGCGGTCGCGCATCGTTGCACCGCCCGCCTCGATGATGCTTCCCGCGTCGCTCCCTGCGACCGTGGTGCTCGCGGATACTGTGCTCCACGGCGTAATGAGGTCGCCCGCTTCGATGCGGTAGGTGCCGCCTTCAATCGCACTCCAGGAGAGCGTCACATTGCCGTTTGCCGAGTCCACCGAGACACCGCCGGAAGCATCAGCCTTGTGCGGTCCGCCGACGAAGCTCGTCGAGACAGGCTCCACGATTTCCGTCACGGCACCACCGAGGGGAGTCCCGAAATACTGCCGCCCCGTGGTGTAAGGAAAAGCGGGCGTAGCGTCCGCCGCAATGGTGGTGAAATACGCCCACGTCCCGCCTGGAAATTGCGGCGTGATGCAGAAGCGCACATTCTGCTCGTTGAGATCAAAGTGCGTGCCCTGCGTGAAACCAAGGTCGCCCAGATAGTCGAAATCCTCGATGTAATGACCGAGCGCAAACGTCGTGTTCACCGCCGGGCCGTATTGATTTGCCGCAAGCGTCGCGCTTCGCCCCTGCACACGCGCCGCCCAAGCCGGGAGCGTCGTGCGCCCCGTGGCGGACAAGTTTGTCGTGCCATTCGCGCCATTGCGAAGCACGAAACCGGAGGTCATCCGCCGCACACCGCTGCCCGCATCCGCCGCTATCGAGTATCCGTACGGCCCATAGACAGGCAGCCCGTCGGAAGCCCACGCAACAATCGGCGAATGCGTGGAAACCGCTGCGACGCTCTCCGTATAGATTCCCGTAGTCGCATTAAAATCCACATGATCGCCGAGC
>JANMLS010000313.1:0-11848 GCA_031372675.1 Verrucomicrobiaceae bacterium
ACCGTTGCCCAAATCCTCCTTGGGCGGCGGGCTTTTTGCCCCCCCTTTTTGAGTAAATCCCGGGAAAAACACCCCCCCCGCTCCGATTTAGCGGTAGCTGCGCACGGATGGGTGCGCGACTTCGTAGTCGAGCGGCTCGGCGTGGCGGATGGATTTGCTGGGGTCTTCACCGGCTTCCCACGCGGCGACGTGGAGGAAGTTTTCGTCGTCGCGGCGGACGTCGCCCGCGCAGACTTTGCCGCTTTGCACTTCGGGGTCTTTTTCCGTGTATTGGAATTCTTCGCGGAAGTGGCCGCCGCAGCTTTCGCGGCGCTCCAAAGCGTCGCGGCAGGTAAGCTCGCCAAACTCCAGAAAGTCGGCGACGCGGCCTGCTTTTTCGAGCGAGACGTTGAGCGATTCGCCGCTGCCGGGGACGTTCACATTTTCCCAAAACTCGGCGCGGAGTGTCGGGATGCGCGAGAGGGCGCGGTTGAGGGATTTTTCCGAGCGGGCCATGCCGCAGAGATCCCACATGAGCAGGCCAAGTTCGCGGTGAAATTCGTCCACGGTTTTTTTGCCTTTGATGCCGAGAAGCTTTGCGGTGCGAGCGTTGACGGCTTCTTCGACTTCGCGGAATGCGGCGTGGTCGGTCTTCGGGCGCTTGTCCGGCGCGACGGTGCCGAGGTAATTTCCGATGGTGGATGGAATGACGAAGTAGCCGTCTGCAAGGCCCTGCATGAGCGCACTCGCGCCGAGGCGGTTTGCGCCGTGGTCGGAGAAATTTGCTTCGCCGAGGACGAAAAGGCCGGGGATGTTGGACATCAAATTATAGTCCACCCAAAGCCCGCCCATCGTGTAGTGGACGGCGGGATAAACGCGCATCGGTGTGTGGTAGGCGTCGTCGTTGGTGATCTGTTCGTACATCTCGAAGAGATTGCCGTATTTTTCCTCCACGATGGCTTTGCCGCGTTTTTTGAGTTCCGTTTCATCAAGGCCCGCGCTGCCTGCGGTGCCTTTTCCGTAGCGCAAAATCGCAGCGCCGAAATCGAGATAAACACCCAGCCCGCCGGGACCGACGCCGCGCCCTTCGTCGCACTGCACTTTTGCCGCACGCGAAGCGATGTCGCGAGGCGCGAGGTTTCCAAATGCGGGATACATGCGCTCCAAATAGTAATCGCGCTCTGCCTCGGGGATGTCGTGCGGTTTGCGCGTGTCGCCTTTTGTGAGCGGCACCCAGCAGCGCCCGTCATTGCGCAGCGACTCGGACATGAGCGTGAGCTTTGACTGGAAAGTGCCCGCGACGGGAATGCACGTCGGGTGAATCTGCGAGAAGCACGGGTTTGCAAAAAGCGCACCGCGCTTGTGGGCGCGCCATGTCGCGGTGACGTTGCAGCCCTTCGCATTCGTGGAAAGGTAATATACATTGCCGTAGCCGCCCGTCGCGAGAATCACCGCATCCGCCGAGTGCGACGACACTTTTCCCGTGACCATGTCGCGGACGACGATGCCCTTTGCATGGCCATCCACGAGCACGAGATCGAGCATCTCCGTGCGCGGAAACATCTGCACGCCGCCCTGCGCGATTGCACGATTCAGCGACGAATACGCGCCGAGGAGAAGCTGCTGCCCCGTCTGCCCGCGTGCGTAAAAAGTGCGCGAAACCTGCGAGCCACCGAAGCTGCGATTTGCCAGCAACCCGCCGTATTCACGCGCAAACGGAACGCCGAGCGCGACGCATTGATCAATGATGTTCACCGACACCTCCGCGAGCCGATGCACATTCGCCTCGCGAGCGCGGAAGTCGCCGCCTTTCACCGTGTCGTAAAACAGCCGATGCACCGAGTCGCCATCGCCCTGATAGTTCTTGGCCGCATTGATGCCACCCTGCGCCGCAATGCTGTGCGCACGACGCGGGGAGTCCTGATAACAAAAGCACTTCACCGCATAGCCGAGGTCCGCAAGCGAAGCCGCAGCACTCGCCCCGGCCAGCCCGGAGCCGACGACGATGACCGAGTATTTCCGCTTGTTCGCCGGATTTATAATGCGTGACTCAAACTTGTGCTTCTCCCATTTCTGGTCGAGCGGGCCGGACGGGATGTTGGATGAAAGAGAGCCGATCATAATTTGCAAAAAGCGATACGCACCGTTTTCAAACAGGGCTACCGCGATGTGTCGAGATGCGAGTGCGGAAACGCAGCAACTGTTCCTCCGCTTGGCTCACCTTGCGCCCCCTTCGGCATGCCTCTCTCCGCTGGATTTCCCCCTCTGCGGACATCCGCATAGGCTGCCTACCCCATTTGAGTGCCATTGCCGCCCCCCGCAAAGCCACTCTACCCGAAAAGTCCCCCCTTGCGCACTCCCTCAACCCCCTCCAATTCCCCACGAGACCCATTGCGTACGCCCGCAAAGCCCGCCTACTCCAATAGAGGCCCATTGCGGGTGCCCGCAACGCCCTCCTACCCGAAAATACCCCCATTGCGTACGCCCGCAATGGTCTCCTACTCCAGTAGGATTCGACTGGCGAGGCACTTACGCAGACTCTCAAAACCGAGAGCCGCAAAGCGGACAAAATGTTCCACAGCCGCGTTCCACAGCACAAGGAGCGGGGCTTTCATAGCCCCGTTTGACGCGAAGCGGCAACCCAATCGCACCACTTCCCAAGATGCCACAGTCCAGTTGGTGCGGAGCACCAAACGGGGCTACAAAAGCCCCGCTCCCCACGCCGCAACTGGCCTACTTCGCATTCCCCCGCGCCGTAAGAAAAACCCCCACCGCCAGCAAAGCCACGCACACACCGAGGATGGCGAAGGCCCAGTAGCCGCCTTGGATTTTGCCAGTGGTTTTTGTTTCGGGCGGCGGGGTGTTTGGCGTGGGTATGGGGGTCGGGCCAGCGAGGACGTTGCGGGGTTCTTCGCCGAGAGCGAGTGGTTCGGCCTCTTTTTGCAGGGTGTGGAGTGCGCCGGGTTTTACTTTGGCAAATTCGCGGGCTTGCAGCGCGGCTTTGTTTTCGGTGAACCAGTTACGCACGATCAGCCGCGATTCTCGGGCAATCCGCCGATCTGTGGGGCTGTAATGGTATCTCATGTTTTGCTCTATTACACGGATGAGCCGTTGAGACCAAACGCGGGTGTCTTCGGGTATCTCCCAAGACTGTTGAGTTAGTCGTAACATCTTCAGTCCGGCATCTAGGGTATTCGATATACCTGGAACATCAGAGCCTCTAGTCGGGGATGGTGGACCCTTTGCCATGAGAGCGGCTTCGTAGTGCTCGATCAATCTTGGTTGTTTTGCAAAATCAGCCCTGCCGTATTCTGTAACTCCGAGCTTAAACAATTTTGCGTAGCGCTGGATGGTCGGTTCGTGGGCAAGTTGAAGTAATTGTTTATCCGACCAGAGATGATCGTCGGGACGTTTTTCTTTTTCTTTTAGTATATACTCCAGCACCACTTCTTTTTCCTCAGCGGATAACGAGTCCACATCTTCATCTCGCTCAATAATTGTGATGAGTTCACTCTGTCTGGCAGCAGGAATTTCGGCATGTGACAGAGGAGAACAAACACTGAAATAGAATCCCAAAAGTAGGTGCAGATTTCTTAACATGCGGTACCTCATTTCTTGAACCTTTCCTTCCCACGCTTGCACGCCATTAGCAATTATACACTTATTGTGACGTGTTTCACTTCGAGCGATTGCTGCGCACCGATAGGTAAATCCCCGCCGCCAGCAAAGCGATGCAGAGACCGAGGATGGCGAAGGCCCAGTAGCCGCCTTGGATTTTGCCAGTAGTTTTTGTTTCGGGCGGCGGGATGTTTGGCGTGGGGGTGGGGGTGGCGCTGGCTAGGACGTTGCGGGGTTCTTCGCCGAGAGCGGGTGGTTCGGCCTCTTTTTGCAGGGTGTGGAGCGCACCGGGTTTTACTTTGGCAAATTCGCGGGCTTGGAGTGCGGCTTTGTTTTCGGTGAACCAGTTGCGCACAATGAGCCGCGATTCCTCGGCGATCCGGCGGCCTTTGGGGCTGGGGACGTATTCGAGGTTTTGCTCGATCAATCGCTTCAGCCGCTGCGCCCACACCCGAGTCTCGCCGGGCATCTCACGGGCGTCTTGCGTAATTCTCAGAACAAACTCTGCAGTCCCCAAAGACTCGGACATGGCGGGGACATCTGATCCTCCAGCGGGCACCACGGGTTCTTTTTTCATGAGCGAGTTCTCGCAAAATTCGATCATTCTCGGCTGCCGCGATGAGCCTACTTCACCGTTGCCGAAAAACCCCAGTTTCATCCGCTCCGCGTATCGCTGGATAGTCGGTTCGTGTGCAAGTTGGAGTAATTGCTTATCTGACCAAGTAGAATCGTCGGGACGTTTGGCTTTTTCTTTCAGCAAATAATCCAAGGCTGCTTCTTTTTCTGTAACCGAGAGCGCGTCCAAATCATCATCTTGGTCAATTTTTGAAATCAATTCATTGAGTCTAGCCGTGTCACTGGCTGCATAAGATACAACCGAGGTGACAATCAGGCTAAAACCCAAAAGCAGATTTAAAACACTGAGTATATTGTGTTTCATTTTTTGAATCTCTCTCTTGCCCGTTTATTAGCCATAAACCAGTCCTCATGGCGCATCCAGCGGTTTGAACTGGTACGGTAATACATCAGCCCCCGATTGATGATGTCCGGTGTGGCGATGTGAGCCGGAACGTATGGCAACGAGCCTATCGGGAATATGCCAAAGTCATGGTGGTATCTATCATTTTGCATTACTTGCCCTGGCAAGTAACTGAGTTTCGTGGAAAGCCCGAAAGCATGCCCCACTTCGTGGTTCACGACATCGGAGACCAGCCTGAAAGTGTCAGCATTGTTGCCAGCCCAGTCTGTAAGAATGTAGATTTTATTGCCGATTAGTTGCCCATCAATGTCCACAACTGGTGCCCAGCCCGCAGTGATTTTGTGGCCGCGATAAGCGGTATCATTTTTGAGCGGTTTCCTTATGAAGACGATGTTGAGTTTGGCACCACCCAGCGAGGGGTCGTTCATGAGGACTTTCATTTCCGGATCGCTGTCCAGATTGCTGTTGAGCTGTCCATCGCCATTCAAATCGTAGGCGACTACTTTCTCCCCTGATGCCTGCTGGTTGCGCTCGAAACGTACGCCAGCCTGTTGGAAAACATCGTTCAGCTTTTGAATAAAGTCCCCGTTGTTGTCCCTGCCAATAAGGACTCCTACGTGGCTGGTGGGATGAGGTGCGCCGCTTGGCAAAGGTGGCCCGGCGGAAACCCAGTGAAAAGCAACATCCACGACCACTTCGGGAAATACCCTAACTGTGAGCTTCCCAAGCAATTGGTTTTGCGGGTCGGTCGAGCGTAGTTCGATGGTTGCGATTTCAGGTTTGGTGCTAGAAGCAGCTTTCCCCGTGATGGTGATTGGCACAAAAAATCCAGGCTGGGTGGTGTCTGTCCCGTCTTCGGGAGTAGGAACGAGCGGCACATCCTTCGGGCTGATGTCAATGAACTGGCTGGAGCCTGGAGCGAGAACGAGCTTCGACTTTTTGCCAAATTCGAGGTCTTTGAACCATACTTTGATGGAGGTATTCTCCTTCCCCATCGTCACGCTGGCCCAGTAGCGGCCATCGCGAGCAAAGCCGGGGAACTTGGACGGCTCGGTGCTTGGCCCATCCTCGGTGCCATTCGGCGGATGGAGGTCGCCGGGCATCATGGGGTCAAAGCCCTTCCAGTAGCCGTCAATGCCACGGAAACGCCAGTCCACCTGCGCCATGACTCGGGGTTTTTGCACCACCACGGCGGTGGCGGAGGCGGCTTTATTGATCTGCTGGGGAGCAATCACAGGGCCTTCATGGGCGACTTGCTGCGAAATGACGAATTCGCCCTCGCTGTCCTTTTGTAAAAGAAAACGCCGATGGATCCATTCGCCGGGTGGCGCTCCCTCCAGCGAATGCGCGGAAAATCCGATCACCGGAAAGGAGGAAAACGAGTTGTGGTTGCCAATGTGCAAAGGCTGGATGCCGGAGAGCTGGCCGCGGAAAACGGGCGGGATCATATCCGAGAAAAGTGTGAACGCGCCGTCTTTGTAGTAGTAAGCCGTGCTGCCGCTGCCGCCGATGATTTCCAGCGAATCATTCACCCCGATTGGCGAGAGCGCTGCTTGCGGAAGCTGAATCCGAGCGCCGTCCCACAGCCACGGGATGGGTGGCGGAAAGATGCCCGTCTGTGGATCCTCGGGCGGATGCTCAACGCCCACCATCCAGCCATCCAGACTGGTCCCATGAATATGAATTTTGTGCCGATCCATCTGAATGTCCGATGTGCTCCCTGTGAATGTCTTTTCCATGAATCCCTCCGGCTCCGGCACATAAAAGTAATCGTAAATATAGCCGTGCATTGGCCCGCTATCACTGTCTGAGAAAATACTGAGGGTGTAAGGATACGGGTGATTTGGCACGGGATACAATGCAGGCGAAGCCGTATCGGTCATCCGCTCGAAAACCGCTTTTCCTCCTGTGTTGTAAGAAACCACACCGAAAAGCGTGCCTCTCGGCGTGACTCCGCTGGCCTCAAACTGTTTGATGACTTCGCCCTGAGTAGTTTGCTCGATTTGCTCAAACGGCTGTAGCGCAATTTGTGTAGTTCCGTCTGGCTTCCATGCAAACGAGCGCCAGAGCGAACCAGCATCGCCTCCGTAGGAAATCTCAAAATTGTCATTGAGTGCCATCCAATAAGGCAGAGTCGGATTCGGGTCATAAGCGGAAAAATCGAAGGAACTGTAAGTCGAAAAAGATATGGGGCGCGAGCGCAGCGGGTCTGTGGCGTAAATATCATCCTTGTCGCCTACGCCATCGCCATCGCTATCTGCGCTGTTTGGATTTGTGCCCGCCGCGACCTCCGTGCCATCCGGGATGCCATCTCCGTCCGAGTCTGCATTAGCCGGATCTGAGCCTGCCGCGCTTTCGTCGGCATCGGGCAGGCCGTCATTATCAAGGTCTGCCGGAGTAGAAACACTCACACTACCGGAGACTGGTGAGACCTGCGCGGAATTGAGCGCAGACACGCGATAAAAATAGCCTGCGCCGGAGGAAAGCCCTGCGTCTTCAAACGTCGTGGAAAGCGGCGACAAAAGCGCCAGCGGAAACCAATCCGGCGAGCCTGCAAACTGCCGCTCAACTAGAATCTGGGTGGCATCCTGCGAGGAAAGTTTCCAGAAAAGCCGAACTTCATACGGCGACAACGAAAGCAGGCTGAGTGAATGCGGTGCTGGAATTGTCCCACCCGGCGGCAGTAGTGTCACTTCAAGCCGGAGAAAGCTTTTCGGGTGGATGACGGGAGGGAGCTTGTCTCCCACAGTAATCGTATCGAACTCCTCGCCGCCCTGAATCGCAATCCAGTTCACATGATCGCTTCCGCCAAGCCAAACACCCGTCATGTCGGCCTTCCCCTTCGTGCTGTAGGAAAGATCCTCCGCGTTTCGTCTCCTCGGAAATGATATTTTAAGCGATGAGCCGTTTAACTCCGTCAGAAAAAATCCCGCCAAATCAGGCGAAAGCGGTTCGCCGCCAAATGCGTATTCGATGAGATTGACGTGACCATCGCCATCCGGGTCTGCATCCGGCCCTGAGATTTGCAGGTCGCCGCTCTGAGTCGTATCGAACTTTGTGCCTTTCCACTCCTCATAAGTCCCGCCTAGCGCTGAACTGGCTGAGAGAAGAATAAATGCGAAGCGCAAAGTTCGCGAAAGCAGCAGGGTGGTAAGGGCGAGGGATTTATTCATTGGGAAGTATGAGTGGTGGTTGGGCGCGAAATTAAGTTTGGTCGTTGGGGTGTCAAATGCCGATTGAATGATAGTTGCGGTCTGTTTGCGCTGGCGGCGCAAATGGAGGGAGAATGCAGGCAAATCGGATAAGAAAACGCGACGAAAGCATGGCCGTGGTGGTGTGATAGTGCGGAGATCATGTCAACGCAAATAACGAAACTGGCTTACGTGTTGCGCACATCTTTGGCGGATGACCATCGCTGGCAAATCGCGTGCAGAAAGTTCCGCAAAAACAGCTCAATAAATTCAGCTCAAATCTCAAAAGATTACGGGCCAATGCGAAACTTTCCCAAGAGGCTTTGGCGGAGCGGGCAGACATCACCACGCGATACTTGCAGTTCATCGAATCAGGGAAATTCGGCACTTCGCTCGCTGTGCTTTTGCGTCTTCGCAATGCGCTAAATTGTGATTGGGACGACCTGCTTGAAGGAATGGAATAAGAGCAAAATCCCGCTCGCCACTCTGCCCCCCTCTTTTGAAGCTCCTGCCCGCGTGCTTACTCGCTACGCTATCCTGTAAAATCCAAGCTCTCCAAAAAACTCAGCAGCGTTGAAAACGCAGAAAGCCGCCGCGAACCCAAGGAACGCGGCGGCTTTCGTGAATTGATTTTTCGGTTATGGAAAAAGGCTTACTTCTTCGTGAATGCCTTGCCTGCTTCTTCCATCACCTTGCCAAACTCGGCCATGCCTTCCATGAGGATTTTCCCAGCTTCGGGGCCGGCTTTGGCGATGTTCATCTGCGCTCCCATCATCTTTTTCCCAAGCTCATCCTGCTTGGCCTTCATTTTCGCTTCGATCTTCGCCTGCACTTCGGCGGTCGGGTCTTTCATAGCCTTCGCCTTGTCGGCGATCTTCTTGATTTCCTCGGCGACGGATTTCAGCTCGACGACTGCCTTCTCCGCTGTGGCCTTATCGGTCACGGTATTCATGGCAGCGGCCATGCGGTCCAATTGGGTCATCAGGGAATCGGCGACCTGTTCGTGAGAATCGCCACCGGAGCAACCGGTAAGCACGAGCGCTGCAACGACGAGTGATGTGTGTGTGATAAACTTGATAACGGATTTCATAAGACACCCCGAATGCACCAGCAACTGCCCTGCGGCAAACCATTTGTTTTTTGAAGCCTGTGCTGGCTCTGCGTCTGATTCATCCCACCATGCGCTATTCCCAGTGTTCCAAACCTGTTTTTCCACTGATGAACTCTGTTCGGGGAAGTGGGTCGGGCGAGACTCGAACTCGCAACCAACGCCTTAAAAGGGCGCTGCTCTACCATTGAGCTACCGACCCGTTCCGAAAAACGGAGGCGTGGAAGTAAACGCTGCCCCGCAGTTCCGCAAGCCCGAAAACGTATTTTGTGACGGGCGTGCTGTAATTTTGAACCAACGGGCGCGGCTGCGGTCTAATCGCGGTTTACATCATCTCTATGTCTATTCATCGTCCGCGCCTTATGAAGTTTGCCCGCTTGATTATTGCCGCTCTCGCCGTGACCAGCGCTTTTGCGCAGCAGGCGGAAATCCGTAAGTCGCTCGCTCGGATCAACAACACCGCGCAGGAGTTTAATTTTCGCGTCCCGTGGCTTCCCGGCGGCGTGGGCGGCGGCTCTGGCACAGGCTGGGCGGTGGGGAAGGACCGGCTGATGACGAATGCGCATGTCGTCTCGAATGCGCGGCTTCTCACGGTGGAAAAGGAAGGTAACCCGAAGAAATACGTCGCCACTGTGGAGCACATCGCGCACGACTGCGACCTCGCGATTCTCAAGGTGGAAGACCCGGATTTTTGGAAGGACTCGAAGCCTCTGCCCATCGGCGGCGTGCCGGAGATCGAAACGACGGTTTCCGTTTATGGATACCCGATTGGCGGCGACCGGCTGAGTGTGACTCGCGGCGTGGTTTCGCGCATTGATTTCCGCACTTATGCGCATTCGGTGATGGACTCGCATCTTTCCATCCAGATTGATGCGGCGATCAATCCCGGCAACTCCGGCGGGCCTGTTTTGCAGGATGGGAAGGTCGTGGGCGTGGCGTTTCAGGGCTTCACCGGCGATGTGGCGCAGAATGTCGGCTACATGATTCCAACTCCCGTGGTGAAGCATTTCCTGAAAGACGTGGAGGATGGAAAATATGACCGCTACGTGGACTTGAGCATCACCACTTTTCCGCTGCTGAATTCCGCGCATCGCAAGGCGCTGGGGCTTCCCGATAATGATCGCGGCGTGGTGGTCACGGAAGTCGGCAGCGCGAGCGTTTGCCACGAGCATTTGAAAGTGGGCGATGTGCTTTTGAAAATTGATGGCATGGACATCGCAAGCGATGGGCTTGTGGAGCTGGAAGGCGAGCGCGTGATTCTCGCGGAGGTCGCAGAGCGAAAATTCAAAGGCGATGTGGTGAAATTTGAGCTGCTGCGCGACGGGCAGACGGTGCAGGAGTCGGTGGAGTTTCACGGGCCGTTTCCATACACGCATCAGGCGAACAGCTACGCTCCGGCGCGATACGTGGTCCACGCGGGGCTGCTCTTTCAGCCGCTGAATCGCAATCTGATGGCGACCTTCCAATTTCAAAATCCGCGCGTGCTCCACTACTACACGAACTTCGTGGGCGATGAACTTTACAAGGACCGCGATGAAACCATCGTGCTCACCTCGCTGCTGCCTGACCCGATCAATACTTACCTCGATGAATTTCGCGAAGGCATCGTGAAATCGGTGAATGGCAAAGCGATTCGCAACATGAAGCAACTTGCAGAAGCGCTGGAGGAAAAGAGCGAGCAGATGCTCATCGAGTTTGAGGGAATAGGCCGCCCGCTCGTGCTCATCACGGCGGATGTCGAGGCCGCCCGCGACCGCATTCGCAAACGCTACAACGTGCAGCGCGAGTCGTATCTCGAAGACGAAACCAAGTAATTTTTCAAGAAACCCAATCCTATGTTTCGCATCCTCATTTTCTCGCTCGCCACGCTCGTTGCGCTCCCAATTTTCGCGCAGGAAAAACTCAGCGTCGTCCGCGTCAACGTCACCAACCAGGCGTGGGACTTCCTCCGCCCGTGGGGCAAGAAACAGCCGCAGACGAAGCGCGCAATCGGCGCGGTGCTCGAAGGTGGGCGCGTGCTCGTCACCGGCGACCTCGTGGCAAACGCGGCCTACGTGGAATTTGAAACACCCGAAGGCGGGAAGAAAGTGCCCGCCGCCGTGGAGTTCGTGGACTACGAGGCAAATCTCGCGCTGCTAAAAACCAGCGACGATGAATTCATGAGGGATGTCTCAAAGCTCGCCATCGCGGAGAGCGACATCGGCGATGAACTCTCGGTCTGGCAGCTTGAGAGCAATGGCCGTCTTTTGCGGACAAAAGGGCTGATGACAACTGCGGAGATGATGCCGTATCCGGTGGATGGCACATTTTTAACCTACCGCATGACGGTGCAACTCCAGGGCCGCGACAGCAGCTTCACACTGCCCGTCGTGCGGGATGGCAAACTCACGGGCGTGCTCATGGCTTACGACAACACGAGCAGCAACGCGAACATCATCCCCGCGCCGGTGATCGGGCATTTTTTGAAGGATGCAGCCGATGGAAAATACGACGGCTTCCCACGCGCCGGATACGGCATCAGCGCGATGCGCGACCCCGCTTTACGCCGCTACGCGAAAGTGCCCGCAGACGTGTCGGGCGGCGTGTTTATCAACGCAGTGCTGAAAGACAGCCCCGCTGAAAAAGCCGGTGTGAAAAAAGGCGACGTGCTCGTGGCTGTGAACGATCTCGCCGTCGATCAGGATGGCAATTTCCCGCATCCGAAATACGGCAAAATCCCCACGGGCCACATTTTCAGCACGATGTATTTTGTTGGCGACACGTTGAATCTTCACATTCTCCGCGATGGCGAGAAGCAGACGCTCGAAGCCACGCTCGCGAGGAAGTCGCCGGAGGAGTATGTCATCGATCCCTACATCATTGATAAAGCACCGCGATTTTACATTCTCGGCGGCTTTGTATTGCAGGAGGTTTCGCGGCAAATGCTGAAGGAGTTTGGAGCCGAATGGACCCGCCGCGCACCGTCTCGCGCCG
>JANMLS010000332.1:0-5998 GCA_031372675.1 Verrucomicrobiaceae bacterium
GTGGTGAAGCGGGAGGAAAAGCTGAACGGTTTTGCGACAAAGTTGCTCGTGATGGATGGCGAGAGGGTGATGGAGGGATACGCTGCGGAGACGGATCGGACATTGCGCGAGCGGTTGGCGAAAGTATGGGATCACTGTGAGGGGAAGCCGAAGCCAGCGAAGAATGAAAGTGGCGAGGAAACGGTCATCGCCCGCTTTACCGGGGATGCGCGGATTGACCGGCTGCGGCAGATCATCAACGCCGATTTGGCGGAGGAATATCGGCTCACGGATGGGCGGAGCACGCCTTACGGATTGCGGCGGCGGACGATGAAGGGCTGGAGCGAGGTGAAGCGGCGCTGGCAGGGTATCGTGAAAAAGGGCGTAGCGTTTTCTGACGCCAAACGCGGCGAGTTGAACGACGCGCTCGATGAGTTGCGCGGCGGGGAGAAGAAGGAGCAGATTGGCTCGCACAGGTTGTTTGAGGCGATGCTTGCAGACGAAGCGGCGTGGAGTATTTGGCGCGAGCCGGATGACAAGCAGCAGGAGGAAATCATCAAAAAGGGATGGGCGAGCGATCCGCTGGAGGCGTTTCGCGAATACTGCGAAACGCGGGAAGCGATGGAAGAAATCTCGGCGCGTCCGCTGAACTTCACGCCTGCCGATCCACGGCTGTCGCGTCGGCTCTTTATGTTCACGGATGCGTGCAGCTTTGGAGAGGATGGCGGGGAGTTTAAGCACGACGCGAAGGCGCTGGCGGTGATTGTGCCGGTAGCGATTCGCGGGGCGGATGGACGCTTTGAGATGAAGACGTGTCGGCTCGCCTACTCCGCGCCGCGATTGCTGCGGGACGGCATCCGCGCTGAGGGAGGTGGCTATTCGCAGGATTGGACGCAGCCGATGATGCAGGCGCTTTTCGGAAAGATGGAGACGGCGGCAAACCCGCAGGAACTCAAGGATGCGGCGGTGCAATTGATGCCGGACTTTGACAGCGAAGGTGAGCGGCGGGTGCTGCTGAATTTCCCGCTGAGTCTGGACGAGGGGCGAATCAAAAAGCACATCGGCAAAGCGGAGATTTGGGAGAAGCAGTTCGCTTCGTGGAAGAAGGGCACAGTGTTTCCATACCTGCGATGGACTGATGAGTTTGACGGCAAGGGGCAACATCGTTGGTGGGAAAAGGTTCCCAGCTTTCGCGTGCTCGCTGCGGACCTCGGCACGCGCCACGCGGCGAGTGTTGCGCTGGTAGATTGCGGAAAGACGGGCGGCGGCGCGGCGCGATTCATTGGAAGCGCGGGCGGTGATGCGTGGTTCGCCCGATACCGCTCGGGGACGATCCTTCGGCTGCCGGGGGAGAACGCGGTGATTCTTCGCCCGGAGAGTCCGCTGGATCAGGACAATCGCGGCACGGCTTTCCGCGAGGAACTTTACGGGGAGCGTGGTCGCCCGGCGGATGATGCGGAGTGCGAGCAGACTTTTGTGATGGCGGTGGCTTTGAATCAACCGGACTTGTTTGGCGGCATCGCGGATGCGTTGGCGATGAAGGAGCAGTTCAGTTTCCCAGAGCTGAATGACAAGTGGCTCGTCGCCGTGCGCCGTGCGCAGGGCTGGCTTGCCGCATGTATTTCGTGGCACTGGAAGCTCTCGCAGCCGGACAGCGAGGAGCAGCGGCAGGCCGCTCTCACGCAACTGCGGGAGCAGGATCGGGTGTTGGAGTGGCGGGCGCTCGCCGATGGCGGCGAGGCGAATCTCGTGGCGCTACGGGATGCGTTGCACGTCCACATCAGCACGCAACGCCTGCGCGTGCAGGAGCAGTTGTTTTTGCTCACCGGGCGCATCATGCCGCTGCGGGGGCGGTGCTGGGAATGGGTGCAGCATCCCGAGAAGGCGGATTGCCATTTGCTCCGCCGAACGGCGGAAGGCACGGGGCTGGAAAAGGTGAAGCTGCGCGGACAGCGCGGGCTGAGCATGGCGCGTATCGAGCAACTGTCCGAGTTACGCCGCCGCTGGCAATCGCTGAACCAATCGCTTCGTCGCCAAATCGGTGACAAGCCGCTAACTGCCTCGGAAATGCGGAACGATCCTATCCCTGATCCGTGCCCGGACATTCTCGTGAAGCTGGAGAACATCCGCGAGCAACGGGTGAACCAAACCGCGCACTTGATCCTCGCGCAGGCGCTGGGCGTGAAGCTGCGCGTGCCGGGCAAGTCCGCGCAGAGCCGCGAGATTTCCGATACGCACGGCGAGTATGAAGTCGCCCGCCCGCCGGTGGACTTCATCGTGCTGGAAGACCTCTCGCGTTACCTCTCGGATCAAGGCCGGGCGAAGAGCGAGAACACGCGGCTGATGAAGTGGTGCCATCGCGCCGTCATGCTGAAAGTGAAGATGCTCGCGGAGCCGTTTGGTATCCCCGTGCTGGAGACTCAAGCGGCCTACTCTTCGCGCTTTTGTTCGCTCACGGGCATGGCGGGATTTCGCGCTGCGGAAGTGGGCTGGGAAGACCGCCACGAGTTTCGTTGGCGCACATCGTTGCAGGTGGATGTGGAGGCTTTGGAAAAGGAAATCGGGGAAGCAGCGGGGAATAAAGCAAAGTGGGAATCGCTCACCCGCCGTCGTGAGGAAGTGAATGCGGTAAAGGCAATGTTCGCCGAGTTGGAAGCAATCAGCCTCTCCCCACATTCGAAACGCACACTGCTGGCACCACAGCCGGGCGGGCCGATGTTTATCACTGCGAGGGATGTCGCGCATCCCGCGCCTGCTGCGAGTCGGAAACAGACGACCAACAGCGTTCTGCCGATGCAGGCAGACTTGAACGCCGCAGCAAACCTCGCAATGCGAGCCGTCGCGCATCCGGGATGCGCTGCGATCCATCACCGTCTCCGCACGGAGCGGAAGAAAGGGGCGAAAGATCAGCCGGATACATTCCTCGCCCGCGAGGCTCGCCGGTTTGGGAAAGACAAAGTGGCGATCTTGCTGCGCGTAGGCGACACACTGCCGAAGGAACGAAACACGAACCTCTTTTACGACGAACACGGAGTCGCGAAGTTTGGGAGGGCTCGGCTGGATGGCGAGGATGCCAACGAGCATCCGTTTGCGTCTGGCCCCTGCTTGTGGAATGCAGTGAACGACCGCATCGCACAATGGCGGCGGTGTGAGGACATCAACCGCGCTCGCTTGATGAAACAACCGGAACAGCCTGACGAAATTCCTATGTAGCTTCCTGCGCATCCGGGCACCGACCTTGCTAAACCTATGAACTCTCGAAAGCCAAAGCGGCCTATGGGCCGTCGTCCAGTCGCGACCGATTCCAATCAAACGGAACTCGAGTTTACTCCCCTTCATCAAACGATGGTCGCGGCGATGCACGCGGCGACGGCAGGCGAGGTATCCTCTCCGCAGGTGGCGGAAACGCTTCCTACGGTGGCCGCGGTTCCGGTTCTGGATTCGTCGGACTTGCCGATGATGCCGGTGCGGAGGTTGCAAAACTACGCGTACTGCGCACGGCTTTTTTATTACCAGTGGGTGGAGGATTTGTTCGTGGAGAATGCCGACACGGTGAAGGGCTCGGCAGACCATCGACAGGTGGATAAGCCTTCGGCGCTGCCGGAAGATCCGAAGGAGCTGGAATTGCCGGAGGGCGCGCGGTTGCGGAGTTTGCAATTGGAGAGCGAAGCGCTGGGGCTGGTGGGAAAGATCGATGTGGTGGAGGGAACTGGCGACGGGATGGAGGTCATCGACCACAAGAAGGGCTCGGCTCGGCGGGGTGAAAATGATGAGCGCATGGCGAAGGAGTATGATGCGGTGCAGGTGGCGGCTTACGTGCTGCTGCTGCGGGAGCACGGGCATGTGGTGTCGGGGGCTTCGATTTATTATACGGCGGAGCGGCGACGGGTGTCGGTGCCGCTGACTGAGGAGCTTTTTGCGACGGTTCACCGGATGCTGGCGGAGGCGAAGGCGGTGGCGATTTCCGGGAAGTGTCCGCCGCCGCTGGTGAATGATACTCGCTGTCTGCATTGCTCGGCGTATCCGGTTTGTCTGCCAAACGAGTCGGCGTTTTGGGCGGGGCGCTCGGATGAAGAGACGGCTGCAAATACACCGCAAGCGCCGCGTCCACCGGGCGATGAGGGCGAGGTGATGGTGGTGCAAAAGCCGGGCTGTATGGTGGGGCAGCGCGGCGGGGAATTTGTGGTGACGGAGAAGAAGGAGACGTTGCAGAAGTTTGCGATGCACCAGGTGCGGTCCATCTATCTTTATGGGGCGGTGCAACTCACGGCGCAGGCGGCGCACGCTTGTCTGGAGCATGGGATCGATGTGGCGTATTTCTCCCCGGCGGGCCGGTTTCTTGGGCTTTTGCGCGGACTACCGGCGAGCGGAGTGGATGCGCGGTTGGGGCAGTATCGGATGTTTGGGGAACCGGGCATCCGCGTGAAGCTGGCGCGGGAGATGGTGCGGGCGAAGATCCATAATCAGCGGGTGCTGCTGATGCGCAACGGGGAGGCGGCGGATGGGGTGTTGCGGCAGATGGCGGACCTTCGGGACAAGGCGGAGGATGTGCAGGACTTGGACACGCTGCGGGGAATTGAGGGGACTGCGGCGGCGCTGTACTTCGGGCAGTTTGCGACGATGCTGAATGGGAAGACGGACTTTGATTTTAACGGGCGAAACCGCCGTCCGCCTCGCGATCCGGTGAATGCGCTTCTTTCGCAGGGATACTCGGTGCTGGCAAAGGAGCTTTCGGGCGTGCTTCATGCGGTGGGGCTGGACCCGTTTCTCGGGTGCTATCATCAGCCGAGATATGGGCGTCCGGCGCTGGCGCTGGATATCATGGAGGAGTTCCGCCCGCTGGTGGCGGATAGCGTGGCGCTTTCGCTGCTGAATCGCGGGGAGTTGACGATGTCGGATTTTTCGCGGAGCGCGGCGGGCTGTTACATGAAGGAGAGCGGGCGGCGGGTGTTTTGGGAGGCGTGGTTCCGGCGGCTGGATACGGAGGTGACGCATCCGCAATTTGGCTACGCGATGTCTTACCGGCGGATGATGGAAGTGCAGGCGCGGCAGCTCTGGCGCTACGTGCGCGGAGAAGCGGAGCGCTACTACGGATTCACCACGCGATGAAAATGCAGCGGTCTCTCAACTATCACCTCTCACCTCTCAACTGACAAATGAGGCACCGCATTTTAGTCTGCTACGATATTTCCGCCGACAAGCGCCGGAGCCGAGTGGCGAAGGTCTGCGAGAGCTACGGGACGCGGGTGCAGTTTTCGGTCTTTGAATGTCCGCTGGATGAGACGCGGTTCGCCGGACTGCGGGCGGCGCTGGAGGAGGAAATCAACCGCGACGAAGACCAGGTGCTCTTTGTAACGCTCGGGCCGGAAAGCGGGGATGCTTCGCTGCGGATCGAGGCCATCGGGCGACCTTACACAACGCGCTCGCGGGTGGTGGTGCTATAAAGCAGGTATTTGGGCGAGATAGCGCTTGCGGCCTGTCGGGCTGCATGGGTAGAAGTCTTCCGGCCAAGTGCCACCGACCATCATTCTTCCGCCATTAGAATGACTCTGTTCTTTGACCCCACGCGAGTGCGGCAGTGCGAGAGATCCCAAGGGAACACGCTCGCACGCGACAACCAGCCATCGGAGAGCGTTTTCCGGGCAGGGTGTCTCCGGCGAGTGGAAAGTAACCCGATAAATTTTAACCGCGCTCGCGCGATGCCTTTGAAAGCATTTGCCAGACAAGGTGCCCGGCGAGCGCAGCCGCAATGACCGGGGGGCAATGAATTGAGAGGCGGTTTTTGGCCTGGTAGTTGATGGCGCGTTGGACGCGCCGCAATGACCGGGGGGCAATGAATTGAGAGGCGGGCAGCGCTCGTCACGTTGAACTCAAAGCGCAACGCGCCGCAATGACCGGGGGGCAATGAATTGAGAGGCGGCCGCCTCCTGCAACGGCTTCAAAACCGTCCTATCCAGCCGCAATGACCGGGGGGCAATGAATTGAGAGGCGGCGGCCATACGTTCAGGCGGTAGCTAAC
>JANMLS010000333.1:0-7871 GCA_031372675.1 Verrucomicrobiaceae bacterium
CTCCCGCTTCGGAGGCACCCCGCCCGAACGCCACGACGGCGCAAAAAAGGACGGCCAGAAACAGGACGGCAAATCGAATCTGACCGGCATGGAAAAAACCCGCGCATACCTCGCCAGCAAACTGCCTCAAGCCGCCGCTTAACCCCCGAACTCTCAACCGCATCAAAATCTAAAATATCATGGCCACACTCAACTTTCTCGACCTCGCCAAAGCGAACTCCAATGACGCCGTCGGCGGCATCATCGAAGACCTCACGAACTTCTCGCCGGAACTTTCCACATTCCCGGCGTCCGAAGAGCTGATTCAAACGCCGGGCGAGCTAGCCTACAAGACGCTGCACCGCACCTCGCGGCCCAGCGTGGTATTTGCTCACGCGGGCGAGGGTTTCGACGCAAGCAAGAGCGACCTGAGATTGCTCGATCACGAGTGCTACCGTTTCGGTGGCCGTATCGAAGCGTTCAAGCACATCGCCGACAACTGGAAGCGCGGTGGCGCGGCTGGCTATCAGGCATTCGAGGCGATGGGTGTCGTGGAAGCTGCGCTTCAAAAAATGGGGTCGCAGATTTGGTATGGAGTCAGTTCCGACGCCAAAGGATTCCCCGGCATCAAAGCCTTTACGGCCTTCGGCGGCACCTACACCTACAACGCCGCCGGCACAACGGCCACCACAGCGAGCAGCGTGTATATGGTCAAATTCGGCGAACGCTTCGTGCAGCTCATGCCCGCGCTCGCTCGCAATGGAAAAGGACTGTTGGACCTGCCAGACTTCATCGTCGAGAGCATCCTCGACGCGAACAACAAAAAGGCGTGGGCATACACCTCGGAGCTTTCGAGCTACTTGGGCCTTCAAATTGCCTCGCCGCACAGCGTTGTTCGCATCTGCAACCTTACCGCAGATTCGACCAAAACCTGCACCGACGCCAAGCTGAACGCCGGAATGCGCCTGTTCCCGGCGAACTTCAAGCCCGACGCGATCTTCATGTCGCGCCGGTCGCAACAGCAGCTTCAGGACAGCCGCACCGTCACCCTCTTCGGACAGGGAACAGAGCGCCCAAATCAAGAGGCCATCGCGCCGCTTCCAGTCAGCTTTGAAGGCGTCCCCATCATCGCCACCGACAACATCCTCAACACCGACGCCATCGAGAGCTAACCCATGAAGAAAGTTTTCTACCATCAGGAAGGGCGCGAACCGAAACCGTTCGTAGTCCTCTCCGAAAATAAGGACGGCACCATCAACATCGGCCCCGCCGATGGAGAACCCGTCGTCACCAGCGCGCTGCTTCTCAAAGAGCCGCGCAACGGCTCCTGCACCGCCGCAGAGGATGCCTCGCCAGCCGACAGCAACGAACTCACCGCCAAAAAGGTCGATGAACTCCGAGTGATCGCCAAAGACCTCGGCATCGAAGTGACCGGACTGAAAAAGGACGAACTCATCACCGCCATCGAAGCCGCCAAAAAGCCTCAGTAAAAAATCATGAAAGACCTGAATCTCACCATCACACGAGCCCTGCCAACCGCAGACGGCACCGTCACCAGCTCGGACTTAGACCTCGGCTGTGCCGCACCAAGCCCAACCGTCCGCGAATCCGAGCTGGTCATCGAAATTCCCGCGCTCAGTAGCACTCATTTGCCGAGCACGAAAACGCTCACAATCACGGTCCAGAGTGGCGAGAGCGCATCGCCAACCACTAGCACCAACATCTCCAAAGTCATCACCGGCACCGGCTCCACGATTGCTGCGCAGGAATTGAAATGCCACCTGCCCTCGACGATTGGCCGCTACGTGAACGTGAAGTTCGTTGCGGCGGGCGGCACCGGCGACATCAGCGCCGTAACTGCCACGATCAGCCTGCGACCCAAGCTGAACAAGTAACCGCACTCACCGCCGCCGGAAACCTCGCAAAAGCCGGAACTCTGTAACTCGCGATGGCCGATTCCACAACAGACCCAGCCGCAACGCCCGAATCGCTCACCGCCACGCTCATTGAGCTGCAAAAGCAAATCGGCCCGCTCGTCGCCAACTATCTCGGGGTTGAAAGCCAGCTCCTGAAGCTGCACGAGGGCGAATTGATCGTCGGAGAAACGAAACTCAACATCGTGGCTGCCAGAGGTGGCACCGCTGGGAAAATCGAAATCTCTTACGCGCTCAACCCCGAGAACGCTGAACAAGCAAAAGCACTCGCCGGAGAGCATTTCGACAAGCTGTTCAAGCGCGTCGTTTCCTTCGTGCCGGTCGAGGGATTCGAGCCAGTCACAAACGCCCTGCTCGTCGGAGCCAAAAACCAGCCGCTCAAGACCGCGAAAGAGCTGATCACCCTCTGCCGCGTCGAAACCAAGCTCAAAGGCAGCTCCGGTTCGTCCGCCTACATCATCGGCATCGACCGCAACTGGCAGAAAAAGAAATGACCGCCCACGAACGCACCGCCGAAGTCATCCGCCTGCGCACCCGCGCCAGCGACCTGCGTGACAACGCCGCGTTCGCCGACACCGCCGCCGCCCGCGCCGAAGACCTGGACGAAGCCGTCCGCCTAGAGCGCCGCATCTCCGAGCTGGAGGCGCAGACCGAATAGCCATGCCCTCGGAATTCGACGATGCCATGTCCGAAATGTTCGCCGAGGCCCGCGCCATCTTTGGCGAGGTGCCGGTGCGATTCGCTGGCGAGGCCGAAGATTCCGACGTGAATTGGAACTCGCTCGGCACGGTCGAAGTGCTGGAAGAGCACGGCGTGGAACGCTCTTTCACCGTCACCATTGAAGTCGCAAAAACGGAGCTGAGCGCCGCGCCGACGTTTGGGCAGGAAGTCACTAAAGACGGTCGCACCTTCCTCGTCGTTGGGATGCTCAGCGAGGACGAGCTCACCTACCGCGTGGCGCTCGACTCGAAGAACGCAGCTCAGTAGCCGGTTGACGGCACCGCCTTTGCATGGGTGAGCTTGTCGCCGACTTTAACGTAAATATGGGGCCGCTGATGCGAGCCCTTTTGACGTTTCAGCAAACGTCGAAAAAGGCGTTCTCGGAAAACCTCGTGATGGTCGCAAAAGGCGTGATCAAGCGCGTCATCGCGCTCACGCCGCCAGCGAGCGGCAAGGCCAACAGTGGCGCGAAACAGGCGGGCGAAGCGGCCATCATGCGCGACCTGTTCCGCATCTTCATGCCGCAGTCGCGGGAGAATCTGGAGCAATTTTGGGGCATGGCTCCCAGCGGCGAGATTCGTGAAGAGTTCGCGCACAAAGGGCAGAAAGCACTCGGCACCGTCATCACGAAAGTCCTCAAACGCGAAGACTTGGTCGGCTGGCACAACTCTCGCCGCAACGCCACGAATGGTCGCGTCATGGGCGGCGGTGCAGGCGGCTCGCTGAATCGCACCCGCGCCGCGAGTCTCACCACGGGCCTTCGCAAAAAAGACCTGCTCGGCCTCGACATCGGCCTTGTCGAATCGCGCGATTTCAAATGGTTCGCCGACCGCGTGAAAGCCCGCGTCGGCATTCTGGCCGCTGGATGGAACCGAGCAGCCGACACGCTCAAAGTCTCGCGCCCGCAGTGGATCAAGCGCCACGGCTCCGGGCGCGGCGACATCAAAGTGAACCTCAGCTCCGCGAACCTCTCCATCGTCGCCAGCAACGACGTGCGCTACGCGGGCAACGTCCGCGACTTGGATCGCCGGGTGCAAAGTGCGGTCAATCAGCAGGCCGAAGCCCTGCGGCGCCGCATCGCCCAATATCTCGAAAAACAAGCCGGGAAACTCGTCCGATGAACCTACAAACCAAACTCGCAAACGCCATCGTTGGCTACCTGAACGCTCGCAAAGGCGACCGCCTCGCAGGAGTCACCATTGCCGCCGCGCACAAACCGGACGCTCTCACCATGCCATTCCTGAGCGTCTGGGTGCCCACCGCGCCGACGCATCCCGATTTCATCGGCATTCAAGGCGCGTATCTTCCGCAGCTCTGCACCGTGGAATTTCTCATGAAGTCGCCGATGAAAGCCGACTTCGAGACGACCGTTGCGCTTTGGGCGTCCGAGCTGCGCGATATTCTCGCCGCCGGTGCAGCAGCTCCTACGACTGCGACCGAGGATTTTTTGCAGCTCGTCACCGACCTCAATCCCGAAGGGGAACAGCACCCGGAGACCGGACTTTATATCACGACCGTCGCGCTCGATGAAGAAAGCCACGGCAACGCGCAGGATGTGAGGCTGTATCACATGCAGCTCTCCATCGTCGCTCAGGCAATCGACCCGGACTGATTCAGTTTTTGACAACCGCCCGCCTGCATGGGTCAACACACTTACGGCACCGCTCACCTTTACGGCGTCAACGGCACGATCAGCAATGCGACCGTGACGGATGCTTCGTTTGACGAAGTTTGCGCAAACATGGCGGAAGTCATGGACGAGGACGGGAACGTCATCGAACGCCGCTATGACGATCTCACTGAGGAAGGCACCATCACGCTGATTCAGCGCGCTGCCTACACGGTGCCGGAAGCGGGAACCACAGTCTCTTACAATCACGGTGGCGGTGCAGCGACTCGCGAAATCACCAAGGTCGGCAGGAAGCACACTGCGCGCGGTCACAGAGTGATAGAGCTTTCGGTGAAGAAATCCGAGAACGTCGCCTACGCTTAATTTATGGACGCCGCTACGCTCACTTCCACGATTATCAATCTCCGCGCTCGCGCAAAAAAAGCGGCGAAGGCAGGCAATGCCGCTCGCGCCAAGGAACTCGAAGACGAGGTTGCGATTTACGAAAAGCAGCTCAAAAAGCCTGCCAACGAACCCACGCCCTAAAATCTCTGTGTGTCCGAAGAATCCACATTACTCTCGCCGCTTGAGCGTTTTCAGCGTGCGTGGTTCGCACCATCGCTGGAGCTTCTAGGCTATTCGTGCCGCCCGTTTTGTCTCGGGCATCTCATCATTTTTCAGGCGGTCGGCTCACCGTTCTCGGTCCTCGATGACCCGGCGATTCAAATCAATCAGGCCGACTTGTTGACCGCTCTGATCATTGTCGCCGATGCCCGGTGGCCGTTTGATCAACTGCCCTCGCTGTGCGACGAAAGCGGCGAATTGTTGCCGCGTGAGAAGGCTGGGTTTGAGCTGATTGGAGATCAGGAGAGTTTTGAAAACGCCGCCCGTGAGTTTCTCGCTTGGATGGGCGAATGTATGCGCGGCCCGGAACTGCTCGAAGTGGACGACCCGGATTGCAGGCCGCTCACTGCGCCGATGGCCCTGAGCTACGCCACTACATTGCTCGCAGCGGGCAATTTCAGCGAAGAGCGCGTGTTTTCGATGCAGTTCTCGCTGCTGCGCTACTACGCTGCCGCCTTTAATGAGCGGGCGGGCGGCGCGGGATTCATGACTGACGAGCTGATTGCCGGCATCGCGCACAATAAGAACCTGCCCGATCTGCAAAACGCCACCGAGGAAGAGATTCACGCGCAGGCCGTGAAGGACTTGGGAGAGCAAGGTGCCGCCGCATTCATGGCGAAACGCGCAGCGCATCGAGAGGAGGCTGCAAATGGCTAAAGTCCAAATCGAAGTCGGTCTAAAAACCACCGAGTTCCAGCGCGGGCTGGATGGGCTGCGAAAAATGGCAGCAACTTTTCAGCAACAAATCGGAAAGCTCGCCACCGGTATCGGCAATGCAGGCCGCAACCTCGCGAATTTCAATATCGGGCGTCTTCGCGACAACGCTGAGGCGGCGAGAGACTTCGCCGATGCCATCAATGATCTCGCCGATATTTCCGGCGAAAGCGTGGAGGGCTTGCAAAAAATCGCGTACGCAGCCGATCAGACCGCTGGAGATTTGGAGGGCTTTGTAAAGGGTATGCTCAAAGCGAATGAGGCCGCGCTCAAAGCAGCAGAAGGAAACACCGATGCAGCGGCCACCTTCGAGCAACTGCAAATCGACCCGGAAAAATTCCTGACTGGCGACATGGTAGAACAGGCCATCGCTCTGGCATCGGCTTTTGACCGTCTATCGGAGAGCGGCGATCCGACACTCCAATTTATCGATCTACTCGGCGCGAAGTCCAAAGACATGATCGCGCTGCTGAGGCAGGGGAAAAAAGAAGTCACCGGCATCTTCGACGCAGCACCGCTGATGAGCGCCGACGCGATGAAAAAGCTCGACGAGCTGGACCGTAAGAAAAAAGACGACGCTGCCCGGCAACGCGCCGAGGCTGGCAACGCTGCGACCAAAATCGGCGAAGGCGGAATGGCTTGGGACAAGCTCAAGCGCGGAAAAATCGGCGAGGCTTTCGGGCACGCAAAAAGCGCGGGCGGGGAAATCCTCAAAGACATCACCGGCAACGGCCCGAAGCTGGCCAACGAAGACACTTCCGCAAAACGCACAGAAGCCCGCAAACGACTACTCAAACCGGAAAGCAAGGTGCTCGACCCGGAAGAGCGCCAGAAGCTGATCGAGCGCGAGATGGACGTGGATTTTCAAAACGCTCTGTCGAAAGCGAGCACACAGTCGAAGGCACACATGCTTTCAGGAAAACAGAACAAGCTCTTCACGCAGAGCCGCGAAGCTGAAGCCGCTGGCGACGAAGAAAAAGCCCGCGAACTGCGCATCGAGGCGAAAGGAATGCAGGGCGAGGTTGATGAGGCTTACAAAAATTACAGCGGCGGAAATCAGATCGGGCGCTCAATGATTACCAGCTCGCTCCAAGAAGTCGGTGGTGGCGGTGCAGCGGTCGCATTCGGCGGTCTCGATGTGGTGATGAAAGCACAGGCCGACGACATCAAAATCATTCGCGCGATTATCCAAAGCGCAAAGCTCGGTCCTACGCCGAAGCTCCAAGGCGCGAGCAACGCCACGGGAACGCCCAGCTTTAAGAAAAAGCCATGAGTTACCACCGCTACGGCTCCCTCACAGTAAATCCGGTGCAGCAAGTCGGCGCGGATTTGGTCTTCAGCGCGTCCGGGCTGATCGAAGGCCGCGTCGCCTACAAAGCCAGCGATGCCACACCGCAACAATTCGCAGCCCTATTGGGGCAAGCGCACCCGGAGAGCAACGGCATGGCGCGGCTCTACGCGTTCCGATTCGAGACGCTAAACAACGGCATCCGAGCTGCGGTCTTTGACTGCCTCGGCATCACGCGCTCGCCCACAGACCGTATTGTGAGCTACCCCACGCACTCGCGCACGGAACCAATCGAGACGCACGCGAAGTTTTACACTGAGGCGATGTGCGGTCCAAAATCCGGCTTCACGGTGATACGAACCGATGCCGGTACCGGCGAACCGCTCATTGCCGCCGGTCTAAACGGAAGCCGTTTCGAGGTTGGCAAAGAGGAGGGCGGAAATCTCGCCATCGTCAGCTTTCTCGGCTTCATCGGCGATGATGCACCGGAAGATTTGCGCGGCGTCCGCAGCTATTATCGCGGGGGAATTTCTGCGGAGCTGTCCTGGTATCAGACATCGCCCCCGCGCTTCGAGCCGAGCTGCAAAATTGCCGCAAACCTCCAAGGCGTGCCCGACGTGGCGGGCGTGAAAAACTGGCTGCGATTCAGCCCGAGCGCAGAGATGATTCCACACACCGGCCTTTGGCGCTGCACCGCGACCGCGATGGCGTCCGACGATAAAGGCTGGTCCACCACGATCTACGGATGAAAAGCACGGGACCGGGCATCATCATCCACAACGTGCCGGGCGGCGAGATTTACGAAGCCGTTCAGCAAAGGCAACCACCGGTCGGAAGCAGTCCGTATTCACGCCATCCGTGGCAGACGATTCCCGGCGCACGCGGCGAGTCATCGCTGACCGTAAAAGTGTGGCAACCCTCTACGCTACTGCGGTCGCTATCTTGGACCGATAAGCAAACCGTAGTCGATTTTGAAACAGAGTTTGAACTGACGCCGATAAAC
>JANMLS010000361.1:0-6682 GCA_031372675.1 Verrucomicrobiaceae bacterium
CTGCTGACGCGAACAAGAAGGGCTTCAAGGCCAAGCCCGAGATCATGATCCCGCTCGTCGGCTTCAAGAAGGAACTCGATCTGCAAGTCGCCATCGTCCACCGCGTCGCCGCCGAAGTGCAGAAAGAAACCAAGCAGAAGCTCGCCTACCAAGTCGGCACCATGATCGAAGTCCCACGCGGAGCACTCACCGCCGACGAGATCGCCGAAACCGCCGAGTTCTTCAGCTTCGGCACGAACGACCTCACGCAAACCGCACTAGGCATTTCGCGCGACGACATGGGCAACTTCATGATGCCCTACGTGGAGAACGAAATCTTCAAAAAGAACCCGTTCGCCAGCCTCGACCAAGTCGGCGTAGGCCAACTCGTGCAAACCGCCATCACCAAAGGCCGCGCCACGCGCCCCGACATCAAGCTAGGCATCTGCGGCGAACACGGCGGCGATCCAGACAGCGTGAAGTTCTTCCACCGCGTCGGCCTGAACTACGTCTCGTGCAGCCCGTTCCGAGTGCCCGTAGCCCGCCTAGCCGCCGCGCAAGCCGCCATCGAAGAAAAACGCGCCGCCGCAAAAGCAGCGCCCGCTAAGGCGAAGAAGAAGTAACCACTTTCACCGCAAGGTGAGATAGATTGAGGATGCGCGAAAGCATCCGCCTCGTTAAAAAACCGCCCCGGCCAGCAATGGCCGGGGCGGTTCCTTTTTTGCCGCTTGAGTGGGCAGCGAATTGCGGGCATCGTCTGCGCATGAGTTTGCTTACCATCGAAGTCTCCATCGACCACGGTCGCGTGACGCCGACCGAATCATTTTCGCTACCGGATGTTGGTCGGGGGCTGCTCACCATACTGCCGGAAAAGTCTGCCGAGCGTGATCCATTCGCGCCGCACCCAGTCTTGAGCAAAGGCCGCATCCTCGCCGACCCGACTGAGCCACTTTCCGCCGAAGACTGGCCTGAATCGGAGCGATGATCCTCCTCGATACCTGTTGCCCTGCTCTGGCTCGTCATGGAGCCAGAACGCCTTTTCGCCCGTGTGAAAGCCCTCATCTCCACACAACGTGCAAGCCTTGCGGTTTCCGCAATCAGCGCGTTCGAGATCGCCGTCAAAGCGCGAAAGCACAAACTCGATCTGAAACTCCCCGCCGATGAATGGTGGAGCACCGCGCTCGCCCACCACGGAATCGCCAGCATCCCCGTCAGCGCGGAAATTGCCCTCGCCAGCGTAGCCCTCCCGCAACACCACAACGATCCGGCAGACCGAATCATCATAGCCACTGCGGAGCTTCACCGCGCATCGGTTATCACCTCCGACGGCGCGTTTCCGGCATACACTTCCATCGTTGTCGAGTGGTAGGCAGCACACCATCCCCGCGATCACTTCGGCTTCGGCATGGATGACCTCCAGCGCCTCGTCGGTTGGTATCTATTGCCAGAAACTGATTAAAAAAACGGGCATTGGGACATTCTCCAAACATGTATCAATTCGACCGAAAGTTTGCCGCTGAAATGATCGCAATTGAGCGGGAATTTCCCGCCATCACGGGCAGCCGCCTTTCGTGGCCAAAACCTGTTTCGCAAACGGGGAAGCGGACCCCCATCACGTCGTCACGGAAACAGCAGCTCCGTCCCCGAGCTTCAAAATAACCACTTTCACCGCGAGGTGAACTTGAGCGCCGCACTTCGGTGCGTCAGCTCGTGAGGCCAACCGACTCTCGCAGCCGGAGCCTCCTTACAGCCGCCCCGGTCAGCAATGGCCGGGGCGGCTCTTTATCATCACGATGCCGCCAACGCCGCATCCACCTGCGACTGCCAGTTTCCGTCGAATACGAGCCGGAAGCGCATCGGCCCCGGTTGGTCGTCCAGCGACAGTTCGCCCACGGGGACGCCGTTTTCGCTGTGCCGCTCCAGCGTCTCGAAAAGGCGGCGTTTGTAGTCGGTGTCCTCGTTTTTGAGGTGCAGTCCTTTCGTCTCCACCACGACGAGGCGCGAAGGTTTTCCGTTCGTTTCCTCCAGCGCGACGAGGAAATCCGGGAAGATGCGGCTCTTCTTCCAGCCCACGAGGTGCCAGCCATCGTTCTGCACTGCGAGGCGGTGCCACCAGCGGACGGCGGGAACGTCGTCGAGGTAGAAGGCCACGGGCTTTTCCAGTTCATTGAAGTGCTTGCTCCACACCGGGTCGAAGAGCGACTTCGCCACCGGCTGCCCGTTCGCTTTGTGATGGAGCGGGCGGTCCGGCGGCTCCGTCACCTCAAAGGTCAGCTTCTCCGCCAGCGCCCAATCCAGCCCTTTGCCTTCGAGGCGGAAGGACAACGCACCTTCCGCCAGCAGTGCGCAGAAAATGCGCTCCGTGTGCGTGTGGATTTCCGTCTGCAAATCCACGCGCATCGTCTCGATAAGCCGATACCGACTCGCCACAAGCTCCGCCTCCGTGCAGCCACGCGCTCGTAGCGCCGCCAGCGCGAGACGTAGGATGCGTGCGGCCTGCCACGGGTTTGGGATTACATCCACGAGCAGCCGAACGAGCGCGGGGAAATCCAGCTCGGGCGCGATTCCCGTCTCCGCGACGCTCAACGGCGTGCGCGGGTCGGGGCCGAGTTGGTCCACATCAATCGTCGAGCGCGTGTGGGAAAAGGAGTCATCTTCCAGCGAGAAATCCGCCGCTCCTTTCCACGTCAAATCTTCCCACGGCACGCCGGGCAGGAGGTCGCTCTCGTAGTCAAATTCCCGCCAGCCGTCGCCAGTCCGTGCGAGGATGCGGGGGAGGAAAATGCGGCGCGTGAATGGCTGGCGGCGCTCCACCGTGACCATGCGTGTATCGCCCCCTGCACCGGGCGCACCCGCAGCGCGCACGAGTTCTCCGAGGTCTGCCAAGCCTTCGTTTTTCAGCCCTGCACGCACTTTCTCCACGGCATCTGCGACATCCTGCCGCCTTACATAGATGTGCGATCTATTCAGCTCCTCGCGGCACTCGGGGAAGCGTTGCGCGTGTGGCTGACGCAGGATGCGGCCTACCATTTGCGTCAGCGCGTTGCCCGCCGTCAGTTGGTCCAGCACCGCCAGCACGTAGGCAAATGAGCAGTCCCAGCCTTCGCGCAGCGCGTCTTTGGTGAGGATGAAACGCACGGGGCATTGGTCGTCCATGAGGTCGTGCGCCGTCAGCCCATCTTCCACGCTGCTTTTCTCCACGACACCGGCCATGTCCACATTCAGCCCATTCCTGAGATACTCGCGCACATCGTCTGCGTGGATAAACCCCGCCTCTCGCTGATCTTTCCCTACACGCTCCACGCGGATGAGCAGGATGGGCCGCACGTAGCGGCCTGACTCTTCGCGCTCTTGCTCGGCCAGTGTTTGCAGCTCTTGCAGCTTGCCGTGCGCGGCGGCCAGCGTGTCCTTCCAATCGCCCGTCTTTGCGTTGTGAAGCTCCAGCGGGAGCTTCACCATTTCCTCCATTTTCAGCGCCATACCGCCGACGCTGTGGAGGACGTTGCTCATCTGCTGTGCGCCTTTATTTGGCGTGGCGGAGAGTTCGAGGATGAAGCTCGGGTTGAACTTCGCCAGCGTCGCACGACGGATCGGGGAATAGGCGGTCGGGCCTTCGTCCAAAATGATCGTCGGTCGCGTGAGGCAGAGCACGTTGCCGAGACTTTCCTTCACCGCAAAGCCACCGCCCCACGGCACGCCGTCCGATAAATCGCGCACCTCCAAGTTGGGCACCAGCCTGCGCAGTTCCTTGTGCGCGAGTTCGTCGCCCTCCTCCGGCAAGAAGCCGGGATAGCGCCCGCTGTCTTGGAACATCTTCAAGGCATCCGTATCCTGCCGCGCCGCCGCCGCCATCATCAGCACCATCACGCAGAGGTAATTATCCACGTCCGTCTTTTGGAACGCATCGCCGCGCCGCAGCAGCTTCACGCGCCCGCCGCTGGCGCGCTCCAGCGTCATGCGGTAGGGATGCTCGCGATTGGCGAGCGTCTTCCACGTTTGCGTGTAGATCGCATCGCTCGGAACGATCCACAGCACGAGGCCCGTGGCTCGACGGTGAAAGAGCCGCGCAAGCTGCTCCACACAGCGCGTGGCGAGGTAGGTCTTGCCCGCGCCGGTCGGCAATTTCAGGCACACGCTGGGGACTTGGCAGCCCGCTCCATCCACACGCGGCAGCCACGGCGGGGTGAAGGGCTGGCCCTGTGCATCGGCTGCTTGTGGGAGCACGCCTTGGGCTTTGAGCGCGTCCCACGTCTGCCTGCACCAGTCCACCGGCGGCACTTCTATACCCGCCGCACGCAAGGCTGCGCCTGCTTTCTCGGCGGTGGCACGATTCGCGGACAGCGCCTCCACGTAGGCGGTGAACCTCTCCATCGTCGTCTCTTGGTAGTCGAGTCGTTTCATTTCGTGATGCCCTCCTGTGCGTCAGCGCCAACGGCGCGAAACATACCAGCCCAGGGCAACGCCCTGGGTATTCGGAATAAAGAGGCCAAGCCCTGAAGGGGCGGCACATCCGCCGCCACGACACGCCCGATGTCTCGCCCTTTCAGGGCTTGGTTGCGTGGGTGGGCGTTACCCAGGGCGTTGCCCTGGGCTGGTATATTTCGCCCCTTTGGGGCTGAGCGGCGCGTCTTCATTCCGATTGCACGCGGTGCAGCGAGTAGGGCAGTTGCGCGAAGTCCACATTCAGCGCCCGCAGGGAGCGGTGGGTGACGTATTTGCTGGCGGCGAAAATGAGCACTTGCTTGCCCGTCCCGCGATTGCCCTCCGCGATGGCCTCGCACTGCGAGCGCGTCAATGCAGCGGCGGGCGAGCGCAGCCACGCTTCATCGGGTCGGTAGTGCATGTAGATGCGCCATACCTCCGTCTCGCCGATGAGGGCGGGTGCGTCGCTTGCGTCTTGGAGTGCGGGGGCAAGCGGAGCGCGACCCCGCTTTGGCGTCGCAACCGGGGGCGCGTCCGCACGGCTTTTCGCACGGCCATGCAAAAGCGGCGTGGCGCTGTCGCTTCCCGCCGCACTCCAAGACGCTATCGCGCCATCGGGCAGCGTCCGCCCGGTGGCGGTGTGGAAAAGGTAGCGCGCGAGGCTGGCGAACGCGGGGAGCGAGCCGGGCGTCTCGGCCAGCAGGCGTTCGAGGTCCATCGGCTCGCCCAGCTCCACGTAGGTGAAGCTGCCGCCGAGGCCGGGCATCGTTTTCTCCACGGTCTTTTTCCCCACGACGGTCAGCACGCCGTCCTCGATCTTCGTTTCGATCTTTTCGTAGTTCGCGCCGTAGAGCGTCTTGGTGGCTTCGATGCGTTCGAGGATTTCGTTGCGCTTAGCGTCCTTGGCGAAAGTCGTCCACGTCACCTTTTCCGGCGGGTGTAGCTCGGTCTCCTGCGTGCCGGTGAAGTCGTAGCCACGGATGACGCGCCGCACGCGCTCGGCGGTGAGCGTATGGCAAAGGTCCACAAGCTCACGCTTCTCTTTGTCGTATTCATCGCACTGCACGAGGATGAAGCGCCGCTTCCCGCCATCCTTCGCGTTCAGCGCCAACACTGCGTGCGCCGTCGTTCCGCTCCCCGCGTAGGAGTCGAGAATGAGCGCATTCTTTCTTCCCACTGCGGTAAGGAGATGAGCAATCAAACTGACGGGTTTTGGGTAATCGAATTTCGCGGGCAGACTCATTTGCTCCAGTTCTTCAGGCGCTGACTTGAATTCATTCCCAGTAAGCAAAGAGCGAAGTTTTCGTCCGATTGGCATCCGCTGTTTGAACTGAACCGACCACGTTCCATTTGTTTTCTTTTTGAAACGCATGTCGCCCTTCTTGAGGTCGGCTTTGAATCGCGTCTCTGCGCGAAACCAATTGCCGGTCAGCTTCGACCCGTCGGGCGCAGTGATTTCGTAAGGAGTCGTTGCCGTGTAAGACCGCTCGAACGTGTCCCAATAATAGCGACCGTCCTCGTCCTCTTCCGAATAGCGTTTCGCGTATTCGGGATCGTGCTCAATGGAAAGTTCGCCCAGCTCTTCCTTCGTCTTTGCGTAGATCAAAACGTAGTCGTGCTCGATTGCGAAATGCGATGAGGCACTTCCGCCGCCAGCTTTCGTACGACGAGGAAACAGGCCGAGAAAATTTTCCTCCCCGAATATCTCATCCATCAAGTCGCGCAGCCGATGCACTTCATTGTCGTCAATGGACACGAAGATCGCGCCATCTTCGGCGAGCAGCTCTTTGAGCAGTTGGAGGCGGGGCCACATCATGCAGAGCCATTTGTCGTGGCGCTGGAGGTCTTCGCGCTCGACGGGGTTGCCCTCCTTTTTCAACCACTCGCGCATGAGCGGGGCGTTGACGGCGTCGTTGTAGCACCAGCCCTCGGTGCCGGTGTTGTAGGGCGGGTCGATGTAGATGCAGTCCACCCGCCCGGCGTAGCGCGGGAGGAGGGCCTTGAGGGCTTCGAGATTGTCGCCGTGGAGGATGAGGTTGTCGTCGAGGTCGGGCAGGCGGCCCTCCGCCACGCAGCTTTTCTCCGGCACCACGAGCAGCTCGCGATACGGCACGCCGAGGTGGTGGGTGTAGATGAAACTCTTTCCTTTGAAATCGAGGGCGGGCATGGCGCGGGTACTAAAGGAAGCGGCCCCGCCCGTCACCCTTTGATGGGCGGCGGAGCCGGAACGGGCGCGGGTTTGGGCGGCGGCAGATGCGGCTCGATCTTCGCACCGCCGGTG
>JANMLS010000024.1:0-4780 GCA_031372675.1 Verrucomicrobiaceae bacterium
TCAGTGCCGCTGCCGAAGCCTACAAATCCGATGTCGGAGCCTACCCGCAAACTGACCGCACCGACGCCCTCTCGCCGCGAACAGACTTCATCCCAACCAGCACCAAATACACCGACGCATCGCTCGATTTCTACCGCGAGATTTCCGGCGACCGCGAAGAGCCTTTTCCAAACGGTATTCCCGACGAAAATGCAGCGCGTTACTTGAAGGAATTCGACCCACGCATTCTCAAAGTCAGCGGCACCGGCACAAAAAAAGAAGTAAAGTATCTGCAAGACCCATTTGGCTACGCCTATGGTTTTTCCACAGCAGGAATGAAAGCCGAGCGCGACTACCAGAAAACCCTCCGCACCAACTCAACTGCATCACGCCCGACTGGAAATGCGCTGGGTGGATTCAATGCAGCCAATTTCGATCTCTGGAGCACCGCAGGCAGCAACCCCACAAAAGCAATCCCCACAGATAAAATCGAAGCCGAGCAAGCGAAGTGGCTGAAAAACTGGTAGAGGCGGATACGGGGAGTCGCAGGCACCGCACAACATCTTCCCTCCCAAGACTCGGAAAGTAGTTTTGGCATTTGCTCTAAATCCGCAGCCCGCTCTACAATGGGCAGTGCAATGAGCAGCATCGAAAATCCCTGTGCGCTGATCCGGTTTTGGGGCGTGCGCGGGAGCATTCCCACCCCAGGGCCGGAAACCGTGCGCATCGGCGGAAATACTTCGTGCGTGGAAATCCGGGCGGATGATGAGCTGATCATTTTGGATGCGGGGAGCGGGCTGCGTCCGCTCGGTCGGGCATTGGCTGTGGAGTTTGCAGATTCATCGGCTAGGGCGACGCTTTTGATCACGCACACGCATTGGGATCACATTCAGGGCTTCCCGTTTTTTGTGCCTGCTTACAATCCGCGCAATCACATCCGCGTGCTCGGTTTTGAGGGAGCGCGGAATGATTTGCAGGCCACGCTCGCAGGCCAGATGGAAAGCCCGTATTTCCCAATCGCCCTCGCGCAGATGCCGGGAAATATCGTGATCGAAGAATTAAAGTCGTTGGATTTTTCAGTAGGCAGCATCGCGGTGAAGGCGTGTCATGTGAATCATCCGGGAGTTTGCGTGGGCTACCGACTGGAAACAAAAAGCGGGAGCATCTGCTACATCCCGGACCACGAATCTTCACCGCAAAATTCGCAGGAGCCGGATTCGGTGAACGCGCACATCGAGGAAAAAGTGGTCGATTTTATCCGCGATGCGGAGGTGCTGATTCTCGATTCACAGTACACGAAGGACGAATATCGCACGCATGTCGGCTGGGGCCACGGCTGTCTCGACGATGTGGTGCGCGTGGCGCAAGCGGCGAATGTGAAGCAGCTTTTCCTGTTTCATCACGACCCGGCGCATGACGATGATTTCCTCGAAGGGATGCTGGAGCACGCCCAGAAACTCGCAGCGCAAAGCGGGCTGAAAGTCTCCCTCGCGAAGGAAGGTGAATCCGTGGTGCTCAAGCGCGCTGTGCATTAGCGCCGCTTGCAGGAGCGCGGCTTCTCTGCTGGATTCTCGGCCATGCCTTTACCGCGCAAAAACAAAACAAACATCGGAGTCATCGGCCTTGGCATCATCGGCACGCGCGTTGCATCCGGGCTGCGAAAAGCGGGCTTCCAATCCTTCGTCTGGAACCGCACTCCGCGCCCTGTCCCCAATTTCCTCGGCTCCGCAGCGGAGGTCGCGGAGATGTGCGAAATCATCCAGCTTTATGTTGCGGACGGCGCGGCAGTGCTGGAGGTGATGGACGCCATGCAGCCCGCGCTCACGAGCCAGCATATCATCGTTTGCAACGCCACCATCGGGCTGGAGGCCACTTTGGAAGCGGCAAAAAAAGCGCGGCTACTCGGCTGCTCTTTTCTCGATGCTCCATTCACCGGCAGCAAACTCGCAGCGGAAAAACAGCAGCTAGTCTATTACGTCGGCGGCGATGAGCAGGTCTTCCTTCGCGCAAGGCCAGCGCTGGAAGCGACGAGCAAGGCGATTCTCCGCGTGGGCGAGATTGGGCAGGCAGCGGTGATTAAAGTAGTCACAAATCTCATCAGCGCGACGACCGCACAGACGCTCGCCGAGGCGCTGGCGATTGTGAAGCAAGCGGGCATCCAGCCGGACGCACTCGCGCAGGCAATCGAACTCAACGCAACGCGCAGCGGAGTGACGGACCTCAAATTACCAAAGATGATTGATGGCGATTACGAGCCGCACTTTTCCGTAAAGCACATGGCGAAAGACGTGAACCTCGGCCTCGCTCTCGCTCGCTCGCTGAGTCTGGAAGTTCCCGCCACAAGCTGCGTGAGCGCGACGCTCGGCGCGGCCATTTCAAAAGGCTGGGGCGAACTCGATTTTGCCGCGCTCGCAAAGGCGTTTGAAAATAGCGCGACCGAGCAGAAGCCAATCACACAGGACAAAGCATCGTGAGTCTCCACACAGACTATGAAGCCGTGAAGCGCAACGGCGGAATCATCGACCTCTCGCATCGCGTAAAACTCGCATTCACCGGCGCAGACCGCGTGCGCTACCTCAACGGACAAATCACCGCCCGCCTCGACGGACGCAATGGCGTGCTGCCCACGTGCGTGACGACGGCAAAAGGCAAACTCTGCGCCGATGTGTTTGTCTCCACATGGCAGGACTATATCCTCTTGGACGCCGACGCCGCAGTCGCCGACTCGCTTCCGGCGCGGATGGAAAAATACATCGTCGCCGACGATGTCGCGCTGGCTGATTTCAGCGCAAAAACATTGCTCCACTGCATCGGCATCGCGCCCGCGCAGATTGCGGAAATTACGCAAGCGATGCCATCCACTCGCTTCGGGATTTCTGGCTGCGACATCCAGCCTTTCGACCACGAAGCGCAGCCCGCGATTTGGGAAAAACTCACCGCCCGCTTTGCAGTCGTCTCCGAGGAACTCGCCGAAGTCTTGCGTATCGAAGCCGGGATTCCGCGCTGGGGTTTCGAGCTAAATGAAAACACGCTGCCTGCCGAAGCCGGACTGGACCGAACGCACGTTGATTTCAAAAAAGGCTGCTACATCGGGCAGGAAGTCATCAGCCGCATTAAAAGCGTCGGGCACGTCAATCGCGCACTGCTCGGATTCCTCACCCCAAACCGCGAACTCCTCTCGCCGGGATCGCGCATTTCCTCGATGGAAGACCCCGCAAAAAACCTGGGCATCATCACCAGCGCAGCCGATTCCCCCGCCCTCAATCGCCCGATTGCACTCGGCTACCTCCACCGCAGCGCACCAAATTTCGGACTCATGGCATCCGCGCCGGACGCCCCCGACGCTCCCGTGCCCATCGAAATCACAACACTGCCATTTCAGAAGCAGAATTGAACGTCGGCCTACTTCGCCTTGCCGGCAGGGACATTATTGAAGGTGTCTTCCAGTTCCTTTTCCCGTTTCAGGGTGTTGTCCCTCACTTCTTTGAGCTTCGACTTTGAAGCTCCGCCGACTTCGAGTTTGTTGATTGGGTCGTTAGGGTCGCCTTTATCAACCGCTTTTGGTGGAAACATTTTGTTATACTGAGCCTTCAATTCGCCACGGAAATGATAGGCGGAATAGCCTGCGCCGCAGAGCATGAGCAAGAGAATGAACTTGCGAATACGAGCGAAAATCCTAGCTCGCTTAGCGCTGAGGTATTCTTGAGATTTTTGTGTCTCAAGTTCGTTGCAGTATTTTTGCAGAAGGTTGTCGAATTGATTGTCGCTCATGGTGTGAACGAGATTAGCAATGGGCGTGCCCACTTTGGTTTGTAAATTGGGAAATATCCCGTGCTCAACGAGTGCTGCTCTTGAGAACAAGAGCATTTGCAGATTGCTTCCAACGGAGCTTCGCAGCTTTCGTGGATAAGCATTCCACCTTGTTTCTGCATTTCCTATGAAGCCACTTCCTTTCCTCGTCGCCTTGTTTTTCGCCATGTTTTCGCACGCTGCGCCGATGAATGTGGTGGTGCTTTATGCGGATGATTGGCGGCACGACACGCTGGGCGTCGCGGGGCATCCGGTGGTGAAGACGCCGAATCTCGATGCGCTCGCGGCTGAGGGAATGCGGTTCACGCGGAATTGTGTGACGACTTCGATTTGCGGCGTGAGCCGGGCGACGTTGTTCACGGGGCAATGGATGTCGCGGCATGGAAATACGGCATTTCAAATGTTCACGACGCCGTGGGCGGAGACGTATCCGGGGCTGCTACGGGCGAAGGGGTATTTCACGGGGCACGTTGGCAAGTGGCACAATGGAGTATTCCCGGCGAAGGAGTTCGATTTTGGACGCAGTTATTCGGGGAAGCACTGGCTCAAGGAGGCAAACGGGGTGAAGCTTCACGTCACGCAAAAGAACAACATGGATGCTATCGAGTTCCTGCGCGATTACCGGCAAAAAGATAAGCCGTTTTGCCTCACGCTGGCGTTCTTTGCGACACACGCAGAGGACTCAAATACCGAGCAATTCCTGCCGCAGCCGAAGAGCATGGAGCTTTACAAAGATACGGTAATCCCCGTGCCGCCGAATGCGACGGAGGAATCGTGGAAGCGGCTCCCTCCTTTTTTCAACGAGGACAACGAAGGCCGCCGCCGCTGGCACTGGCGCTTTGATACGCCGGAGAAATACCAGACGATGATGAAGAACTACTACCGCCTCGCGACCGAGGTGGACGCGGTCTGCGGGCGCGTCATCGCGGAGCTGAAGGCGCAGGGAATTCTGGATAATACGCTGGTAATTTTCACAACGGACAACGGCTAC
>JANMLS010000087.1:0-2183 GCA_031372675.1 Verrucomicrobiaceae bacterium
GATGTCCGACTCAACCACAGCAACCTTGCCAGCATCGCTGACACTGGCCGTCGTGTTGCCAGTCGCCAGCACGGCAACCGGCGGAATCGGACCTGGTATGAACCATGGCGGGATGGAAACCCGCGAGAAGTCTTTCAGTCCGCTGGTGAATTTGGCTGGAAATTTCGCGACACAGGCCCGCGCGCGGAGTTGTGACAAGGTGTATCCATTTGGAGAAGTAAAAAATATCCGGGCTTCATCGGACTTATTTTTTTTCGCGGTCACATAATTTACCGCCAGAGGTTTCCAGCCGTTGCCGCTTTTGCATTCCAATATCACCTGGTTCAACCCCGGAGGAATTGTGACCATCAAACGCGCCCCTATTTTTTTCAAAGGCAGCAGGACGTTCGTGTCGAGAGCAGCTTGTGTATTAACAGCGCGTGTCGAGTGATCGGCGACGGCGTTCGGTGCCGCGCCGAGAAGAACACAGCATACACTTGCGAAAAATGACTTCGAAATCATGAAAATTGTTGCGGTCTCTGCCCTAGTTTATCTGGCTTCGGAGACTAGCGATTCGGATCAGGAAGACAAGTGAAACCGCAAGTGAATCAAACAACCACTTGCAGTTTCCGTACTGGATGATCTTGAAGAGCTTCCGGCAAAATTAATGCCAAAATCGGTTGGTGTGTATTCACGGTAAATTGATGCACCTGGAACAAAAGCAGACTAGGTTTGGAGGGTAATGCGGGATACAATTAATAATCATTGTGGCAAGCAGGTGTTTTTATCCACCATCATGGCATTGTTGTTATTCTGCTCGACGGCACTTGGCCAGGTTCCTGATGAATCCCGCCAACTGCTGATGGCTATCGCTCCTGAATGGAATTCTCAACGGGCCACGCTGCAATGTTTTCAGCGCGATGGTAAAAACGATGTCTGGCGCGCAGTGTTCCGCAACGATTGGCCGGTGCTGCTCGGTCGCAATGGACTGGGCTGGGGTCGCGGAGTTTTCTCACCGCCGGACGACAAACAACCGCGCAAGTCCGAGAAAGATGGTCGAGCCCCGGCGGGCATCTTTGCCGTGGGTGCGCTGCTCGGCTATGCATCCGCCGCTCCGCAGGGAGCAAGGTGGCCCTACATCCAGGTCGGACCTTATGATGCCTGGATCGACGACCCTCGGCTGCCCAATTACAATGAACACGTTCGAGTAAATCCCCGGCAGATTCCCGATTGGTTTGAAAGTCAAAAAATGCGGCTGGGTGATAAGGCTTATAAATGGCTGCTCGAAATCCGGCACAACACCGATCCGGCGAAACCCGGCAGCGGCAGCGCCATTTTTTTTCATGTGCAACGCGGACCCGACCGGCCGAGCATCGGCTGCACCACTATGCCCGTCGAAGACTTGGAACGTATCATCGTCTGGCTCCGGCCAGAAGCCCGGCCGCATTACGTGCTGCTGCCGCGCGAGGCTTATGAAAAGTTGCGCATCGAATGGAAGCTGCCATGAACTCCGTCGAAATCATTTGTCCCACCTGCGGCGAGTCCTTCGAAGTTCCCGCGCCGCATGAAACAGAAGTGCCCTGTTCCGTGGATTACGACTGCGAGGTCTGTTGCCGGCCGATGCTGGTGTCGTTCTGGGAAGAGGACGGCGCAGTTAATGGTGAAGCGCAAGGAATCGGTGGATGATGCGTGGAAGGATTCTCACACAAAGCCACTAAGGCACGAAGAATGAAGAATCATCGAATACTTATGCTTCGTGTCTTTGTGCCTTCGTGCGAGTCATCATGCATTTTGTCCGCTACAGAATGCTGAGGCGTGAAACAGAAACGCGACCGCCGAAACACACGGCCACATCCGAACCCTCAGGCGCTGGTCGTTCCGCGTAGGATGCGTCGTATTGCAAAAGCATCCGCCCCATCGAGTCACTCGCGCAGGCATAGCTTACACCTATCGGTGCCCGGCTCGGCAGGGTGGGCACTCTCTCCGGAAGTAAAGTTTCGCCGGGCGGCAGATGCGGCAGATTGACGTTCCAGAATTCGCCGTCACCCAGTGATTGGATCATCAACTCACTCATGATCGCTGCACACCAAGTTGATGATCGCGCCCAGTCCACTGGAAGATCTTTGATTAAATAATGGGACACGGCCATCGCGGGCACTCCGTGGAAGGTCGCTTCCCGTGCCGCAGCTACGGTGCCGGAAACG
>JANMLS010000095.1:0-8146 GCA_031372675.1 Verrucomicrobiaceae bacterium
CACCGCGAAGCGCACATTTTTTGCTCGTGTCACGCTGAAGAAATTTCCGCTTCGCGTTGTAGTGGTCGGCGGCCAGAGGCACGCCGCTCCTTTACGCTTTTCGGCTTCGCTCGTGGCGTTTGGGAAGAAAGCCCCGCTCCCGTTCACCGCATCAGCTCGAAGCGCCAGTATTTCATCTCTCCTTTGCGGAAGAGTTCATAGACGAGCGAGCCTTTCACGGCGGCGAAGTCGCTGAATGATGCGTAAAGCGATTTCGGCAGGATGCGCTGCATGAGCGCGAGCTTGCGGTCATTGTCGGCGTCGAGCGCGGCGAGGACGTTGGGGGTGATTTCGCGCTCGGCGGTGATTTTCAGTCCGGCGGCGATCATCTGCTCGCGCCACGCGGCGATTTTATCGTGGTCGCGAAAATCTGCGCAGAGAAAGCGCCCGCCGGGTTTCAGCACGCGGCGCACTTCGCTGAGAAATGCGGGCATGGAGCCGTAGCAGTGCGAGGATTCGACGTTCACGACGATGTCGAATGCGGCGTCGGGGAAGGGGAGTTTCTCCGCATCGCCGGTGAGGAAAACGAGGCCGTCGCGCTGGTAGCGTTCTTTGCAAAGCGCGATAGCTTGCGCGGAAAAATCAACGCCCGTCATGGCTGCGGGTTTTCCGAACCGATGCAAAAAAGCCGCACCGCCGCCGCGCCCGCAGCCGACTTCGAGGATGTTCTTTTTTTCCAGCGAATGCGCGGCGCAGACTGCGTGGTAGAGTTGCAGACCGTATCGCTCGCCTTGCTCGGCAGGCTCCAGCGCGAGCGATTCCGGGACTGGCAGTGCGCGGTAGCCGTAGTTCATCGTCTGCCATTCTGGGATGGCAAATCGCCGCGCGAGAAACTGATACCAGCGCCGCCAGAGCAGGCGCTTGAGCATCGGAAAACGGCACAGGAAGGCGAAGATACTTGTGAGCATCCTGCTTGTTTGGCGGGTGAGCGCGAAGATGCGAAGACAAATGACTTGCCCGCGCTCGCAGTTCGGCGAAACCACACGCATGAACTTCTGGCAACCTCTCGGAATCAACCGTCGCGATTTCATCACTACTCTCGCCGCTTCTGCTGCCGCGCCGCTGCTTGCTGCGGAGGGAAAATCGTTCCGCTTCATCGCCGCAAACGATCTGCACTACGACCAAGGGCCATGCCGCGAGTGGTTCATGGCGATGGTGGAGCAGATGCGGCAAAGTGCGCCGGATGCCGCATTCTGCCTGCTTTGCGGGGACATCGCGAACAGCGGACAAAAAGCCGCGCTCGCCGCAGTGCGCGAGATTTTTGCCGGGCTGAAAATCCCGATTCACGCGGTGCCGGGAAACCACGACTACGACGGCGCGGAGGAAGCGGGCACAAATTATTACGACGAGATTTTCCCCGGAAAACTGAACTACCAATTCGAGCACGGCGGCTGGCAGTTTATCGGCCTCGATAGCACGATGGGCGCGAAGTTTGACAAGACGACTATCAGCAACACGACGCTTGCATGGCTCGACGCCGAAATCCCAAAACTCGACCGCGCAAAACCGACCGTCGCTTTCACCCATTTCCCGCTCGGCGAAAAAGTCGCGCACACTCCGCTAAACGCGCCCGCCGTCGTGCAGCGCTTGCTAAAGCTAAACCTCAGCGGCGTCCTCAGCGGCCACTGGCACGGCGCCAGCCAAGCTCCCGCCGGTCGCGCTATAATGACGACAAATCGTTGCTGCGCCCGCGTCCGTGGCAACGCAGACAAGTCGCCGCTGAAAGGATGGTTCGTCTGCGAGGCAAAGCCAGACGGTGTGCTGGAGCGGAAATTCGTGGAGTTCAAAGCACCGTAGTCCAGTTGCGCCGCAACTGGCCCGGTGACCGGTCACAGCGTGACCGGGCTACTCCGGCAATCGCCGCACTTCGATGTTGCGGATGGTCGTGATATTTTTCACACACCAGCGCATGTTGCCGATTCCGACGCGCGATTTATCCGGCTCGATGAACATTCCTTCCAATTCTTTGTCGGTGCAGGCGACCTGTCCATTTGCGGTGAAGGTGAGTTTGCCGTTTTTGCAGACAAGGTGAATCTTGTTGTTGTCCTCGTATTTGATCCCCCTTTTCACAAAGTCCCAAGGCTGGCGGTATGTGGGTGTAAATTTCGCGTCAGGCGGGAATTTGCCGAACTGACCGAATGTTGCGTAGTTCATCGGCTCCATTGAGGATGTGGGCAACTTGGAATCACTCCAGCCAAAGACGATGTCGCATCGGCGGCAGCACTTTTCTTTGGACTCCACTGAAAACTCCAAGCGCATTTCAAAATTTGAGCCGATGCGGGCGCGGTGGACCAGATAACCGGAGGAGTCATTCCCCTTGTTAATAATGGAGCCATCCTCGCCAATGCTCCATTTTGCGCGAAACTTTTGCGTCCACTCTGGGAATCCCTTTGTGGCGGTGAGCTTTACCCAATCGCCTTTGGCAAATTGTTTTTCCACTTCGATGATGCGGAGTCTGGTCGCGATGATTTCTGCCAGATAACCCTCAGTTTTAGGCTGGATGCGCTGGAATGCGGCTGCCGCTTTTTCAATTTCTCCTTCCGCGTAAGCAACCTGGGCTTTTGCAAAATCCGCCGCCATCGGCGAGCTGCCAACGGCAACTTCCTCACGAAAATCAGCTTCGGAAACTTTGTGGGTATCCAGTTTTAGATAAACATCCGGGTGTAGCGGTTTTCCATTCAGAGCTTTCAGAGCTTCGGCTGCTTTTACGTTGTCGCCAGTCAGCCACAAATTCAGCGCAAGGTAGCACTCACGCATGAATTTTTCCTGCTCACGGGATGGTTCTTTGATCCAGCCATGGCTTTGCTCGATGAGCGGACCGGCAATTTCCGGGCGGCGGTAAAATTCGCGCCAGTCGCCGATTTCCGAGACAATCGTATTACAAGCTCTGGCAAAGTACACCGGAATATCTGTGTCGTACCGCTTGGTATCCATACACGCCTTGCCAAATGCGAGCATCAGCTCGTAGCTACCAATCCAGCGCGGCCTGTAAGCCGAAATCATAGCTTCATACGCCTGCCGGTAGTCGCAGCGTGCGGCGATAGCGCGATCAAACCAAGTGCGTTCTGACTCTCCGGCCACAGGCACGCCAGCCATCGTAACCGAGATCATTCGCGACGCCGCAACTGGCGATTTCGGATTTGCCTTCCACGCTTTTACCAAAAACGTGCGTGCTTCGGCTAGATGCTGATTAAATTTCTTCCACCCGTCCTCGGTCACTTGCGATGCCCAGCCAGTGCCACGGGCAGTCCATGCCTGAGCGATTTTCATATCGCCCATAATCGTCCACTCAACCCAGTCTTTCAGCTTCAGAGTGGGAATTATTTTGGTGAGCTTATCCGCATTCCGCATGAATGCAGGCGCCGCGAGTTGAAGATGAAATAGAAAGAACTCTTCATCTCCCGGCATAAAGCTCCCGTCCTGCGCCATCTTTTCAAACGCGGTGAACGCTTTTGCTTCCAACGGCGGAAGCTTGGCTTTGTTGCCGCTCCCATTCCAACCATACACAAACAGGCTTTGCGTGTGCAAAACGAGGACAGCCGGGCAATCGGGAATTGCGTCGAAGCCTTTTTGGGCAATCTCGGCGCAAGCCATGACAAATCTCCACTGACTGTCGTTCTGAACACCCAGCAAACCAGTGAGCAAGGCAACGGCAGGGTCATGGCATTTCGCAACGATGAGCTTGTCGCCCGCCAACTCCAGCGTGCGGGATTGAGCTACTATTTGATTGCTGAACACACGAGCCGCTGCCTGTCGCAGAAAAGGCTCCACATCCTTTGCCCACGGCGCATCCGGCTGCGCGGCGATTCGCGCCAGCGCAGGCTTGATGATCACTCGTTCAGCCCAGGCTGCCTGCTCGCGCTCAAAATCATTCTCGGTGCGTGCATCTTTTGGGATTTTGATTGGCGGGAAGGAAGCCCTCGCGTTCTTCGCCAGCTTTTTGAGCAACTCCAGAGCTGCTTCCGAAGGTGCATCCGGGGAATTGCCTACGATAGAAAATGCAGCCGTGATGAGTGCGAAAAATGTCGCTAGACCAAGGGTTAGTTTTTTCATGAGGCGACTCTCTATCACCCCGTGTGAAAGGGTTGCAGCAAAATAAAAACCATCGGCAGCGTGTCGTCTGATTCAGTAATCGTATTGTTACCTCAAGCTGTGGGCTTGACCGCAGTTGCGCCGAAATGTGTATCAATGCGTATGGCATCCAAAAAACGCCAACGCGAAATCGAACGTGCGGAAAAGGAACGCGAACTGGAAAAAGCGGCTTCCCGCCGCCGCCGTTGGATTGCTTTTACGATTGTCTCGCTCCTTGCAGCTATGGTTGCGGTATTTGTCTATAGAAAAGACAGTGCAGCAAGTTCCCCTAATGAGAAAACCGCACCTATGCCCGATAAATGGACTTTGAGTGCGCTGTTGAAGCTCAAACCGCATCAAATCGAGGAACTCGACGTCGCTCTTCTGAATCTTTTGTGCGCTGAAGGGCTTCCCGGCTCGGAAACACTGGATTTGAAAAAGTCGCTGACTGCTCTTGATGAGATGGCGCAGCGCGTAAAAGTGGAAACTGATCGGCACCTTTATCGCTTCACTCAAAACTCCGCCGAGTTCAACCACTCGGAAGCCGATTTTCGGACGGTGATGATGGCGACTGTGCTTCAGCAGGATTTTGGGATTCGCTACAATCCCGCGCGGATTGCCTCGCCCGATAACCCCGAACCAACGGCGGTTTTTTACGCAAACTCAAAGGATTTTTTCATCCACGGCTGCACTGATTCGTCACGTATGGGGACGTGTGCATCGCTGCCCGTTTTCTACACTGCGATTGCACGGCGGCTAAAGTATCCGCTCCATGTTGTAGCCACCAAGGGCCACCTTTTTGCGCGATGGCAGGACGACAAGGAACGCCTGAATCTGGAGGCAACTTCCATCGGTTTCACAAGCTATCCCGATTCCAAATACCACATCTGGCCTTACGGTGTCACAGCCGCTGAAATCGCATCGTCCAAGTATCTCCAAAACATGAGCGCGACCGAGGAGTTGGGGACCTTTCTTTCAATCAGAGCATTTGCGCTTTTTGCCGCGAAGCGGCACCATGAGGCTATCGAAGCAATCGACGCCGCGATTCGCTTCGCGCCACACATTGAGGCGCATCGGATTGTAAAAACGCTCCTCGCGCGGCAAATGACCCGCACAGAAATACCCGGAGTCTATCTCCCGCCACCTCCACATTTGCGGTCTTTAGTAGATGACTTGGATATGCGGACAGGAAAGTTGCGGCCCAGAAGCACAGACAAAAATGTCATCTACCTTCCACCTCAGATCCCGGACCCGGAGCGCAGCATAAAGCCGCACTTGTATCCATATGGGGGATTACTGCCTACACCACCGCCGTTACCGCCAATTCGTTCCAATTTTCCATTGCCGCAACACCAGAAAAACATTAACCCAAGACCATGAAAACTCTCCGAACCTGCCTGCTCATCTTCGCCACACTCGCTGGTTTCATCCCGCGGCCCTCGCTTGCAGGCTACGACCCCACGGTAGGCAGGTTTATTTCGAGAGACCCAATTGAGGAGGACGGGGGTGTGAATCTGTATGGGTTTGTGGGGAATTCCCCAATAGATAAAATTGATGTGCTAGGCAGAAGCGTGTTTCTGCACGACCAGCATGATGCTGTTGGACATGTAAATGATAGAGACAAATTCATGACAATGAAGTCGAGGCACGACGTAATGCGATTTATTGCATTAGCACAATTGTTGTTTCCTAACAAAGATTGCCCAGATGATTGTGAGTCATATTATATTCAAGATCCATACAGCAACAAATTAGAGTATATTGGATATGGTAGCTTAGGAAAACAGGAAATGCGGCGCAGGATATTTGATGATGTGATGGAGTATAAGGCTTCCACAAATCTCTGGCAGGACATTGACCTAATTAAGCATTCTTTCTCGAAACACAAATATTCATACGATACCACATTATACAATCTTCACGGAGATCAAAATGGACAAACTCATTATCCTGAACCACCAACTTCAGGCGTCTATTCTTCAGGCGGCGGAACTTGGAATATCGCGGATGTCAAAAAAGAATTAGTGAACCTCAAACCTACCGTCGGGCGATTTGCTTATCTTTGGTGTGGATGGGAACTTCATGGATTAAATGTCGCCTGGACTACCCGAGCTTTCAATTACGATATGGGGGTCTTTAAAATCGGGAATTCGTCAACTGAGCATAACGGACAATCTTTGGATCCAAACCGCAAGTGCAATGTTATTTACAAGCCTTCGTCTGCCTTTGTTGAATGATAGTCAATATGCGATTCCGCCAATTATTTTTTACTGCTTTTTGGACACTCTTCCTCAACTCGGCAGTCGCACAAACTACGGATTCGCCTAAATCAATCACGTTTTCTGAAAATCCTGAGAAAGCATTAACCAACAGCTCAATTACTTTATGTTCGCAGGCGATAGTGTCCGCTACTGAAGATGGGAGTATGGCAATGTTTGTTGTAATAGCCAATCATTCCGCAAGTGATGTTTTTATAGGAACGGACCTTTCGAGCTATGAAATTCAACGTGGTGAGGGAATTCAATTGCTCGGCGGAATCGTTACCGCGAGGCGGGCGACAAACGCATACATGTTTCTACCTTCGTCGAAATCAAAAAATAAATTGGAAATCGCCCAAAACCACTGGAGCAGCGTAGCTACTGTAAAACTAACAAAGTCCAGCGCCGCATCACTCAAGCAACTCATTGAAGAAAAACCGCAGGGGATCATCGTCAAGACCACTATCCGTTGGTTTGACACTACGGAAAATCGTTGGTTTGAGAGTAGGATTTCACTGCCGATAAAGCCGGGTAATAGATGAAGTTAAGTGTAACCCAGATCGCGATAGTTGCCGTTCTTTTTCAGTTCATTGGTTATTCATTTGGAAAGGGAACATCAGAGACTAACTCCCGAGCTGATTTTGTGGTGAAGTCTGAAAAGTTTGCGAAGGTGGTTGATAAGGAAATTAGGGGGGCGAAATTTCAGGCAGCACTGTTTCTGAGGATGAAGGACCGCGAAAAGATCAAGGCAGTCAAATTCCGGATTTCAAACCGTTCTTACGCACCTGTCGAAGGAGGCTCGATTTCGTTGCATTTCGACGATGAGAAGAATGTCTTAACAGAAGATGAGTTCTCCCGAATTCAGAATCATATCAGGAGATATGCCGTGAGGCGATTTCAGGGGGTTAGTGAAAAGGTCGCATTTGCCGAGGTATTCGACCCGAAAAAAGAGCCACGCGATGATGACGACTTACCACCAGCTAGATATGCAAGATGATAGTAGATTTTCTGTTAGCTGGACAGCGGGCACAGTGCTGCGCACTTTCTGCGGCATGATTGATTGGCTGAAACAATATATCGAAAGTCAAAAGCGTGCGCTGGATACGGTGAGCGCGGAGCAAATCGCGCCGCTCGTCCACACACTCCGAGAAGCGCACCGGGCGGGGCGGCAGATTTTTATTTGCGGAAATGGCGGCAGCGCGGCGAATGCCTCGCATTTCGTCACGGACCTCGGGAAGAACAGCAGCGAGGCCATCGGCTCGCCGTTCAAGGTGCTCGCGCTGAATGACAACATCTCGTGGATTACGGCCATCGGGAACGATTACTCGTACGAAGACGTGTATATGCGGCAGCTCTACAACTTCGGCAAAAAGGACGACGTGTTTATCGTCATCAGCGTCAGCGGCAATTCACCGAATCTCGTGAAAGTGCTGGGCTGGGCGAAGGAGCATGGGCTGCAAACTATTGCGCTCGTCGGCGGAAAGCGTGGGCGTTGCGCAGAGCTGGCCGACCAAGTGCTCGTGGTGGAAGACACGCACTATGGCCGCGTGGAAGATGTGCAAATGAATATCCTCCACATGATGTGCTACGCCTTCGTGGAAGTCGCCGAAGCGCGGAAGTAGCCGTAGTTGCTGCGACGCCTCGACGCAGTAGTTTCGCAAAATCTGCGACAGAGGCGTCGCAGCTACGACAGACTTACGCCTACGGAAAAATCGAGCGGATGGCGGTATCGCGGAAATCGAAGATTCGCTTGAGCTGCGGTTCGACTAAAAACGGGC
>JANMLS010000111.1:0-9614 GCA_031372675.1 Verrucomicrobiaceae bacterium
ACCCAAACACGAAAAACCAACAATTTTGACTCCAACGGACCAATGACCTCAAAAAACACCCCGCTTTTCAGCAACCTGCTATGAGAGGATCCCACTGCACCTCATTAATAAATAGATTATTTTCATATTCATAACCACTGACCGGCTTTAGTATCTGATTAGTTGTCCAACCACCAAGTCCAGACAATGCAAAATCATTCGGAAGGTAGAAGTTGGAAAGTTTTCCACCGACATTCTCCAGTCGTGCATGCCCAAGCGTAGCCGAATCCCCTCGATAAGATAAAGCCCGCACGACTGCTGTCGAGTCATCACTTAGGTCGTCTTTAGAGCTTTCAATAGCAATAGGAGTAGCCGCTCCTTTATTGTAGCACCTTGCTGAGATCGCTGCATTGAGAAGGGCATAATTATCGACTAACATTCCTTTCTCTAGGGCCGAGCCTACGACTACATTACCCAAGCTGTGGGCAAAGACCTTTCTTTTATAATCCGCAGGCAGTCCGTTCACCATGTTTTTGAAAGCATCACCACATTTCCAAGCACGATATTCACTATGGTTGAATTTTGATTGAATGGCAGACTGGATTGCATCAAAGCCAGTCTGAGTTCCGACCTCCACGTCGTAAGTCGGCCAGATGAAGCCGATGTAGCGTCCTTTGAAACCGCGATGCCATAGGCGCTTGAACATGGTAATCTCATCCGACCTACCTTTGTAAAACTGGGCAGCGGTGGCTGCTGCTGGGCCTCCTTTGCGCCATCCATGTACGCAGATTACGTAATTCTTGTCCTGCATGTTTTCGTCCCATGCTGGCTGAAAGGCATGACCGGGCGTAAGATAGTGGAAATGGGGTCAGGCGAAGAAAAAGAAATAAAATGCCAAACAAGCACCAGATAGACAGATGCGATTTTACACTTCAACATGGTTTTCAACATCCAATATCACAACAAAGCTCTAAATTCATTTCTCTTTCCTCGCCTGACCCCTTTTCCCGTGACCCCTTTTCCCGACCAACCAATCCACCCCGGCTGTGACCGACGATGACAATGTGAGCACCTGGGTGACGTTGGAGGATCTTTGAAATCGCATTACAGAGGTGCCCTGAAGTAGAATTCTCATAAGATTTTCAGCAATTTGAGTTTAATTGGTATCTTTTCCTCCCCCAATTACAAAGTAAACACACTGATCCCAAATCGCGGTGGCCTTTGCTACTGCGATACTTATAGGGCTTATCCTCTCGAAGCGCACCTGTGGGGCGCGTTGACCAATAGCGTCGTCGATAATTTTCCCAATCTTCTCAAGTTGCTCCGTCTGCTGCTTCTCGTCAATGTAAGGCACCTCCTTAGGCCAGGATCCAGTTACATCGGGCTTCAGATGGACATGGATAAATACATTCTTACGCCGGAAATACAATTTAACGGGGAAAACACGCTTGGGCGATATGAAGGAGAACTCAGACATCTGGAGAATTAGCCCATCGTCCCCAAGATTAGCTTTCATGAAAATCTTGTCATTACCGCAGGCTTCGAGCGGTCTTTCCCAATCCCATTTGTCATCAGCGGGAATGACGAGAATATTATATTCAACACCAAATTCAACCAAGGATAAATGTTGGTTTCCACTAGTGCTTTGCTCACTACCACGCCCAAACATGGGGCGCAGTTCGATTTGGGTAATTCTTTCAAAAAGAGGCAGACAGGAAACGGATATAACAATCACCAGAAATGCCGAAAATCTTACCAATAGTTTTTTTCTTTTGACACTCACGGTTGGAAAATAAGGTAACTGGATACAGTTTCGGCTAGAACCGGACTACCAATCTGCCGCTTTTCGCGTGAAAGATAGCCTCCCTCGTAAGGCCATGCCTTTGACCAACATGCAACTGAACCTCCTCCGTCCGTAATCATCGCAAGATCACACCCTGAAATCAGGAGGGCCTGCTGAGCATCCTTCAGCAGAATAGGCTCTTTGAAAGGTTTTGTTACGACAATGATCAGACCTGTATCTCGGTCTACTCCAATGATGTTGTAAGACATCAATCGGGCAGCCGCACCTCGAATTCGTTTACCTATATTGCCACTGGGCTTATTGAACCAGCCCGCTTCATAATTATCCAAATCTGCGTCGTCCTGCGGTGACTGTGCGTGACCTGTCGGATAGATCAATGAAACTAACCCGCCCATTGCGCGGTCTATGTGTGCATTTACGAGGGAAATGGGGTCAGGCGAGGGAAATGGGGTCAAGGGAAATGGGGTCAGGCGAGGATAAAGAAATGAATTTGTAGGTTTTTTGTGATCTTGAAACCATGTTGAAGTGTAAAATTGCATATTAATCAAAGGCTTGTATGGCAATTTATTTCTTTATCCTCGCCTGACCCCGTTTCCCCCCGTTTCCCCCGGTAAGGGCTAGGCCGAGGTCCATGAGGGCGGTGCCGCCGAGCCAGAGTGCGGAAGTGGGACGGGCGAGGCCGGTGACGGTCTGCGGCGGGCCTTCCACTGAAGTGATGCTGTAGCCGGGGATGCGTCCGTTTAAGAGTGCGTGCCAAAAAGCGTAGCGCTCGCCGGGTTCCACGGGTTTACCTAGCTCGTAAATCGCGCCTTCGCTTGCGGGCGGGAGATTTGGGATACCGAGCACGGAGTCGAAGTTTTGGTAGGTGACTACGCCTTCATCCGATGCGCCGATGTAGCCGTGGAGTGTTCTGGTGCTGATGGTCTGCGATGTGGCGTGCGATGCCGTGCCGAGGATGTCGCCCGCAGACGAGGCTTTCCATGCAGAATGCGTGTTGCCAGTGAGCGCGGGCAGCGTGGTGAATACGCCGTTTTCATCAATACGAAAAGCGGTCTCCGCTCCCGATGGGTACAGTGTCCCGCAGATCACTCCGGCGTCGTTGATGGAAGTAGCGATGCCGCTCGTTGCAGAAAGCTCCGTAAGCACGCCAGCCACCCACTTTGCCGGACGCCCCGTCGCCGAGTCGTAACCGACGATGACGCCGCTGCTATTCACCGAAAATGGCCGCATCGTGCCGAGGTCCACGAATGCGTAATTTGGCACCGCAGACGCGCCGATTTGCGCAGGCTCCGAAGTGGCAATGCCGAGGTGATTCACCGCCGTGACGCGGAACTGATCGCCAATCACCGCCGCCCCATTCCACGTAGTCTCCGTGCCGGAAGCACTGCCAGCACTCGTCCACGTCGCACCGCCATCTGCGCTTTTTTCGATCTGAAAAAATGCAGCCGCAGGGCCAACGACGCTCCAATTTAACTTCGCCCGTTTCGGCGAGCGCAGACGGGCGTTTGCGAACAGCGGAGTCAGCGGCGGTGCCGTCGCGCTATCCAGCATCACGCTCGTGATCGAGCTGGTGATGTAAGTCTCCGGCGTCCACCCCATGCTGGTGATTTCAAACGTGTGCGCACCCGCCGCCGAGTCCGTCTGATAGTAAAAACTCGCAAGCCCGTTTGCATCCGAAGTGAGTATAAGTTCCGCCGCAGTCGCACCGGCAAACGTCGCCGCAATGCCCCCGCCCCCCGCCGTGCGACGCACGCGCACCGACTGCCCGGCAAACGGCAAATCGTTCCCATTTGCGATGCGCACAATCACCGGCTGCAACGCCCAATCGCCCGCCCAAGCCGCCTGCCCGCCGCCCGAAACCACCCGCAAAAGCGGCGCACGCCCATCGAGCGAATCCAGCGGATTTTTCGCGATAGTCACCTCGCGCCCATCGTTGATGCGGTCACCATCCGTGTCTGCAAGCAAAGGGTTTGTGCCTAGCTGTTGTTCCGTAAGATCACTCAGTCCATCTCCGTCGGAATCTGTCGGGCTGACATTGATACTGCGAACTTGAGACGCTTGGGAAACGGCATCACCAAAAACGCTTCTCAATCGAATATCCAGTGAACCCATCGTATCGAAGTGAAAAGGTGAGAGCTGATGGGTGATTGGTTGGGTGGTGCCAATCCCGTCCACAATTCGCTCAATCTCCGCCCAATTATTTTCACTGTCTGGAGTGCGCACCTCAACGATGACCGCTGCCAGATTCTCGCTCGGCAAGGTGAACGTGATGGAATACACCTCGTTTGGAATGACAGCAGCTAATTCCTCGAAAAGTGGTGGTGGGACATAATACCATGCCGCGAGATTCGTCTCCCCATACCCCGCTGTTTCGCCGGAGGTCTTATCAACGATATACCATGCCATTCCGGGAGTGGCTTGGGTGTTGGCGTCGAAATAGTAGTAGCTATTGCTCCATGCGAAGCTTGCGTTGCCGGGCACCCAACTGGTGTTTCCCTGCGTCTGGCCGGGGTAGATGGGGTATTCGCGCCCGTCCACATGACGGAGTGCCAGATCGTGGCCCCAGCGGGATTCGCTGATATTTAGGTAAACAGGCTGCGGAGGCGGGAGCCATGTCGTATCGTCTGTCGCGCCTGCGGAGAACGGCAGGGTGAATAATGGAAGCCCTGCATAATCGTCGTAGATCACCAGAACAGCCTCGCCCTGCCAAGCCGCTGGCAACTCGCACTCCACATGCGTATAAGGGAGCGTGTAGTATTCATAGGTGCCTTGGTTCCAAAACTCGCGGTCGTAATGAACTAGCTCGCCTGCCAGAGAGAGGCCGGAGTTAAAATAAGGATTCCACTCTGAAACGGAAATCCAATGCACCCCATTTGACGCCCAACTAAGGTCGTATGCAGCAGGCGCGATCCCGATGCTGATAGCACCGCCATATTCCGGGGGATTCAAGCGCTGGGAGTGGACATCCAGCGACGAAACAGCTCCCGGAGCGAGGACGTGCGGGGTCCAGCCTCTGAAAAAATCCCTCTGTCCAATCGGCATTGTCTCGCCAGTGGTGGCATTGACCACCCACCAACTCACATCTTCGGGTACTTGCGCTGTCAGCGTAAGCAGTGAAATGGGATTCTCGATCAACTGCCCGTTGTGATTGGCATAATAAAAAGTGCTAACGTCGAAATTGACGCCCTGATAGCCCGCATATTCCGCAACCATTCCGGCGTTTGTCCACAACTGCCACTCTTGCTCCACGAAACTGCTGTAAACGCCCGTGTTGGGATTGGCTATCCACTCCGCGTTGATTCGCAGCGTTACCGGCACAGTCTGCGGGGGCGGCGGTGGAGGCGGAAAGTTGAGCGCGTCGAAACAATACATTGCCATAGCGCTACTTGGCACCGGTTGAGTTGCGTTTGCCGCTGGCCATCGATCTCCAGCTCCTTTCGTAATCCAAAATGAGCCACCAACAGGCGCGGTAAATGTGAGAAGCGCACAATTTTGGGACACAAGATTACTCGAAGTGTTGATCGCCCAATTACTATAATTTGCAGTCGGCACTGCTGTGGCTACCTGTTGCATAACCGGCCCCCAAGGAACCTGCGTGTGAACGGTGAAGTTTTGATTCGCAGCAAACGCCGGAAGCACTACCCGGACTTCTTGCAACGGCGGCGGAGCAGAAATCGGCGTCCACGAGTCCCAAGTAGCGAATGTCTTGCCGATCATACACTGCTGATTCCAAGTGAGGTCCAACAAGCGGAAAGGCTGGCTCGGATCAAATGTTGCCGACACATAGTAGTGCCCCGCCGGATCCTCAGCGGAGACCAAATCCTCCTCATTTGGCCCCACCTGCCACCAGAAACAATACCCCCACATCGGCTCCACTGTTGCGGAGTAAGTTGTTCCGTTTTCCTGACGGACGGCAAACTGGTGCACTCCCCGATAATCTTCGACGAGAAAAGTGACTCTCCGTGTGCTTCCTGTGCTGCCCGTCCATGCGCTTGGAGGAATCGTCACATCGCCATTTCCATTATCAGGCAACGGAGCTACTTCATTTGTCGTCAAATCCCGGAGCACTAACCCATTCGGTGCGGCAGGGTAATTCCCTGAGAGCTTCCTCCCAATTGGCCCGATAAGGTCTCCGCCACCCAGCCCTGAGACGGAAGTCTGAGTACTCGGATTTTGGATCGCGAATTGACTTCGATCCTTACCCGCCTCGACCCAAATTTTGAAATTCCCATTGGGTGCCGTAAAAGCCGCATTCGCCGCCATAGAAGGCATAAAAACCACACAAAATATGAGCACCTCAACCAGCGCAAAATGCGCAAACCATCTCAAGCAAAGTCTGTTGGTAAAAAACGCACGGAAACGGGCGGTGAGGCTTTTGGGGGCAGGGTTATTCATAGATTGAGTTGTAGTAAATGAGTGAAGGGCTTAGGCCCATCGAACCGCATTGCCCTCTGCTCGATAGCGAAGAATATCTTCGGAGATTGCTTCAATTCCGTGGGTGAAAAGAAACATTACTGAGTCAGCGAAATATGCGATGGGATGCAGTTGGCAGGAGCTGCTCCGAGGACTTGATTCGTAGCGGCTCTTGAAGCGCATGTAATCCCCCTCATCTCCCCGCTTCAAAGGCTGTGTCATTAAACAATTCTGGAAACAATCCGCTGGAGTGTTCACTGTCCCGCTCCTCTGCGCTGGGCCGAGCGTTCGGCGCTATCACTCAGAAAACCAAAAACCACACACAAACATGAGTCAGGAATACTTCTCGAAAATCGGGAGCATCAAATACGAGGGACCGAAGACGAAAAACCGTCTCGCGTTCCGCCACTACAATGCGGACGAAGTCGTAGGCAAAAAGAAGATGAAGGACCACCTTCGCTTCTCGATGGCCTACTGGCACGCGCTCAAGGGCACCGGCGGCGATCCGTTTGGCGGCGGCACGCGCCTTCGCCCTTGGGATGACGGCGGCACGTCCATCGAAAACGCGAAGCGCGTGGCCGACGCGGGCTTTGAGTTCATGCAAAAAATCGGCATGGATTTCTACTGCTTCCACGACCGCGATGTGGCTCCTGAACTCGGAAATCTCAAAGCCAGCAGCGATGCGCTCGACGCGGTGGCAGACCATTTGAAAGTGCTGCAAAAAAAGACGGGCATCAAGCTCCTGTGGGGCACGGCGTGTCTTTTCTCGCATCCGCGCTACATGCAGGGCGCGGCCACCAGCCCGAATGCGGATGTGTACGCAATCGCAGCGGCGCAGGTGAAAAAAGCGATGGATGTCACGCACCGCCTCGGCGGTCTCGGCTACACGTTTTGGGGCGGACGCGAAGGCTACGCCACGCTTTTGAACACGGACATGAAGCGCGAAGTGGACAACCTCGCGCACTTCCTCCACATGGCGGTGGATTACAAAAAAGCGATTGGCTTCAAAGGCCAGTTTTACATCGAACCAAAGCCGCGCGAACCCTCCACGCACCAATACGACAGCGACAGCGCGGCTTGCCTCAATTTCCTGCGTGAATACGGACTGCTCGATCACTTCAAGCTGAACATTGAGACCAACCACGCCACGCTCGCGCTTCATCGCGTGGAGCATGAGCTGAACGTCGCCGCAAACGCAGGCGCGCTCGGCAGCATTGATGCAAACACTGGCGACGAGCTGATCGGCTGGGACACGGACCAGTTCCCGACGAACATCTACATGACCACGCAAATGATGCTCCAGCTACTGAAGATGGGCGGATTCAAAACCGGCGGTCTAAACTTCGACGCAAAAGTGCGCCGCGAAAGCTACGAGCCTGTGGACCTTTTCCACGCGCACATCGGCGGCATGGACGCATTTGCGCGCGGCCTGAAAATCGCCCACGCAATCATTCAGGACGGCGTGCTCGATGGACTCGTGAAAGACCGCTACGCGACCTACGGCAGCGGAATCGGCAAAACCATCGCGAGCAAAAAAGCGACATTCGCCAGCCTCGAAAAACACGCGCTTGGCCTGCCGGACAGCCTGCTCCCAGCGAGCGGGCGTCAGGAGATGTTTGAAAACATCATCAACGATTACATGGACTAGCACTTTGCCGGCTGGCTTTGGCGCAATAGCCAAACGCTGATAGCAAATAGCAAAAAACTCACAACAAGCGGAGTCGTCGAAAGGCGGCTCCGCTTTTGTTTTTACGTGCGATGCGCGAGTTGGCAGCGTCGGCTTCCCAACATGAGCACACCAAACCCAACTCCACTCGTCCGCCTCGGTTCTTTGAAAACGCTGGAGGATTTTCAGGCGCTTTGCTCCTCGTTGGGAATCGAGATTCCTGTGGAGCAAATCAACGCGGCAGATTCTCCCATTTCAGCGCCAGCGGATATTTTGATCAACGGCAAGCGGCCCGGAAATCGGATCGTGATTCACCCGATGGAAGGCTGGGACGGCACGACGACTGGTGGCGTGAGCGACGAGATGCGCCGACGCTGGCAGCGCTTCGGCGAGAGCGGGGCGAAGATGATTTGCGGCGCGGAAGCGATGGCGGTGCGTGCGGACGGACGGGCGAATCCGAATCAGCTCATCATCGTGGAGGAAAACAAAACGGGGATGGCGGAGTTGATGGGCATTTTGAAAAAAGCGCATCTGGAGCGATACGGGACGACGGATGATTTGGTGATCGGTTTTCAGCTCACACACTCCGGGCGCTTCTGCCGCCCGAATGAAAAGAAGCGATTCGAGCCGCGAGTCGCATTCCGTCATCCGATTCTCGACCCGCGCTTCAAGGTGACGAGCGATGATCAAGTTTTCACCGATGCGGAGATCGAACAGCTCATCCGCGACTACATTAGCGCGGCGCGGATTGCGTGGGAAGTGGGCGCGGACTTCGTGGACATCAAACACTGCCACGGTTACCTGCTGCACGAGTTTCTCGGCGCACACACGCGGCCCGGAAAATACGGCGGAAGCTTCGAGAATCGCACGCGCATTCTCCGCGAGATCGTGGAGGGAATCCGCGCCGATGGAAACGCAATCGAGTTTGGCGTACGGCTAAGTCTTTTTGACAAAATCCCATACCGCCCGGACCCGACACGCGCACAGCCGGGCAAGCTCGGCCCCGGAATCCCGGAGGACATTGCCGCGCATGTGCCGTATCGCTACGGCTTTGGTGTGAATGAAAATAATCCCGACGAAATAGACCTCACCGAGACGCACCGTTTTGTCGCGCTGTGTGGCGAACTGGGAATCAAAGTGCTGAATACCACGGCTGGCTCGCCTTATTACGTGCCGCACATCCAGCGCCCCGCTGCGTTCCCACCGAGCGATGGCTACCAGCCAGCTTACGATCCGCTCATTGATGTTGCGCGGCAGATCCAGGCCGTGCGCGAAATCAAGAGCCGTGCACCGCGCGGACTTTACGTGATTGGCTCTGCTTACACGTATTTGCAGGAGTTTCTCCCGCAAGTGGCCTCAGCAGTTTTACGAAAAGGCTGGGCGGACGCAATCGGCGTGGGGCGCGCGGTGCTCTCATATCCGGCGATGCTTGCCGATGCGATGAGCGGCAAGCCGGTGGAGAAAAAATTCATCTGCCGCACATTCAGCGACTGCACGACCGCGCCGCGCAATGGACTGATCAGCGGCTGCTATCCGCTTGACGATTTCTACAAGGTCAAACCCGAGGCCGCGCAATTGAAGGAAATCAAAAAGCGCGTCGGCGCGTGAAGCATCCGCGATGAAAACACCGCTCCGTTTTTCCGCCGCGCCTTTCCTCGCGCTCCTCTTTCTTCCCGCCGCCGCCTTCGCCGAATCGAAATGGGCTCCGTGGCTCGAGCCGGACGCGCCCTTCTTCTCCTCCACACTCGATCT
>JANMLS010000115.1:0-12337 GCA_031372675.1 Verrucomicrobiaceae bacterium
GTGCTCGGCCCGCTGTGGTTTGTCATCCAGCCGCTGCTCACTGCGCTGGTGATGAGCATCGCTTTCAATCGCATCGGCGGAGTGGATACGGGGAAAGTGCCCGACATTATTTTCAATCTCTGCGCACTGCTGCCGTGGAGCTACTTTTCGCAAAACGTAACCACGGGCGCGGCGACGTTCACGGCGAACTCGCATCTTTTCGGGAAGGTCTATTTTCCCCGCCTCGTCGTGCCGATTGCGGCGTCCATCTCGAATATGTTCGCGCTCGTTCTGCAATTCATCGTCTTCGTCGCGTTCTACCTTTTCTACGCATTTTCTGGCGCGGATATTCACATGGGAGCAAACGTGCTGCTGTTCTTCCCGCTGATGATTCTCACAGGCGTCCTGAGCCTCGGCGTGAGCCTGCTCATTGCGGCATCCACGGCAAAATACCGCGACCTTTCGCACCTCACTCCCGTGATGCTGCAACTGTGGATGTTTGCATCGCCAGTGTTTTATCCGATGGCGAAAATGGACCAGCATCCCAGCTTTTACTGGCTCTGCTGGGTGAACCCGATGGCTCCCATCGTCGAAGCCACGCGGGATGTCCTGCTCCTCGGCGGGAAGTGGTCCACTCCGCACATGCCGCAAATGCTCGCGAACTCCGCACTCATCGCGGTCCTCGCGCTGATTCTCGGCGTGGCTGCATTTAACCGCGCCGAGCGCACCGTGGTGGACAGCGTGTAAATGACAGCGGTGCAAACACAGCAGCCCATCGTAGAGATCGAAGGCGTCTCCAAACGATACCGCGTCGGCACGCAGGAATCCTCCACTCTCGGCGGAATGCTGCGCCGCCTGCTCGGTCGCGGAAAAGAAAACAGCACGCCCGACTTCGGCGCACGCACCGGAGATCAGCCGGGCACATTTTGGAGCATCCGCGATTTCAATCTCTCCGTACAGCGCGGCGAAATCATCGGCCTCATCGGGCGCAACGGCGCAGGCAAATCCACGCTGCTCAAACTCATCTCGCGCATCACGGAGCCGACCAAAGGACGCATCACCCTGCGCGGTCGAATCGCCTCGCTACTCGAAGTCGGCACGGGATTTCACCCCGAACTCACAGGCCGCGAAAACATCTTCCTCAACGGCGCAATCCTCGGAATGAAGCGCCGTGAGATCCAGGCGAAGTTCGACGAAATCGTGGACTTCTCGGAAGTCGGGAGCTTCCTCGACACGCCCGTAAAACGCTACTCCAGCGGCATGTTCGTGCGCCTCGCTTTCGCCGTCGCCGCGCATCTTGAGCCGGAGATTTTGCTCGTGGACGAAGTCCTCGCCGTCGGCGACGCGGGCTTTCAGCAAAAGTGCCTCGGCAAAATGGGCGACGTCGCCGCGCAAGGCGGACGGACGATCTTTTTCGTAAGCCACAATCTCGGCGCAATCCGCTCGCTCTGCACCCGCGCCGTCCTCATCGAAGACGGCACCGCAAAAATGAGCGGCCCGCCGGATGAAGTCATCACGCGCTATCTCGCCACCACGCAAAGCGGCGGCGGCGGAGGAGTCCCCGGACGTCTCGCTTGGGAAAATGCCGACGCGCCCGCTTCCGAGGAATTGCGGCTGCAATCGCTCACGCTCACCAACAGCCGTGGCGAAGTCTCCGCGCTGTTCGATTCCACCGAACCAATCCGCATCGAGCTGTGCTACCGCGTCCTCCAGCCGATTCGCGGCGGACGGCTGCTGATTGCAGTTTACACATCCGACGGCGAACTCGCATTCGTCGCGACCGACCACGAGCTGCACGCCAGCATCATCAGCCCCGGCGACTACCGGACCATCGTGACGATTCCCGGCGGCATTCTCAATCGCCGCGCCTACGCAGTTTCGCCATCCTGCGACGCGCCCGGCCATCGCCACATTCTCGCCTCCGCGCCCTATCTCCCTTTCACCGTCGGCGGCTCGCCAAATCATCTTTCGCAATTCCCAGAACGCTGGCCGGGCACCGTCTGCCCGCGTCTGGAAACCAAACTCGAAGCACTCGGAGAACAGCGATGAACACCCACGATTCAAGGATTCCGGGACTCGACGGACTGCGCGGCGTCGCCTGCCTGATGGTGTTTCTCTACCACCTGCGCTGGAACGCCCAGCCATCCAGCACCGAGCCGCTCGTGCTCGCCGCTGGCAGTTTCAACGCCGAGTTTCTCCTGCGCAAATTCGACATCGGCGTTGCGATTTTCTTCATCCTCTCCGGCCTGCTTCTCTCGCTCCCATTCTGGCGGGCAATCCTCGCGCAACAACCCGCGCCCGACACCGCACGCTATCTATGGCGGCGCATGTGCCGCATCGTACCAGCCTACTACGCCGTGCTCGTCGCGGTGTATCTTCTGCGCGGCGGGACGTACACTTTTTTCGGCTCACTGGACTTCCTGCTCCACGCCACGTTTCTGCATCCATTCGCGGATTACGCCTACTACGGCGCACATCCCGACTTGTGGACTATCGGCATCGAGTTCCAATTCTACCTTCTGCTTCCGCTCATCATGCAGTGTGTCGGTTTTGCATTCAGAAAAATCGGCGGACCTGCCGCCATCGCATTGCTCATCGCGGTTTGCTGCGCCGTGGATTTCGCAGCCATCGCGCTGCTCAAAACGCTCGCGCCCATCATTCCCGACCGCTTCCTTGCGGCAGATGGAGCCGTGATAAGCGGAACGATTTTCTCGTTTCTCAAGCTCTTCGCATTTGGCATCGCCGCCGCATACGCCGTGCTCCGCGCAAAATGCACCGCGACTTTTGCCGATGTCATCTGCGCAGTCGCGATGCTCTCCACCATCGCGCTCATCACATTCGGCGAAGAAGCCGCGTGGCGCTCGACCAGCGCACTCGGCTGGCCGCTGAATGCAGTCATCCTCGCCGTTCTCGCTGCATCGCTCGCGCGTTCGCGGCACTTCGCCCGCGCATTTTCCACGCGCTGGATCGCGGCTGCGGGGACGATCTCCTTCGGCATCTACCTTTGGCATGATCTCATCCTGCACGCCGTCTTCGCTGGCACGCTGCGCGGCAATCTTTCCGGCTGGTCGCTGTTCTTCGCAGGCGGCGCGATTGCGCTGGCTATCACCATTTGCATCGCGGGCCTTTCATGGCGACTCATAGAGCGCGACACGCTCAGAAAACCATTTCCTTTTTCGCGATGAATCATCCCCGCATCTCCATCATCATACCGTCCTTCAATCAGGGCACATTCATCGAGGAATCACTGCTCTCCGCACTCGATCAGAACTATCCCGCGCTGGAATTAATCGTCATGGACGGCGGCAGCACCGACAACACGGTGGATGTCCTTCGGAAATACGGCGACCGCATCGCGCTATGGGAAAGCATCAAAGACAGCGGCCAGACCCACGCGATTAACAAAGGCCTCGCCCGCAGCACCGGTGAAATTTGGGCGTATCTCAACAGCGACGATTTGCTCTCGCCGGGTTCCCTGCAACGCGCAGCAGAGTTGTTTCAAAATCCTGCCGTGGAGTGGATCGGCGGCATCAGCGAAATTTTCGATTACGCGGGTCCGCGAGACACGGTGACGCCGCAGGAGCCTGCGCGGAAGATCGAGTATCTCATGCCGTGGAAACGCAATGTGCAGCATGTTTTCTCCTGCTCAAACGTCACCTACATGCGGCGCAGTCTTTACGAAAAACTCGGCCCGCTCGATGAGAGTTACCATTACTCGATGGACATGGATTACTACACGCGGGCGATTTTTTCCGGCGTACAGTTTCACCGCATCCCGGAGGTGCTTGGCCGCTGGCGCTGGCACGAGCAGTGCAAGACGGTGAAGGATGGAAACGCGTACCGATTTACCCAAGAGGAAATCCGAATCGCCGAGTCTCACATCCAGCACCTTCCTGCGGATCAACAGGCCGAACTCGCACGCGAAATCGCTGTTCAGAAAAAGTGGTTCGCGGTGCGGCAGATCGAAGTCGGCGCTTTGCCATCGTCTCGCGCAGGTCGTCTCGCATCGCTCATTCGGGCCGCAGTTTCGCGGCCTAGTTTGTTTATTTTCCGTCCGTGGCTTGGTGCCGTGCGCAGGCAACTTTTTGGGCTATGAAACCGGTCGTCGAAGTCCAAAATCTTTCCAAGCTGTTCCAACTCGGAAGCATCGGCGCGACGAGTCTGCGCGATACTTTCGAGCGCATCCTTGGCCGAAACACCAAGAAAGCATCGAACGATGACGACCGCATCGCAGCAAACCGTCGTGGCCCAAAACCGAACACTTTCTGGGGACTAAAGGATGTCTCATTTTCCGCGATGCCTGGTGAAATCGTCGGCATCGTCGGACGCAATGGCGCGGGAAAATCCACGCTGCTGAAAATCCTCTCCCGCATCACGGAGCCTACGTCGGGACGCGCTATCTTGCGTGGCCGCCTCGCCTCGCTACTGGAAGTCGGCACAGGATTTCACCCCGAACTCACGGGGCGCGATAACATCTTCCTCAACGGCGCAATCCTCGGAATGAAGCGCTGGGAAATCGCAGCGAAGTTCGACGAAATTGTGGAGTTCTCCGAAGTCTCCCAATTCCTCGATACGCCGGTAAAACGCTACTCCAGCGGCATGTTTGTCCGCCTCGCATTCGCAGTCGCGGCGCATCTGGAGCCGGAGATTTTGTTCATTGATGAAGTGCTCGCCGTCGGCGATGCGGGCTTCCAGAAAAAGTGCCTCGGCAAAATGGGCGACGTGGCAAATCGGCAGGGCCGCACGGTGTTTTTCGTGAGCCACAACATGTCCGCAATCCGCGCACTTTGCCGCGAAGCGATCCTCATCGAAAACGGAACCGTCGCATTTTCCGGCTCACCAGCGGATGTGATTTCCCGCTACCTCGCCGCAACCGTGCCGGACGACGCGAGCAAGCACGGCGACCTCGATTGGCGGCACCGCAACGATCCGCCGGGCAATGCCGAAATGCGCATCCAGCGCATCCGCACGCTGGATGTTTCGGACAATCCGCAGACGACTTTTGAAGCGGCAGATTTTATTGATGTGGAAATCAGCTACCGCGTCATCGCGCCTCTGCGCGACTTGCGCTTCCGCATTCAGCTCACGACGCAGGAAGGCGAGCTGGCGTTTCAAGCGACCGACCACACCTTCCAGCGCGAAGTCCACGAGCCGGGTCTTTTTCGCACCACCTGCCGCATTCCGGGCGGGCTTCTCAATCGCCGCATGTATGCGCTTGGCGTGCAGGCCGACCTCGCTGGTGTGCGCTACATCATGCACATGACGGAGTTCATGAATCTCCTCATCTCCGGCGCTGGAAATCAGTCATCGCACTTCCCCGAAACCTGGCCCGGCGTGGTGTGCCCGACGATGAATTGGACCACGGCGGAAATCGCGGAGGAGCATCGGGAAAAATGACGCCGCTCGTCCTCGCAGTCCCGGTTTTGAACGCAGGGCGATTCCTCGGCGAAACACTCGCTTCGCTGAGTGCAGAAGGCGCGGCTCTTCGCTGGTGGCTCCAGGATGGCGGCTCGACGGACGACACGCTGGCGCTTGCAAATGCTGCGAAACGTCCGGGCGATACCGTCCATTCTGCGCCCGACAGCGGACAGGCCGACGCGATCAATAAATCGTTTCGCGAGATGGGCGGAGAGATCATCGGATTCATTAACGGCGACGACCGCATCGTGCGCGGAACAGCGCAGCGCGTGCTGGATTATTTTTCCGCGCATCCCGAAATCGATCTCGTGTTCGGAAAGGTGAATTGGATTGATGAAGGCAGCAATTTCACCGGCCATCACACGGGTTCCATCCGCGACATCGGCGAAGTGCTCGATATTTATCGCGTCTGGTGGGGACGCAGGCAGTGGGTGCAGCCGGAGGTTTTCTTCCGACGCTCGCTGTTTGAAAAAGTCGGCGAATTCGACACCGGCTATCATCTCGCGTTCGATTACGATTTCTGGGTTCGCTGCTTCATTAGCGGCGCACGAGTTGCGCACATCCCGGAGTTTTTCGCCGATTTCCGAATCCACGCAGGGCAGAAATCCTCGCAAGCCAAGCTCGCCGCACGGGAGATTCGCTCGATTGTCTGCCGGCATCTCACTGCCGACAAACTGCTCTCGCCGTGGAACCGCTGGAGCCTACTCGCGCAAATCGAATACGACCGCTACCAGCTCGGCGAAACTGCCGATTCGCATGGCCATCGTCCTTCTTTTGCGCGGGCTTTTTTACGAAATCCTGGATGGCTCCTCAGTGCTTCCGCGAGAAGTCGGATGCAATCGGGCCTTGCAAAAGCACTGGGTATTAAACGATCCAAAGCCACTACATGATTTCCCTTGGCAGACTATGGATGAATCTTCGCCGCGACATGAAGCGCGGATGGGCGGCGAGCTACCATGATTACAATACAAAGCCTCTCATCACGAAATGGACATGGCCTTACTGGAGCGAGACGCCCGCGACAGTCCCCGTGCATGTTTTGACCGGCAAGGATGACTGGATGCTGTGCGCATGGATGCTGGCGAGTTGGTTCACCGCCACCGAGCAGACTTGGCGCGTGGTGATTCACGACGATGGAACGCTGCCCGGCGTCGCCAGAAAAACACTTTCCGCAATGTTCCGAACCGCGCGTTTTATCCCCCGCAGCGACGCGGACCTCGCGATGGATAAACTGCTTCGCCCGTTCCCGCTCTGCCACGAATACCGCAGCAAACATCCGCTCGCGCAAAAGATTTTCGACATCCCGCATTTCGCCGATGCCGAGCGATTCATCATCCTCGATAGCGACCTGCTTTTTTTCCGCTACCCGCCCGAAATCATGAACTGGGTGAACAGCGATTCCAAAGACTGCCTTTTCAACGAAGACGTTGAGGAAGCCTCGCTCGTGACTAAAGAAAACGCTTGGGACGAACTCGGCGTGAAGCTGTGGCCGCGCGTGAACAGCGGCCTGTGCCTCATGCAGCGCCCGGCATTCGACCTCGATTTCTGCGAGCAGATCATGGCGCAGACCAGCATTCTAAAAGGCCACATCTGGCGCATCGAGCAGACTCTTATCGCACTCTGCGCATCGCGGCATGGTCGCGGCGGACTGCTCCCGAAGACCTACGAAGTATCGCTCGGCAAGCACACATCCTCAGACACCATCGTGCGGCATTATGTTGGTGCCGTGCGTGATCGTTTTTATGCCGAGGGAATCGCGAAGCTCGCGCCCTTCCTTCTGCCAAAAGATAAGTTCTGATGAATGTCATCTTCGCGCCGGACTGGTCGGACGGAGTGCCCTACCAACGCCTCCTCGCAGATGCGCTGCGCGGCCTCGGTGTGAATGTTCGTTTTCTGCAAGGCTACAAACGCCTTCTCCCGCTGTCCCGCGCGGTGCGTTTGATAAAGGCAGACATCCTCCATCTCCACTGGCCCGAAGCGTATTTTCCGCCGCGCGGAGACGCCTGGGACTGGTGGCGTCGAGCGCGTTTCCAAATCGATTTGCGCCTCTCGCTCCGCAATATCCGCCTGGCAACAACCGCTCACAACCTCGCTCCGCACAATCGCGGTGCAGAGTCATTCGCCACGGCAAATGTCGGCTGCGCTTACCGCAAATCGGACGTTGTTTTTGCGCATTCGGAAATCGCTAAGAAACAACTCGTCGAAACATTTTCAGTATCGGCGGAAAAGATCGATGTCGTCCCTCACGGCGACCTCTCCGTGACGCTCGGAGCGCCCATTTCTTCTGCGGAGGCAAGGAGTGCGCTTGCGCTGCCATCGGGCAAAAAAATCGCGCTCATCTTCGGCATGGTCGAACCCTACAAAGGGCAGGAGGAAGTCATTGATTGGTGGAAAAAGAACAACCCTGATGCCCTTCTCGTCATCGCTGGAAAGCCGATGAACAATGAATACCGCGAGCATATCCAAAACAGAATCGGCGATGCCGCGAACATCATCGTTCGTTTTGAATGGCTGGATGATCGCTTGCTGCGCGACTACCTCTGCGCTGCTGACTGCGCGATTTTTAACTACCGGAAAATCTTCACCTCCGGCGCAGCGAATCTCGCGCGTTCGTGGGGACTCCCGATGCTGCTTCCGCGCCGACTCGATACCGTGGTTTTCGATGAACCCTGTCCGCTAGTTCACCGCTTTGAGGCTATCGAAAACGACTTCGCCACCTGCCTGAGTGCTGCACTTTCCAACAAGGCCGACTTTGAAGCCGCAGCAGGATGGCGCACTGCGACAGACTGGAATCGTGTCGCAAAACTCACACTCGACGGCTACCGCCGCGCAATGGCGAGAAAGTAGAGCGCTTGCTGGAAATCATTTCTGCAACTGCTACACCGTGATTTCAACATGTGCGGCATTGCTGGATTCATAGAGCGCGAATTACCCGAAGCGGAGGCGGGGTCGCAGTTGCGCAGGATGCTTGCGAGAATCATCCATCGCGGGCCGGACGGCGAAGGGACTCATGTGCAAAATGGATTTGCGATGGGAATGCGGCGGCTTTCCATCATAGACCTCGAAGGCGGATCGCAGCCGATTTGGAATGAGAGCAAAACCGTGGGCGTTGTTTTTAATGGGGAAATCTACAACTACCGCGAGTTGCGCCGCGACCTTGAGGCACGCGGGCACAAGTTTCAGACGGAGAGCGACACCGAGACGCTCGTTCATCTTTACGAGGAATGCGGGGAGCAAATGTTCATGCGGCTGCGCGGGATGTTTGCGTTTGCGATTCTCGACCACGCACGTCGCAGTATTTTGATCGCCCGCGATCACTTCGGGCAGAAGCCGCTTTACTACACATCAGCACCGGGCCGCTTTGCATTCGCCTCGGAAATGAAGTCGCTCTTTGCGCTTCCGTGGGTGTCGCGAGAGCCATCGCCGGAGGCATTTCTCGACTACGCATCATGGCTTTCGCTCCCGCCACCGCGCACGCATTTCCAGCACATCCACAAGCTCGCAGCGGGTTCATTCATCAAGCTCCCGCTGGATTTCGTGGAGCCAGCTTTGCCACAGAAATACTGGCGCTACAAAATCAACGAGGTGCCGGACCTCACGGATGAAAATGAGGCGATGGATGCGCTGGATGCCGCGCTGAAAGACAGTCTGCGGCTGCACCTTCGTGCCGATGTTCCGCTCGGCGTTTTACTCAGCAGCGGACTCGATAGCCGTACGGTGGTCGCCTATGCGCAGGAACTCACGGGCGGCGCGATGCAGACTTTCACCGTGGGATTTGGCGCACAGGATTCCGAGCTGCTCGGCGCGGCGGAGACTGCGCGGGAAATCCAATCCACGCATCACACGCTTGAGCTTGGCGCATCCGATTTCGCCTCCGCAATCGGGCGGATAGCAGAGCAACTCGATGAGCCAGTGGGCGACCCCGCGTGCTTTGCAGTCATGGAAATATGCCACTTTGCGCGTGGTCATGTGAAGGTGCTGCTTTCCGGCGAGGGGAGCGATGAGCTGTTCGGTGGATATGGCCGCTACGGCGGAATGCTCTCCACTTTGCATCGCTCGGATTTGTTCCGCAGACTGCGCGGAGTGCTTCCGAAGCCTGATTTCAAAAGCGCGTCGCGCTGGCAGCGACTACTGCAACGCACATCGCTCGTCCGCGCTGCGGAGACGCTGCTGCTGCGCTGTGAAGGACTGCCGGGCGACATGCGAAATCCTCGCGGACTAAGCAGCAATCAGCTCGCCGGTTTGTTCGTGCGCGCTGCAAAACTTGCGCCGTTGGTCCGCCAACAGCAAGATGCACTCAGCACTCTGCTCGCGCTAGATATTGACTGGCAGCTCGCCGAATCGCTCCTCCAAAAAGCCGACAAAATGAGCATGGGTGCGAGCATCGAGCTGCGCACACCGCTTCTCGATGTCGAAGTCGCGAAGGTCGCCGCGAGGATTCCTTCTTCGTTGAAACTCCACGAATCCGGCGTGGGCAAATTCATCCTCCGAAAAACTCTGGGGCGAAAACTGAACGAAGACATGACCCGCCCGAAGAAGGGCTTCCCCGTTCCTCTCGACGCATGGTTTGCGGGTCCGCTTCGGGAGCAAATCGAAGGCGCACTTTTTGCCAGCAATTCCGCAGTCTGCGCACAGCTCGAACGTCCACTCCTACGCCAAGCATGGGACGACTACCTCGCCGGGAAGTGGGAAGGTCGCTACACGTTTTACGCGCTCTGGCTTTACGAAGAATGGCAGCGGGCACTCACACGATGAAAACGACGATCTGCATCCCGTGCTTCAACGCCGCAAGCTGGCTGCGGCAATGCGTGCAAAGCGCACTCGACCAAACTGGCGTGGAGCCGGAGGTCATCGTCGTGGACGACGGCTCGACGGATGGATCACTCGAAATTGCACGCGAGTTTGGATCACAAATCCAAGTCCTCACCGGGCCACGAAAAGGCGCGACAGCAGCCCGCAATCTCGCATGGCGACAGGGTTCCGCCGAGTGGGTGCAGTTTCTCGATGCAGATGATTATCTCGAACCCGGAAAAATTCTGACGCAACTGGATGAGGCTGGCGCTGATTCAAAAGCCGATGTGATTTACAGCCCCGTCTGGATCGAGACGTGGAAAAACAGCGCATCCTCGCGGGAAAAAAGCGACACCTCACCGGACGACGATATTTTCACGCAATGGATTCGCTGGCGCATTCCACAAACCGGCGGCGCACTGTGGCGGCGCAGTGCGCTGGAGCAGCTTGGCGGCTGGAAGGAAGACCAGCCGTGCTGCCAGGAGCACGAGCTTTATCTCCGCGCTTTGATGGCGGAAATGCAGTTCCGCCACGCACAGACTCCCGGCGCTGTGTATCGCATTTGGAGCGAGGAAACGCTTTGCCGCAAAGACCCGCGCTTGGTTGCGCACACTCGCACTAGCTTGATTGATACGATGCTTGGCTGGCTGGCATCGTCGCAACAACTCACGCAACTCCATCGCGATGCAGCGGGTCAGGTGTTCTTTGAACAAGCTCGAACACTGGCCCGCTCCGATCTCGCCGAAGCCGCAGCGTATTGCTCGGAACGAAAAGCCCGTGGATTTTTCCGCAAATCAGGCCCCGCCGCGCCGCTGGCATATCGGGTGGTCTATGCGTTGGCTGGCTTCAAAGCTGCCGAACGGATTGCGCGTGTCCTCCGCTAAAACTCAAAGCTCCTGGCATGACCACTCGGTCAATTCGATCAGGATATTTCCTTGAGGCGGAAATCGGTGGTTCCGCCGAGGAGCAGGTCGTCGGGCAGGAGCTTGTCGAGGGCGAGTTTTATGCCGCCGATTTTTGCGTTGAAGATACGTTGTGCGGTGATTGCGAAGGAGTCTCCACCGGCCACGGTTCCGGTGACGGTTCCGCCGATGACGATGTTTGCAATTCGCGCGAAGATGCTGTCTGGCGCAGCTTCTGGGATGATGGTGTCGTTTTGTCCGAAGCCGTCATCCATGCCGTCCTCGATGCCAACTGCGAGGCTGGATGCGGTCCAGTTTCCTTTCACGGTGATGGTGCCAAGCCCGGCGTCTGGATTCACTGCGGCAAATGTGGAGTCGTAGCCGATGAGTATCTCGGCGTTCCTCACTTCGCCACGGACGATGAAGCTGTTGATAGCGATGGCGGCTCCGGCATTTTTCGGCTCCAGACGGCCACGGGCGGCGATGACGCTGGGTGCATTCAAATCATCGCTGGTGATGGATTGGAACACTTTGACCACACCGATTTTTCCGCCCGCGACGATGGCTCCTTTATTGATGGAGCCGCTCACGGAGGCGCTGCCGATGTTGCCGCCGCTCTGCACGGCGGCGTTGTTGAGCGATTGCTTGATATTGAGATTTCCGATGCTGCCTGCATTGAGGCCGGAGTTTGCAAGCGTGCCTCCACCCGCGACGCCTGCGGTGGCGAGGCCGAGGGATGCGAGCTGTGCGGAATCGAGCGCACCTGTGCCGTTGAACTCGCCTCCGATGGTGATGCTGCCGAGTTTTCCGTCAATCCGCAGACTCGCGAGCTGGATGTTGCGCTGCACTTGGATACGGGAAACCGAGCCTGCAATTTCGCTGACGAGTGGATCGATGGTGCCGGGGATTTGATTCGCCGCTCCCATCATTCCAAAACTGCCGACGACGAGTTGCTTCAATACTGGCTTCAGCAAATTGAGCGGCGTGAGATCGATCTGGCCGATGTCTCCGGTGATGGAAATTTTCCCAAGATTCATCTCGCTGCCAGTGATTGCGCCGATGTTGAGCAAACCGTCGCCGCCGCTCTGTTTGACAAAGAATACCAAATTCGCGCCGGGCTTTGGATTCCAGCCTGCATTCAAATCCACGAGCAGCAAATCTCCCGTCGGGCTAAAGGTGAACATGTCTGCATTCACTCTGCCGCCTTGGGCTTTCACGATGATCTCGTCGCCGTCCGCATCGCGGAA